>JAKLKE010000100.1 GCA_023150775.1 Myxococcota bacterium
TGGTCATCGGGCATGGAGTCGCCGAGCTCAGCCAGCACCTCCTCGCGCGTCTTGAACCCTGGGCCGTGAACGGTGAGACGCCAAGGCGCCAAGAGGGCTGGGGTGTCGCCGACGGTGGCCGGGATGTGGAGGGCGGGGTGGCCCGCTCCGAGGGCGACGGCCTGGGTGTCCCCGAGGATCGCGCTTGAGGTGAGCGCTCTGCGGCTCTGCGGCTCTGCGCGAGCTGTCTGGGGGGCGACGCTTCGGTTGGGCTAGCGCGTCGGCGTCGCCCCAGCTGGCCGCGCCGCCTCAGAACCCCTCGCGGTCCTGCACACGCTTGACCCAGTCGGGCACGACGGGGGGCGGCGGCTCGTACTGGTCATCGAGGCGCCGCTGGCCCTGAGGGGTCTGAAGGCGGACCTCTAGGCCCATACGCCAGAGGAGGGGGAGCTGCCTTCGGGCGATGGTCTCGTTGAAGTAGACGAAGGCGACCTGATCGATCTGGAGATCAGGCACGGGCTGCTCCCGTTTGAACCAGGCCGCGATGGTCATGTGTTCGGGCGAGACCTCCTCCTCATCGGGCACCACCACGATCGAGGTGTTGGTGCGTTTGTCGTAGAGGCCGGGCTGAAAACCGCGATGGTCTAGCTCTGGGGTGAAGTGCAGCGAGTCTGGCGCGCCGAACATGTCCCACAACCCCGGCTTGGCCTGCTCAAACATCTCCGCGAGGCTCACGGACTCGTCGAGGTCGTGAAACTGAATGGCCGTGAGATCACGCGCCTCGTCGCGGATGAGGCGCCAGGGGCCGTGGGTGAGCCAGCGCCGAGAGGCGAGGCGCCGGTGGCCGTCCCCTTTGTAGACCATGAGCCAGCCGGGGCCAGACATCGCCCGCTCCATGCCGCGATTGTAGCTGTCCCACGGCTCCCCCTCAAGCTTGTTGCCGCTGGCGAACAAGAAGGGCGCGTCTTGGAGGAGCTGCACGACCTCGCGGGTGTCGAGGCGGGCGCGGGGGTCTACCAGGTACACATGCGCCGAGTCTCCCCGGCGGGCGCGGGCGGGGTCTTCGGTGTAGGTGATGTAGGAGGTCCAGTCGCCCCTCCACCTCTTTAAACTATCCGAGAAACGTGGCTCTGGATGGCACCACTCTAACGCATGAGGCTGAAAACGATCTGCGAGGGCCGCTTGGAGCTGCGCGTAGCTCTGCTGGACTGATTTTCCACCGAAGCGCGTCACATCGGGGGTGCGCACCCAGACGCGGGGCTTGAGGGCCTCTACAACCGCCGCCGCGTCGGCGTGCATCGTGAGCACATCGAGCTTGAGGGAGTTCAGGATGTTCATGGCTGCGCTCCACGTGTGAGAGCCGTTTCGAGGGCATCCAACGAGGTGAACGTCTCAAAGCGTGTGCCTGTGAAGATCTCGACGCTCAGGTTTCCTTGGGCGTGGTCCTTGAAAAGATCGTCCAGCATCCCCAGCGAGCTCTTCGCCCCCTCCACCTCCAAGAACCGCAGCTTCAGCTTGTTCACCGCCTGCTCCTTGCCGTTGACGAGCACATGGCCCTTCTTGTCGTTCACCACACGAAGGTAGTCTTGGAGCGACTCTTTGGCACGTCCGTCGAGGGCGCCTTTGCCGGCCTTGACCTCGAGGATGGTGTCGCCGATGACGAGGTCCAGATCAAGCGCCTTGTCGTCGACGAGCAGGCTGTCGGGCACGGTGGGGTGCCGGAGGATGGCGTTGGGGTCTACTCCCTCAAACTCGATGAGGGCGCGGCGGGTCCACTCCTCGCCAAACCAGCCGACGTCACCTGAGTTTAGGCCCTTACACAGCTCGCTGCGTTTGGCGTAAGCCTCGGCCAGGGTGAGGGTGGGCGCGCCTTGTGGGCCGCCGAACATGGCGTCTACGACCCTGTCGCGGAATCGCTGCTTGATCATCTGTCGGACGTTGTCCTCGGGGATCTCCTTGCCCACGAACTTGGCCACGGCGTCGTTCGCGGCGGCCAGCAGCTCATTGTCCGTGGCGAGGCCGTTCTTCTTCAGCATCTCGGCGAACTGCTTCAGGCTGGAGGTGCTGCCCGGAGAGGTGAGCTGGCTCAGCACCTTCTCGCCGCTTGTGCCCGCGTCAAACATGGCAGAGGCGCGGCTGGTGCTCCGATCCGTCACGATGAGGCGGCCGTCATTCCCCTCCTCTAAGGTCTTGGGCAGCACACCATCGTCTACGCCGCCGGGCTTGCGCCGGATCCCCCAGCGCCCCTCCTGAATCTGGTAGAGCACGTGGTCATCGGGCATGGAGTCGCCGAGCTCAGCCAGCACCTCCTCGCGCGTCTTGAACCCTGGGCCGTGAACGGTGAGGGGCTCGGTCAGCGGCGTCGGATCGTCGAGCTTGCTGAGCTGGACCTCGCTCCGCAGCTCCATCAGCTTGACCTCGGCCTCTAGGTCGATGCGAGACTGGGGCGAGAGGTCGGCGCTGCCGCTGAGCGTCCGCTGGCGCTCAAGGAGCATCTCTTGGAGCTTCTGGAGCTCGATGCGGGCCTGGGCGCCGACGGACTGGGCGGGGAGATCGGCCTGTTTGTTGAGGACGCTGCCGATCTTGGCCGAGAGGGTGTCTAGGCGCTGCATCTGGACGAGGGCGTCGAGGTGTAGGGCGAGATCGGCCTCGGTGATCTGGGGACCGTAGGTGATGGAGTATTTGGTGCCGCCGCCCTCGGTCACCTGGGCGACGACCTTGGCGTTGGCGCCTAGAGTGTCGTCCACCTGCGCGCTCACGCCCCGGAGCGCCCGCGCGGAGACCAAGGCGTCCACCACGGCGAGGGGGAGCCCGGAGACGACGCCCACGGCCCCGCCCGTGGCCATGCCGCGCAAGAGCGCCTGGCCCAAGCTGACGATGGCGCTCCAGATGCCCTTGTTCCAGGTCTGGGCGTCCAGCGCCGTGAACGTCATCTCCCCCAGCCCGCCGCCGATGGCGCCGTCAAAGACGGTCTCTAAGGTCTTGGCGCTGATCTGGGAGCCTCGGCCGGCGATCCCCGTGGCCGTCTCGCCGGCGGCGGCGCGCACCATGCTCGCCTTGAGCACGTCGTCGCTGAGGCCCACGAGGCGCACCCCCGCCGTGGCGAGCCGGGCCCCGATGAGGGTGAAGATGGCCTCGGCGCCGCCTTGGGCGAAGTTCTTGAGGGCGTCGTCGGAGTCCACAAAGTCGCCGCCGGACAGCGCTCCGCCCGCCGCGCTGGCCCCGCCGCTGAGCGCGAGCACCGCGGCGATGGAGCGGGCGTTGTTGAGCTGGGAGAGCGCGGCGGCCACGCCCGGCGAGGCGGTGCCGCCGGAGAGCGCCACGATCACCACGCCGACGACGACGCCCGCGACGGTGGCGATGGTGTCCGAGATGGCGCTCGCCGCCGCGGAGTGCGCCTCGAAGGCGGCGTTGAACTGCGCGTCGATGGCCGCGAGCTTCGCGAACTCCTCTATGGTCACGGACTTGTCCGCGACGGCGGCCTGATACCCCTCCTCAAACTGCGCGCGGGCCTGGGCGAGGGTCTCGTGGGTGCTGCCGAAGGTCTCGGCCCCCCAGGCCTCCATCGCCACACGCTCCTCTTGCCGCGCCCGCATGATGTCCAAGGCGTCGAGGCGGCCTTGGTCGGTGAGCGTGTCTCCCGCCGGGGTCGTGCCGAGCATGGCCTCTATGGCGCGGTCGAGGTCGCCGCCGCTCAGCTCGCCCTCAAGGCGGGCCCGCAGCTCCGTGTACTTCTTGAGGGCGGCCTGGTCGGCCTCAGCGATGTCTCCGCCACGTTTGCTGAGCAGGTAACCCCGGCGCAGCGTCGTTCGATCCTCTTCAGTGAGCCCGCTGAGGGCCATGGTGACCACGTCCTCATCGGTGCCGTCATTCGTCTCGCCCATGGCGTAGTTGAGCGCGGCGTCGGTGGGGAGCTGCCCGGTGTCGAGCACGCCGTCGATGGTGTTGTCCCAGTCGTCATCACCTTGGGCCTTGAGCTCGGCCACGAGCGTCTTGTCGGCCTTCACGGCGTCCCGGCGGGCCTGGTCCAAGGTGAGCAGGCGCTTGAGCAGGCCCGGCTGGTCGGTGGTGAAGACGCCGATGTAGCGGCGCAGCATGGCGGCGTCGGCCGCGGCGGTGTCGCCGTCGAGCAGGGCGTCGGCCGCCTTTTTGTCTTGGCCGCCGATCGAGCCCCAGACCTCTTCCTTGAGCGTCTCGTCTTCCTTGAGCCGCTGGAGGAGGGCCGCGTCCGCCTCGGCCTGAATGCGCGCCCGGTCGGCGTCGCTGCTGCCCTCGGGGATCTCCACCTGGGCGTGAATGTTCTCCAGCACGGCGAGGATGGCGTCCTCGTCGTCGCCGGCCCACCCGACCGCCTGGAGCAGCCGCGTCTTGGCCACCTCGAAGGCGTCGCCGCCGAGCCCGGCCTGGGTGGTGGCGACCACGTCGGCGTCTTCGGTCGCCTGCTGGGCCATGCCCAAGAAGCTGCTGTCGGCGTGCTCCCCCTCGGCGTTGGACGTGCTGAGGAGCCCGCTGAGATCGCCGATCTCCGTGAGGCGCGCGGTGAGCCGGACGCGGGCCTCCTCGGTGAGAGGTTTGCCGTCGGCGCCCACCCCGGCGTTGAGCTGGCCTTTGAGCGCCGCCTGCTCTTGCACGAGCTCGTTGGCGCGGCCCATGGTCGAGAAGGCCAGGGCCTCGTCGTCGTTGAAGGTGCCTACGGAGAGGCTCATGCTCGCCTGGAGGGCGTCGGCCTCGGTGGCGGTGCCGCCTTCACCCGCGCCAACACACATCCGCTTGACCTTGCTGAGCTGGTCGTCGCTGAGCAGGTCCTTCAGCCCGTCCTCGTGCGCGGCCCACACCTCAAGGCGCTGGGCCGGGGTGAGCCGCAAGAGCGTCGAGATCACGTCCGCCTCGTCATCAAAGACGTAACCGTCGCCCTCTTGGATGAGCAGGCCCATGTGGGCCACGGCCTCGTTTGGCCAGATGTACATCCGCGCGTCGAAGGCCTGCTTGGCGTCGAGCTCGGCGATGTAGTCGTTGAGCTTGGCGCCCAAGGTGAGCAGCTCTTCGACAGGCGTGGTCATGATGAGCTGGGCGATGCCCGCCTCGTTGTCGTTCGCGCCGAGGTTGTACTCAAAACGTTCGGTGCCCGACATCACGGGCCAGAGGATCACGAGCGCAGCGGCGGAGGTCTGGGCGTCGGTGTTCAGCCGGAAGTGGTTCTCCAGACGAATCCCGTAGCGGCGTTGGAAGTCGGCGCGTGTGGCGGCGCCCCCCTCACGCAGCGCCGCCAGCGCCTCAGCGAACATCCCGGCCATCAGCGCGTTCTGGATACGCTCCGCCGGGCTCGGCGCGTCCTCGTGCTGGGTGTGGGCGGCGGGGGCGGCCTTCACGGTGACCGGGCGCCCAGCGAGCAGGGCGGGGGCCAAGGCGCGGGCCTCGCGCTCGGCGGCGTCGCCGTCTTCGCTCGTCTCCCGCCGGGCGGTGTTGGGGCGGGCGCGGCGCTGGGCGACGTGGATGGCCTCGTGGGCGGCGGCCTCGGCGTCGTTGCCCGAGAGCGTGATGACGTCTCGCCCGCCCGCTTGTTGGGCGGTGGCGGCGTCGCCCGAGCTGAGCTCAACGTCGCTGAGGTCGATCCCCAACAGCGGGCCAAAGCGCGCCAGCAGACCGCGCATCCCGCCGGGCCCTGCGGGTGGATCCCCAGCGGGCGGACCCTCGGCCGCGTGCCCGCCGTCGGTGGTGGCCACGCCCCCAGGCCCCGCCGCCCGCAGCGCCTCTTGGGCCTCTTGGTTGCTCTGGGGAGGGCCCAGGGTTGGCGCAGGCGCGGGCGCTAAGTCTTGTTGAGGAGTCTGGTTTGCCCGAGAACGCTGAAGAGAAGACATGGGCTGGCCTCACGAGGAGGGCCTTCCAAGGCCAAGACACCGCACAACCTCTTGTGAGCGAGCACGTAGAATTCAACGAGCGCAGACTACCACAGCTCTGCTCAGGCCGCAACAGCGCCGCAGAGGACTGGGCGGGGCCTGGGATCGGCTCTTCGAGCGGGCGGTGGTCGTGGCGGCGTTGTTTGTCTCGCGCAGAGGCGCAGAGCCGCAGAGAGGTCTGGGGTGTCTCCAGCGGTCGGGGCGCCGCAGGGGTGGGCTGGGCGTCCCGCGCCGATGCGAACGGCCTGGAAGTCCCCAACGCCCGCGCTTGTGCTGAGCTCTTTGCGGCTTTGCGGCTTTGCGCGACCTGTCCGGGTGTGTCGGCGATCGGCTCTTCGAGCGGGCGGTGGTCGCGGCAGCGTCGTTTGTCTCGCGCAAAGGCGCAAAGACGCAAAGGGAGGGCAGCTCTGCGGCTTTGCGGCTTCGCGCGCCACAGACGAGTCGCGGCGATCGACCGGGGTAGGCGAGGCGCGGTGGCGCTCGGGATTTTGGCTCCCGTCGCGCGCTTGGGCGCCTCGGCTGGCGCGGCGCAGAGTCGGCCTTGGCGCCGACACGGAGGCCGCCGCCACGGCCTGGCACGGCGCCAACAACGACGGCCGCGCCCTCACCCCCGCCGCCCCCGAGGATGAGCGTTACGGCCTCGCCCCCGGACCCTGGCGCTGGGGGTGTGAGGGCTGAGCGCGCGGCGTCTCACCCCCGCCGCGTCGCCGCCACCACAAACGCCACGGCCTCGGCGAGCGCCAGCTTGTGCTGCTCCCCAGACACGAGGTCCTTCAGGTTCACCGTGCCCGCCTGGGCCTCGTCCGGGCCGATGACCAGGGCGAAGCGCGCGCCGAGCTCGTTCGCCCGCTTGAGCTGTTTGCCGAGCTTGCTCCCGGCGTCCAGCGTGATCTGGGTGGCGACGCCCGCCGCGCGCAGAGCGGTCACCGCGGTGAGGCTCGCCTCACGCAGCGACTCATCAAACACGGTCACCAGCGCCGTGGTCGTGGGGCGCACGTCGCCCAACATCTTGCGCTCCTCCAAGATCACCATCAGGCGCTCCAAGCCCAAGGCCACGCCCACGGCGGGCACCTCACGCTTCTCGGAGAACATGCCCACGAGGCCGTCATAACGCCCGCCGCCGCTCACGGAGCCGACGCTGCCGTCGTTGAGCACGGTCTCAAACACGGGGCCGGTGTAGTAGTCGAGGCCACGGGCCAGGGTGGGCTCAAAGGAGAGCCGCTCGCCCACGCCCATCGCCCGGGCGAAACGTAAGACGTCCCGAAGCTCGGCGATGGCTTTGGCGCCCACCTCACCCAAGGCCTCGGCGAGGTGATCCAGGGCGGCCTCGCCCCGGCCCTCAAAGAGCGTCCACAGCGTGTCGATGGACGCCTGGGGCACACCCTTGGCGAGCAGCTCGGCGCTCACGCCGTCGCGGCCGATCTTGTCGAGCTTGTCTACGGCCACGAGCACCGCGCCCTCCCGCTCGGGCACCCCGGCGGCGGTGACGATGGCGCGTAAGATCGCCCGGTGGTTCAGGCGAATGGTGAAGTCGGTGAAGCCCAAGGCCAAGAGCGACTCATGCACCACGGCGACACACTCGGCGTCGGCGCTCATGTCTTTGCAGCCGACGATGTCGCAGTCACACTGATAAAACTCGCGGAAACGACCGCGCTGGGGGCGATCCGCGCGCCACACGGGCTGAATCTGGTAGCGTTTGAAGGGCATCACCAGATCGTTGTTCATCGCCACGACCCGGGCCAGGGGCACGGTGAGATCGTAACGTAAGGCGAGGTCGGTCTCGCCACGGTCGGAGCCCTCGCCGCGCTTGAGGATGCGGAAGATGAGCTTGTCGCCCTCGTCGCCGTACTTGCCGGTGAGCGTCTCGATGCGCTCCAAGGCCGGGGTCTCCAGAGGCTCAAACCCGAAGCGGGCGAAGACCTCCCGCAGCTTGCCGATCACGGCGAGCCGGGCGTTCATCTGGGCGGGCAAGAAGTCGCGGGTGCCTTTGGGCAGGAAGACGGCCATGGGGAGGCTCCAGAGAGAGGGGGCGGAAGGTAACCCGCCGCCCCCGCTCTAGGCACCTGTCAGGACGTCGGCGTCGCGAGCGGCAGGATCTGATCGGCGATGGCCTCGCCGATCTCTTGGCCCCGCTCCCCGTCAAACCGCCAGTGAACGCCCAAGAACACCCGGCTCTCCAGGTTCTCCTGGATGGCGCGGTCGATGGTCAAGCTGCGGGTGTGGCACGGCCGCACGGCCTGATCGCGGTTGTCGACGGTGACGCCGTTGAGCTCATCGGAGACAAACTCAAAGGTGAACCCGGCGGGCAGCCCCAAGACACGCTCCGCCACCCGGAAGGCCACGGTGCCGAAGGTCGCGTGGCCTGAGGGGTAGGCGGGGAAGCCCGGCGTGAAGCTCACCCGACCGGGCTCGTTGCTGCGCGGCGAGCCGTAGGGCAGCCAGCCGGGATCCCCCGCCGTGCTCACGTTGCCGTCGCCGTCGCCCGTCGGCCCGTAGCCCTGATCCGCCTCGCGGATGCCCACGACCGGGCGCCAGATGTCGTACAGGTACTTCTCGTGCCAGGCCTGGATGCCCGCGTCGGCCATCGCCATGTTCACCATGGCGAACAGTCGTGCGTTCTGCTCCTCCGTGGCCTTGTGCTGCACCGAGATCGCCCGCACGGCCTGGTTGTACAGCCGAGGCGGCACGCCGATCTCACGCGCGCCGTCATAGGCCCAGAAGACACCCTGCACGGTCTCATCCGGCGTGCGGGTGCTCCCCGTGGCCGCGCCTTTGGCGAGCACCTCGTTGTAGTGCGTGGCGTACTTCGCTGAGCCGAGGCCGGGCGGCGCGTCGGCGGGGATGACCGTGGTGAGGTTCGCCACGCCGAAGGGCGTCACGCCGCCCCAGTGGGGGTCGAGCGCGCCTTGGTCGGGGTTCAGGGGGTCGGGCCGGTGCTGGCCCGGCTCAGAGCTCGGCGCGTAGAGCAGGGCGGAGCGCTCGGATCCGTCGCCCTCGCGGCTGCGCAGCATCGTCTCCGCGATGTGACGGCCCCAGGCCACTCCGCTGTTCACCACCGCCGAGGAGGTCGTCAGAGTGACCAAGAAGCGCTGGTGTTCGCCCAGGATCCAGTCGCGCTGGCGATCAAACAACGCCACGAGCGTGAGCGCGGCGGCGGTGGCCACGGCCGCCCGGCGCCCGCCGAGGCCCAAGCCCGGGTCCGGCGCGGTGTAAGTCCCGTAGCGTTCGCTCGCCGTGGAGACGAAGGCGTCGTACATCGCCAGATGCACGATCGCGAGGGCCCGTGAGGTGCGCGTCGGCCCCGGCTGCTGCGGGTTCACCTCCCCGTCTGCGTCAGGGCTAAAGTCGCGGCGCTGCACCTCCAGCGCCACCTCGTTCCAGGTCAGGATCCCGTCCATGATGTTCCCCTGCGTGTGGGTCCTAAGGTCCACACCTCTGTTGTTTGGCGTCCAGCCCAGTTCAGAGGCCCCCTCATCGTGGCCCCCCTAAGACGGCTTAAAGATCCGCTGAGCGTGTTGTTCCCATCTCTCTTTACTCCGCCTACTCGTCACGTCTTGGTAGACACTCTGGTGTGGCGACGGATCATCTCTTTGTGACTCGGCCCACACTTTTTCTCGCGTGTTGATCTCTTGGCCGGGGCTTCGCCAAGAAAGCCGATATCTTAGAGGCATCCAAGAAGGAGCCCCCCATGTCTCGCCTCGCCACGCTCACGCTGCTCGCCCTCACCCTCGCCGCCTGCAAAGACGAGGGGCCGTCGGTGAGCGAGACGGCCCTGCCGCCGACGGACTCCGGCGCCGCCGTAGACAACGACGGCGACGGCGTGCCCTCGGATGAGGACTGCGACGACGACGACGCCAGCGTGAACCCCAGCGCCGAGGAGCTCTGCGACGACCAAGACAACAACTGCGACGGCCAGGTGGATGAGGGCGTGCTCGGCCTGTGGTACGCCGATGGCGACGGCGACGGCTACGGCGCCGGGGAGCCCGTCGAGGCCTGCACGGCGCCCGAGGGCTACGTCGCCTCGGCGGAGGACTGCGACGACGCCCGGGCCGAGGTCAACCCCGCCGCCGCCGAGACCGACTGCGCCGACCCCACGGACTACAACTGCGACGGCTCCACGGGCTTCGCCGACAACGACGGCGACGGCTTCCCCGCCTGTGAAGACTGCGACGACGGCGACGGCGCGGTGAACCCTGACGGCGTAGAGATCTGCGACGGCCTCGACAACAACTGCGACGGCCTCACCGATGGCGCCGACGCCTTGGACGCGGCGACGTACTACCAAGACCGCGACGGCGACAGCTACGGCGACGTGGACTTCGCGGAGCTCGCCTGCGCTGCGCCCGAGGGCTACGCCGCCCAGGCCGGGGACTGTGACGACGGCGCGGCGGCGGTGAACCCCAGCGCCACCGAGGTCTGCAACAGCCTCGACGATGACTGTGATGAGGCCATCGACGAGGACGACGCCGCCGACGCCGGGGCCTGGTACACCGACAACGACGGCGACGGCTTCGGTGACCCTGGGGCGGCGCAGCTCGCCTGCGAGGCCCCCGAGGGCAGCGTCGCCGACGCCACGGACTGCGACGACGCTGAGGGGACGGTGAACCCCGACGCCGCCGAGGTCTGTGATGGCCAAGACAACAACTGCGACGGCGCCGTGGATGAAGACAGCGCCGTCGACGCCGCCACCTGGTACAGTGACGCCGACGAGGACGGCTTCGGAGATGCCGGCGCGGCGATCGTCGCCTGTGAGCAGCCCAGCGGCGCCGTGGCCGACGCCTCGGACTGTGATGATGGCCAAGGGGCGGTGAACCCCGACGCCACCGAGCGCTGCGACGGCCAAGACAACGACTGTGACGGCGACGTGGATGAGCCCGACGCCGCCGACGCGAGCACCTGGTACGGCGACGCCGACAGCGACGGCTACGGGGACGCGGGGGCGCCGGTCTTGGGCTGTGACGCGCCGAGCGGCACCGTCGCCGACGCCACGGACTGTGATGATGGAGACGGCGGCGTGAACCCCGGCGAGGCCGAGGTGTATTACGACGGCGTAGACGCCGACTGTGATGAGGCCTCGGACTACGACGCCGACGGCGACGGCGACGACGCCGAGCTGTACGGCGGCGGCGACTGTGACGACGGCGACGCCGGGGCCTACACCGGGCTCAACTGCCGCCCGGATCCGGGCTGTGTGTCGGTCTCGCTCACCACCTTGGCCGCCAAAGACCCGACCGGCGGCACCGACCTCGTCTACGACGACTCCTGCGCGGCCTATGTCTCGACCATCATCAGCGGCACAGACTATGTCTACAAGATCGCCGCCGACGGCACGGTCTCGATCATCACCGGCTACTCCAACTACAACATCCCGGCGATGACCTTAAGCCCAGCGGGCAAGGTCGTCGTGAGCCACAACGACAACTCGACGAACGCCGTGGGCCAGCAGGGCTCGGGCGCGACGATCGGCAACGTCGTCAACGGCACCTTCACCACGGGCAGCTCCTGGGCCATCGGCTTCATGAACTACTGCTCAAGCTCCATCGCCGTAGACGACGCCAACTGTGCGTGGACCCCAAACTTCTCGGGCAGCGGCACGCTCGTCTGTGTGAACCTCTCGACCAGCGCCAAGAGCACCCTGCTCACCTTCTCCGACCGGATCGAGGGCGTGTACATCGGCCCAGACGGCGGGCTCTACGCCTCGGCGGGCAAGGTGCTGTACACGGTCAACACCAGCGCCGCGTCGAGCCTGGCCTTGTACACGGCCTCGGCGACGATCCTCGACATCGTCGTGGACTACAACGGCGACGTCTACCTGGAGACGACCGCCAACGAGATCCTGCACTACGACGCGTCGAGCGCCACGGCGAGCACCTTGGCCACGGTGAGCGGTGACGGTAAACTCTCCATCTCCCCCGATGGCCGCCTGGTGCGTCTCATCCTGAACCCGCCGAGCGCCGCGTCTTACCAAGAGTGGACCTTGGGCGACTGAGCGGGCCCCAGTCGTGCGTCAGGGCCGGGGACGGCGCTCGTCGGGCACGAGGGCCTCGTCCTCGGCGGGCCAGAACCAGATGGGGTTCGTGAACAGCACGGCCTCCCCCGCGGGGGAGACGAGCTCCATCCGGGCGAACGAGCTCGTGGCCGGGTCTACCTCGGTCTCGATGAGGATGGTCTGGCCGTTGCCTAAGGTCCAGGTCTCGGCCACCTCACCGTCTACGATGAGCCGCGCCTGATAGCCGGGCTTTGACGGGCTCATCGTGAACCACAAGGTCTCGGGCCCCTCGGCGCCGACGACGACCTGCCCCATGGTGGCCCGGGAGCGCGGCGCCATCAACATCGCGTTGACCTCGGCGTCCGCGAAGTGGGTGGGGTCACCAAAGATCACGAGGCCCCGCTCCAGATCCGCCATGAGGTCGGGCTCTAAGGTGGAGGGCGAGAGCACCCAGGTGACGAAGTTGTTGCGGTCGGAGCTCCAAGAGCGCTCATTGTGCAGGTCGCTCACGCCCACGGCGGTGATGAGCACCCCCGCGAGGCTCAGGCGATCCCAGACCGTGAGAAAGTCCTCCAGGAGCCCCCACCGTTTGCGGTAGCCGATCTCGACCAGATCACAGCCGTAGACCTCCGTGGCGATGAGCTCCGTGGAGACGCTCTCCACGGCGGCGGCGCGCTCCTCGTCTGTGGCGCCGTCTACCTCCCAGCCGAACATGTGGTTCCAGCTCGTCAGCGCGCCCACCTCGTTTAAGGCGCCCACGGCCTTGGCCCAGTCCCGGGCGGCGTCTTGGGTGTAGGGATAAATGGGCATCCCCTCGCCGTAGACGTTGACGTGGTAGGCGTCAAACATCGCCATCTCATGCCCGACGTGGTGCTCGACGTCGTAGGGCAAGGTGGCGAGGTACTCACGCTGCAGGGTCATGAGGTCTTGGCCGCGATGGGCCGAGGTCCAGGCGAAGTTATCGAGGGAGAACGACCCTTTGGCACCCGTCGTGCCCACCTCAACCTTCACAAACTCCGCCTTCTGATCGGCGCCTAAGCTGGGGTAGAGGGACTTCACCAGCTCCGTGACGTTGATCGTGTACCGTTGCCACTCTTCAGCGACGGCTGAGATCACCACGGCCTCGTCGCCGATCCCGTCCGGTGTGGCGGGGGCCGGGCCGCCGACACGAAAGCTCAGGATGTTCTCGACGGTCACGCCCTGATCGTCCATGGGGGAGCTGGAGAGGACGACGATGATCGACAAGGAGGCGCCGTCGATGTCGGCCCAGCGGGAGCGCAGGTCAAACGAGAGCGTGACGTTTGACAGGAGCGGCCGGTAGTTGAGCCCGGGGCGGGCGGTGAGCACCCAGCTCACCACGCCGGTCTGAGCGCCGGGGAAGGAGATGCCCCAGCCCAAGCTGCCATCGGGGCTGTGGTCCGTGGAGATTGTGCTGGTGTAGGAGGGGATCGTCTCCTCATCGAGGGCAAAGCCGACGACCATCGTCTCGCCGGGGGGCCAGATGTCTAAGGTCGTGGCCAAGGCGCCGTTCTCGAAGTCGTAGCCGTTCACCGCCGGCATCCCGTCGTCAAAGTAGAAGTGCTCGTGGTCGGTCCACCACAAGACGTCTACGCCCAGGCGCTCGGCCTCGCGGGTGTGGCCGAGCATGGTGCCGTCGCCCTCGGAGAAGCTCCCGTGCAGGTGGAGCTGGGCGGAGCGCGCCGTGGGGGCGTCCATGCGGAGGACGCCGTCGCCGGTGATCGCCCAGCCGGGGGCGCTGAGGGTCGCGTCGCCGGGCCAGGTGCCCGCGGTGAAACGCGCCGTGGCGACCCCATCGGTGAGCGGGCTCAGCTCGCTGAGCTGGCCGAGGTCGGTGGTGAGGCCCAAGGGGGTGCCGTCTGGGGCGGGCGCCCCGTCGATCGTCGCCCGCAGGGTGAGCAGCACGCTGTCTCGGCCATCGGCGCTGAGCAGGGGCCGCTCGGCGCTCACCGAGAGCGCCGAGGCGCTCGTGACGGAGTCGTCCCCCGAGGGGTCGCTGTCGCCGTCGCCACGATCACCACGGTCTTTGCACCCGCCGCTGAGGCCGAGGAGCAGGACGGGCAGGAGCAGACGGAGCGCGCGCATGTCGTCACCACGAGGGGTCGTGACTGCGCAGTTTACCTCATCTTGACAACGAACGGAAGCGGGCGGGCTCGCCTCGCTCGCCCCGTTCGCCGAACAGTTCGGATCGCCCTTAGATCGCCATGCCGTAGAGCCCGTAGAGCAGCATCTTCGGCGAGATGGTGCGCAGCTCGACGAGCTGCTTCTTGAGCTGGGCCGGGCGCATGTAGAAGCGCCGCAGGGCGTAGCCCTGCATGTCGATGAGCGTCTGGGGATCGTAGTTGTGGGGGTGGTAGATCAGGCGATCGGGGTCGGGGTTGAAGGTCGTGTAGTTCTCCCAGTCGTCCCGGAAGAGGTCCTTCTGCCAGCGGTCCTCAAAGAGCTTCGAGCCGGGGAACGGCACGGTGATCGCGAACTTGGCGAAGTCGAGGTCGAGCTCCACGGCGAACTCGATCGTCTCTTTGGTGAGGTCGGGCGTCTCGCCGGGCAGGCCGATCATGAACAACCCCACGGTCTGAATCCCGGCGTTGTGCGCGTTGGCCACGCCCTCACGCACCTTGTCCGTGGTGAGCGTCTTGTTGACGTTGCCCAAGAGCATGTCGACGCCGGACTCGATGCCCATGAGCACCCGGCGGCAGCCGCCGTAGTACATCTGCTCACAGGTCTCTTTGTCGAGGCGGTCGGCGCGGGTCTCGGAGAGCCACACGCAGCGCTTGTCTAAGCCGCGCTTGACGATCTCATCGCACAGCGGGAGCAGGTCTTTTTTCACCAAGGGGAAGATCGGGTCGATGAAGCCGATCTGCTTCACGCCATACCGATCGACGAGGTACTCGTACTCGTCCACCACCTTGATCGGGTCGCGGCGGCGGAAGGTCTTGCCGCCGGTGTGGATGAGCGAGCAGTAGTCGCAGCGGTAGGGGCAGCCGCGGCTGCCGGCCATGGTGAGGATGGGCTTGTCGATGTCGGCAAAGGGCAGAAGCCCGTAGCGGTGAATCGGGAGCAGGTGCCAGGCGGGGTAGGGGAGATCGTCGAGGTCTTTGTTGAGCGCCCGGCGCTTGTTGGTGACCGGCTGGCCGTCGGTGGTGCGCCAGGTGAGGCCGTCGATGGCCGAGTAGTCCTTCTCGCCTTTGGAGATGGCGTCTACCAGCTCGCAGATGGTGATCTCGCCGTCGTGGTGAACGCAGAAGTCTACGTCGAGATCGCGGACGATCTCTTTGGCGAACACGTCGGCGTGAACCCCGCCCCAGACGTGTTTGGCCTCGGGCAAGGCCTTGCGCAGCATCGCCGTGAGGCGCTCACACACCGGCGCTGAAGGGGTGAGCACGGTCATGCCGATGAGGTCAGGCTTAAACCGTTTGGCACGATCGACGATGTCTTCGCCGGAGAGCTTGTCGGCGAACATGTCGAGGCAGCGCACGAAGACCCCGTGGGCCTCCAAGGCCCCGGCGATGTACGCGAGGCCCGTGGGCGGCATAGGCTCCAGCAGCCCAGCGAAACGACCTAGCTTCTTGAGGTTCATGGCCGGGTTGATGAGCAGGACGCGCAAGGTGTCTCCGAGCGTAGGTGTGGGGGTCCGTGGGAGACACAGCGTAGCCGAAAAGTGGTCGGGGGCTCAAGCAGAGATGATCGGAATCAGGATTCGTGCCGACGATGCGCGCCGAAGAGCGCGGCGAAGGGCTGCGGGAGATCCCATGACACCCAGCGGAGTTAGGGCGTTCTGAGCCCGTTGATGAACAGGTTCTGCCCTGCGGTAGGTTTTGCCGTGCCCTTGAGGTAATGTAGACGAAAGGACACGCGCCGAAGAGCGGGTTTAAGTGCCCGTATGATGCGCCGCCTGCGCCCTTCCCCCCGGGCTTCGCGCCAAGTGACCCATGCCTGAGCTCGTCGCCCTGCTTCGCCTCGTCGGAGAGTCCAGCTCTCCGATCGGCGCGTTCATGATTCAGGAGCGCGGCGCCTTGGAGGAGCTCGGCCGTAACCCCGACGCCCAGGGCTGCGGCCAAGACACGACGCGGCGTGAGCTGCCCGGCGCGACCCCCCTGCCGACCCTCCTCGCGCGCCACGGCCAAGAGAGCCTCGCCGCGGGCCGGGCGGTCACCTTTGAGCACCGATGTCAGGCCCCGAACGGGACGCAGCGCTGGTGCCAGGTGTCGGTGCAGCCCGTGGGGCCAGGGCGATGTCTCTGGCTCGCCGCCGACGTCACCCACCAGAAGGCCGAAGAGGTCAGCCGCCTCACCCAGTCCGACCGCCTCTACTACGCGGTGCACGGCATGAACGACGGCATCTGGGACTGGCGGATCGACACGGGCGAGGTGTACTTCTCGCCGCGGTTCTGCGAGATGCTCGGCTACGCCCCCGATGAG
>JAKLKE010000101.1 GCA_023150775.1 Myxococcota bacterium
GTAGTCGGACGCTTGTGCACGCGCGCATGGGCTGTCGTACAAGTATGCGGATGACTTTTCACGCGTGCACAGGCTGCCGTACAAGTAGTCGGACGGGATTTCACGCGCGCATGGGCTGCCGTACAAGGTTGCGGATGACACTGCACACGCGCACAGGCTGGCGTGAAAGAACTCGGACGGATCTGCCCGTGCTTGAAGGTGCCTGTAGACACGATCCTCACGATCGGCTTCCTCACTTGACACCTCGTGGTGCCGTAGGTCATACTGCGAACGTTCACCAGAGGGTCAAAGATGAACTCCGAATACTCTCACATCCCGCGCCAGGGCCCCGAGGCCCTTGAGCTCGCCCACGCGGTCGTCCACATCGTCGAGACCGGCGCGTCCGACCCCCTCGTCGTGAGCACGCTCAAAGAGCACGCGTACGACGGCGCGGTCACGCTCATCAAGGCCACGGCGAGCCTTGACGCCGCCGAGGGCGCCGAGCGCGCGGCCAAGGACGCTGAAGAGGTCTGTGAGGAGGCCGCGGACGCGGCGGTGCGCGCGGGCTTTGGCTTCGCCGGGCTGCGCGGCGGCACCGAGGCCCGTCTGCTTCTGCGCGCGGTCTGCGGCGGGCGCACCTATGGCGAGCTGGTGCGTCTCTCAGGCCAAGAGCAGGTGCTCGCGCTGCGCTCCTTCGTCAACCAGGCGCGGGCGAGCGCCGATCGGTTCGGCCTCACCGAGAACCACCTCGACACCATCGAGACCACCAACGAGGCCCTCGGCGTGGCCGCGACGGCCTCCGACGACGCCTCCCGCGCCACCGCCGCCGCGCGCCTCGCCCGCCGTGAGGCCGACACGAGCTTCATCAAGTGCACCCGGGTGAGCAACAAGATCCTCACCGCGCTCGTGAGCCGTGAGGTGCTCGCCACCTTGCTCCCGCGCTTTAAGCGCACGGTCAGCGCGCAGGGCTGATTGTTCGCGCGGCGCTTTAACGCACGGTGCAGCGGGCGAACATGTCCAGGCACACGACGGTGATCGACGGCGCGTTGGGGATCGTGACGACGCGGCGTTCGGCCTCCCACGCGGGGTCACGCTCCCAGCCAGGGTAGTTGAAGTCAAGCTCATACTCCCCCGGCGGCACGCGCCCCGGCACGGGGAAGCGCCCGTTCTCGCCTCGGAGCATGATCCGGGGGAGGTCGCCGGTGAGCCGCACGTCTACCCCCTTGAGGCTCTCCTTGAGCGGCTCGGCTTGGGGGCGCGGCGGGGCGGCGCGGTCAAGCTCGGGCGGGCTCGTGGAGGCCGGGCTGAGCGGTCCATCTTCGGTCTGTGGCTCCGCCGCTGAGCCCATCGACGCGGGGGCGGACAAATTGTGCGGCGCGGCGGCGGGGGCGGCGCTCGTGAGCGGGAGGCCGGGCTCGAGGCTCTCAGGCGCCCGCTCAAACAGGCCCGCGCCGACAGCGGCCGCTGAGACGGCGCAGAAGGCCCCGATGCCCAGCGTCCACATCGCCGCAGACCGCAGGGCGAAACGACCGGAGACCTCCACGGCGTGCTGCAGCGAGCCAGACGGTCTTGGCTTAGGCGGCGCCGCCACGGCGCGCGGATCGGCGCCTTGTGGCGCGGCGTTCATCTGCGCGCTTGGCCGTGGAGCGTGGCCGAGCGTGTCGAGCGGCGTGGTCACCTCCGCCACGTCCGCGCGCTGGGGGTGCACCGCGCGCGGCGCGGGGAGCGCCACGGTCACCATGGGGGCGAGGTCTTCTATCGCCTCCTCCTCAAAGAGCTCGGCGCCTAGGAGGGGATCATCCCCTGTCGTGGCGACACGTTGGGCCATCACGAGGGGGATCACCCGCTCACCCCAGTCCTTGAGCGTGGGCTCGTCGAGCCACTCCTCAGCCAGGAGCGTCTGACACAGATCGTAAAATCCGCTCGCGTCGAGGCGCTGCTCGGGGGAGAAGAGCAGGCTGCCCACCAAAAGCTCCATGAGCACATTGGGGCGGTGTTGAATCGTCTGTATCCGCGCCTCGATCATGCGGTTGTGGGCCAGCGCCTTGGGTTTGGCGGGGCCGAGCTGCTCTCCGGTGATCAGCTCAAACAAGGTCGCGCCGAGGCTGTAGACGTCTGTGCTGGCGTCTTGGCGCATCTGGAAGCGCTCCGGCGCCATGTAGGACAAGGTGCCAAAGGCCCCGTCTCGTGTCTCGCTCTCGCGGGTGGAGAGGTCTGCCCGGGCGACGCCGAAGTCGAGGATCTTTACCTCTCCGTGCTCGGTGATGATGATGTTCGCGGGCTTGATGTCGCGGTGCATCACCCGCAGGGGCTTGCCTTCGGGGCCCGGCGCGTTCCACGCGTGATCTAAGGCGGCGGCCACCTCAGCGACGATCTCCACGGCGTGACGAGGGCAGACGCGCCCCTCGGTGATGAGCGCCTCAGCGGTGAGCCCGGGGAGGTACTCCATGACCACCGACCAGCGGCGCTGAATCACGCCCAGGTGCAGCACCTTCACGATGGCCCGGTGGCGCAGATGCCCCACGATGCGGGCCTCGTCGCGCAGGCGCCCACGCACAATCGGGTCGGCGTTGTGGTGATCGTTCAAGAACTTGAGCGCGACCTCGGTCTGAAAACCTGAGCCTGTGCGCGCCGTCGCGCGGTAGACCGCGCCGAACCCGCCGCGCCCGAGGCACTCGCGGAGGATGTAGCTACGCTTGTTCGCGCCGATGTGTGTGACGCCCATCACCATAAGACCACCAGCCCAAACCCGGTCAAGCCGAGCGCCAGCACCGCTGAAGTCTGCGCGGTGACGATGAGGAGGTTGGAGCGTGTCGCTTGTTGATCGTAACGATTGAGCTCGTCAAGAGAGGTAGGGCCGGCGCCGAGGCGAATCTGGTCGGCGCTGTCTCGCCGCTGCTGCACGAGGTACGCCGTCCCGATGCCCGTCCCGACCGCCAACCCCGCCAAGGCCCCCGCCGACACAAACGAGATCCGGGCGACCCGCTCTTGATCACTCTTGGGCGGCGTCGGCATGTTTGGCGGAGGGAAGGTGGAGTTTGGGTAGACGTAGCCCGCCCAGAGGAGCGCGCCGTCATCGGTGTAGACCTGGGCGATGGCGGCGCGGTTGGACGGCCGCTGCGCCTGGGCTTTGCCGTCGAGGTAGAGGGACGTGCCTCGGGGGAGCTCCACCGCGCGGGGCACGCCGCTGTCGGCGGTGCGGGCGTCGTCAAGCAGGCGATCTAAGGGGTGGGTGCTGCCGGGGGCCAAAGAGTCGGGGAGCTCGTAGTTGGGCAACACGTCGAGCATCGCCGTGTACGACCAGCGCGTCTCGTCGAGCTGCTTGTTCGTGAAGGCGCCGAGCGCGTAGGCCTTATGAATCGTCGCGGCCTGACGAGGCGTCAACACAGACGGCACGCAGGGCAGATCGGCCTGAACCTGCGTCCACGCGGACTCAAAGGCGGGCACGTCCAACTCCACGGCGGCGCGCTCCATCTCCCGGGCGGCCATCTCTAAGGTGGAGAAGCCGCGCCCGGCGCAAGGGTCAACCGCCTCCGTGGGCTCTTGGGCGTAGGTCTGAGCGGATGCCAGAAGCGCGATGGTGGCGGGCGCCCACAAGAGCGTCCACAGAAAGGGGCGAAATCTTAGCACAGCGCAGACCTTGAAGGGGGGTACACCGAGGGGTCGAGCCTACGCTACCACAGGCTAGGGCAAAGGCGCGCAGCGGATCACTGGCAGAGCGCGAGGGCTTGCGCCGCGCGCTTGGGCTCAGGTAAGGTGTTGAGGATCCCCTCGGAGCCGCCGATGCGCCTGATCCTCTCCTTGAGCCTGTTGTTGAGCTTGCCCGCTTGCCTCGCGACCACCGCTGAGCAGCGTGAGCGAGATCTTGACCCCGACGGCGACGGCGTCTCCGCGTACACCGACTGCGACAACCAAGACCCGACGGTGGGGGCCCTGAGCTTCTACCAGGACGGTGACGGCGACGGCTTCGGCGACGACGCGGAGAACAAGAACGCCTGTGAGGCCGAGCCCGGCTGGGTGGCGACGGGTGGTGACTGCGATGACGGCGACGCCAGCCGCTTCCCCACCAACTCGGAGATCTGCGACGACGTCGACAACGACTGCGACGGGGAGATCGACAACGGCGCCTCAGACATCTTGACCTGGTACGCCGATGAAGACGGGGACGGCTACGGGGATGATGACCGGCCCATCGAGAGCTGCCGCTCGCTCTCGGGCTACCTCGCGACGCCCGGGGACTGCGACGACACGCGGGCGGCGGTGAACCCCGAGGCCGTGGCGGTGTGCGGGGACGGGCTCGACAACGACTGCGACGGGGTGGGGGACTGCGGGTTCGCCTTGGGGACAAGCCAAGACCTTAACGACGCGGGCGCGGTGAGCCTCTTGGCGAACAACGGCGTGCAGGCGCTGGGGCCGCTGGCGGTGGGAGATCTCACCGGTGACGGCGTGTCTGACGTGCTCGTGGGCGCGCCCGGGGTGGCAGGCGGCGACGGCGCGGTAGCCGTTTTGCCGGGCTGGATCACCAAGCAGGGTGTGCTGGACGGCGGCTGGCTGCTCAGCGGAGAGAACAAGGCCCAAGGCGACGCGGGCGCGGCGCTGGCGGTGGGGTTCTTCAATGAGGATGAGCACTTGGATGTGGTGGTGGGGGCGCCGGGCGACGCGGGCACCAACGGCGTTGCCAAGGTCGTCTATGGACCCATCAGCGACAACGTGAACCTTGAATCCTCCTCCGTCGTGAGCCTCTTCGGCTTCGGTGCGGAGCAAGCAGGCGCGAAGCTCGTGAGCCTGGATTGGAACAACGATGGCATCAGCGACCTTCTTGTCGGCGCGCCCTCACAGGACAGCGTCGTTGCCGCAAAGACTTACCAAGACTCCGGCGCCGTCTACCTCATCACTGGGCCGATCCTCACCTCCAATACGCTGGACGCTAGCTACCGGGGCGTGCTGACCTATGACGGCGAAGAGGACTCGGCCTTGGGCGGCGTGCTCGCGGTAGTGGGCGACCTGGACAACGACGGCTACCCCGAGATCGGCGCCGGGATGCCCGCCCAGCGGTATGGCAGCTCCGCGGCGAACACCCTGCGTGTGGGGGAGGTGGCGATCTTCACGTCCCTCGTCGTGCAGAAAGAGACCGATCTCGCCCTCGCGACTCACTACACCTTCCGCGGCACGAAGACGACGACGAGCGAGTTCGGCGCCATGGTGGCGGGCCTGGGGGATCTCAGCGGCGACGGTTACCCCGAGCTGGCGATCGGCAGCGCGGGCTCCCGGAAGCTCTACGTCTTAGACGGCCTGTCGCTGTCGCCGATGGACGGCGGCGTGGAGGAGGTCGAGGACCACGCCTTGGCCACGATCACCGGCAGCGCGAGCGCCGAGCAGCTCGGCGTGTCGGCGGCGGGCATCGCCGACATCGACGGCGACGGTCGGGGTGAGCTGGTGGTGGGCGCGCCGGGCCTGGATGGCGGCGCGGGCGGGGTGCTGTACTTCTTCGGCGCGGACCTCGCCGGGGGGCTCTCTGAGGCTGACGCGGCCGCCGTGGTCACCGGGGACGGCGCCAGCGAGGGCCTCGGCGCCTTCGTCGCCCCGGGCGGGGATCTCAACGGCCTGGGGCTTGAGGACGTGTTGACGCGCGGGGCCGAGGACGTGCACCTGCTGTTCAGCGACTCGCTCTGAAGATCGCCCCGCGCGCCGCGAGGGCTGAAGATCGGGGGGCGCGAAGAAAAAATAGTTTTGTTGATCAAGGATCCTCTCGGCCCCTCGCGCGGCGCAAACGGCGATCGGGGGCAGCGGGGCGGCGGCGAGGTGGCAGTGGCGCGCGTCGGGTCCGCCGAGGGGATCGGCGGCGGCTTGGCTCGGCTGCGCGCGCCCGATCGGCCCGCTGACGCGCGTGCAGGCCTAGCCCACCAAAAGTTTCTTCGAGCCGGACAACGCGGATGACCAGCTCTGGGAAGCTCACGCTATGCTACCCACCAGTCCACCCAAGGTTGCTGTTGAGGTGTGTATGGGCAGCTATGCGACGTGTTCCGCAGAGAGCGTGAGCAAAGCGCGGGCGCCGGAGCAGGAGGCGGCGCCCTTGCACAACGAGGCGCTGTGGAGCCTGTGGGGCGTCGCGCCGGGGAGCACGATCGCGCTTGTGTTGGGTTTAGACGACCACTTCACGGCGGAGCCCAACGAGGTGGGCGCCGAGGACCAGACCGCTGACGCCTATGGTGCCGCTGTGCGCGCCGCGCTGGCGGAGGTGGACCCGGCGGACGTCTCTGCCGCGCTGGCGGCCTTGGCGCTGCACTTCGCGGGGCTCGGCGAGGCTGATCTCTCGACACAAGCGGCGGTGGTGGGGGCGATCTCGGCCCAGGCGGGGGAGGCGCTGGCCTTAGCCTTCGCCACACAGCTTCAGAACCTCGGCGCGCACCCTTACGCCGAGGCCTTAGACGTCACCCATGGCCACGCGGCGCCAGGGCTCTTGGCGTCTCTGGGCCTCGCGGGGCTCTCGGCGGCCCAGGCGCGGGGCGGGGCGTTCACCGATGGCGTACAGTCCACGCTGATCGGTCGCGTGGACGGGGCGACGCTCAGGCGGCTGGGGGCGTCGTTGGCGGCGGCGGGGGCGCTCACGGCGGTGGCCTCGGGGCCGTTTGTGGCGGGTCTGTGCCACGGGACGGCGGCGGCCTTGGCTGAGGCGCTGGCGGGCTTGGTGGAGCTGCCCGCGCAGCTCGCGGCGTTGGACGCGCTGATCGTCGCGCTGGTGGGGCCGCAGGGGGAGGCGCTCAGCTTCGCGCTGGGCGCGGATCTCGGCGCGGGGATGGCGGTGGAGGTGGTGGCGCTGGCGGACGCGGATCCGATCGTGGCGGCCTACCGCCTGGGGCAGCACTCGGGGCCGATCCTCGCCGGGGCGATCCTCGGCGTGGTGGGCGCGGGGGCCGTGGTGTTGGGCCTGCGGGCGGCGCGGGTGCTGTGGGGGATGCTTGAGGAGCTGCCCGCGCTGGGTCACCTCGCCCAGACGCTCAAGGCGGCGATGCCGGAGCTGCAGCCGGGCCTCGCCACGGCGGAGGGCCCCGAGACGCCGCCCGCGTGGATGGAGGGGGACGCGGAGGGGGCGGCGGCCGCGAGCGCGCTGGCCTTGATTCGTTCGTTGGTGGGGGAGCAGGTCAACGCGCGGAGCTTCTTGGTGCTGCACACCCGGCTCAAGACCCTCGGCTACGACCTGTGGAGTGATCCCGAGGGTGGCTACGCTTTGCGCCGCGCGTCGAGCTGGGCCGCCAAGGGCAACCCAGAGCTGCACCTCGACGCCGAGGGCGTCATCAAGGAGGGCAAGAGCCCCGAGCGGGATCGCCTGAGCACGGGCGCCTTGGCCGACCGGATGGAGACCGCCGGTGTGCCTCTGCCGCCGGGGTTTCAGGCGCATCACCTCATCCCCGACGAGGTGGCGCGCACGCACCCGCTGGCCCAAGCCGCCAGAGCGCGCGGCGTGCCCCCGTGGGATCTCGACAATCCCCAGAACGGCGTCGCCCTGCCAGGGAGCCCCGACAAGGTGGGGACGACGGGGCTGCCGGTGCATCGGGGGTCGCACAAGAATTATACGGAGTATGCGCGGGATGCTCTCTCGACGCGACATGACGCGCTGGTCCGTGAGTATGGCGGGCTCGACAAGGTGCCACCGGAGGTGCTGGTGAAGACGATGAAGGAGCTGGAGCGAACGCTTCGAGAGGATCTGGTGAAGATCCCGACGCTCCGCAACACGAACGGGAGACTGCACTGATGGATCTTCATCTGCTCTGGGCTGGGGTAGATCACCTGCTCCCTAACGAGGAGACGGACGTTCTCCCTTGTTACGAGCTGGTCCCGATGATCGGCGTCGGGATCGCCGCTAGAGATCTCTCCCATGTGCCGTTCATCCCCCTTCGGTTGACCGGCACACCCATCGGTCGAACAGAGATGCTCGTCGGCGTTCGACCGTTCCTCGTGATGACCCCCCGCCTCCTCGGCCTCTTGGAGTCCCTCGGCGACTTCCCTCACCAGACGATCCCCGCGCATCTGGTCCAAGACCGTGAGGACTGGCGTGATCACCCGCCCATCGACACCACGAGCTTTGTGGTCTGCAACCTTCACCAGCACGTCCGCGTCATTGACTTTGAGCGCAGCGTGTTGTCGCCGTATGAGGTGGAGGACGGGACGCGCCGTATCGATCGCCTCGTCCCGGTTGAGGGGGTGACCATCCCGCCTCTGTTCCGCCAAGACAACTGGCCTCTGCAGCCGCTCATCCCCCGGTCCACCCGTGACGCGATCTTGGCGGCGGGGATGCTGGATCTCACCTTTTTGCCCCCGCTTGAAGGGGGCATGGTTCGCCTCTCCGACATCCACGATCCCGAGTGACCCCGATGCGCTCTACCAACCTCCTTCTGCTCCTCCTCGCGTGCAACCGTGATGATCACCTCGTCTACTCCGACACAGACGGCGACGGCCTGGGTGACGCGCCCTAAGCCGCCGCCGCGCCCGCCCTCACAACATCCGCGCCTCCAGCCTCCCCAACAGCGCCAGCATCCCGTCCGCCCAGGCCTGCACCTCTTGGGTGCCCACCCAACCCGCCGCGCCGGGCCGCGCCGTGGGCCGGTCTCCGGTGACGTTCACGAGGTTGGTCAGCTCGTTCTCGTCGTGCTCCAGGTCGTAGAGCTCCCACTGCGGGCCCTCCACACCCGCGGGGTCGAAGGTTTTGTTGAGCTTGAGCTTGGTGGTGCGGGCGCTGCGCACATGGTTCGGCTGGCACACCGCGCCGGGGCTCATCCAGGGCTGGGCGGGGGTGCCGCGCACGCCCTCAATCACGGCGTCCACCACCTGCCCGAAGAACTCAAACTGCTCGTCCGAGGAGCGGTTGTGGGCGTTTGAGAGGGAGGGCAGGGGCGCGGTGATCTCGTCATCGGTGATGAACAAGATGCCCTCCCGCGCGGCGCCGTCGCCGTCTCGCACGCTCGCCACCTCCCCTTCGGGGGCGCCGACGAGGCCCGAGAGATCGGCGCCGGGCAGGGCAGGGCAGTCATGCGTCTGGGAGAGCCAGGCCGCGAGCTTCTCCCGGGCCTCGGCGTCAAACCCGGCGAGACCCAGCACGGTCGGCACGATGTCGATGTGGCTCGTCAGCGCGCCGACGGTCACCGGCCCGGCGTCGAGGTCCGGCGTCTGGGGGCGCACCAAGAAGGGGACGTGGGTGGCCTCGTTGTAGGCCGTGTGCCACTTCTCGATCATCATGCCGTGGGCCCCGGCGTACTCGCCGTGGTCGCCCAGAAACAGCACGATGGTGTTCTTGTCGAGGCCGGTCTCCTCCAAGACGTCGAGCACACGGTTGATGTGGGGGTCTACGACGGTGTGTAACCAGGCGTAGATCTCCAAGAACTTGATGCAGGCGTCGTTGGGATCCTCGGCCAAGGCGAAGGGGATGCAGCTCTTGAGCGTGGCCTGAACGCCCAGGCGGCCCTGGCCCGTGAGGTTGGGCATCATCACGCCGATCTTCGACGCCAAGGCGAGGCCCATCTTGTAGGCGTACTCTTTTTGACACGTCGGCTTGGTGGAGAGATCTTCGTCCTGGCTCGGCGTGGGGTTCACGAGGCCGTCTGTGGAGAGTCCGGTCTTGTTCAGCGGCACGGCGGCGGTCCCGCCATTGGGCGGCAGGCTGCGCTGGCCCTGGAGCGGCACGGTCAAGGAGCCGAAGGGGGACTGCGCCGTAGGATCGTTCGGGTCGGAGTCGGGCGTCGGCAAGGCCTGGGAGATGACGCCGGGGTAGGTGGCGATGTCGTGGGGGTTCGTCAGCGAGAGCACGGCGAGCCAAGGGCGGCTCTCTGTGTTGGGTTGGGGGCCGTCGGGGATGAGGTGGTCTTGGTAGCCGACCTTTCGGCTGTAGGGCAGGCCCATCGCTTTGCCACGAATGAACGCGACGGCCTGATCGGTGAAGCCGATGTCGCGGTACACGCCCAAGTTTGTGTTGAGGCTGCCGTGGGGCTCGGGCCAGCTCTCCTCCCAATGGGAGAAGCCCTAGCGCTCCAGGCTGTGGTCCGGCGGGTTTGAGACGTGCCACTTGCCGAAATACGCCGTGTCATAGCCCCCGGCGCGCATCCAGGCGCCTAAGGTGGGCGGGCCGCTCTCGGCGAGCCAGGGGAAGTTCGGCGACTCGCCGCTCTTAAACAGGCCGTCGGTCTGGGTGACCCCGGTGCGGGTGCTGTATTGGCCGGTGTAGATCGTCGCCCGGCTCGGCGTACACGCGCTCGACGCGATGTGGTGGTTGCGGAACACCCAAGACCCTTTGCGCAGCCGGGCGAAGCCGGGCAGAGCGGTGAGGTAGGGGTTGTCGTCGCCCAGGTCGTCGATGAAGCCCAGGATGCGGTTCAGGGCGTCGTTAAACCCGGCGTCTGGGCCATATGAGAAGCGTGGGTAGCCGATCTGATCGCAGGTCAGGATGAGCACGTTCGGGCGACCTTCGGCCCGGGGCGTGTGGGGCTGTCGTTTTGACATCGTGGGGCTCCGTCGGTGGATGGAGCCCCAATTGTACGGCGAGCCTCAGCCCAGGGCGGCCATCCCCATCCACATCACGCCGACGGCGACGCTGAGCGCCCCGGCGACGGCCAAGGCCCGGGAGAGCTGGGCTTCGCGCACGAGCGCCCCGGCGCTGGCGGCGAAGGCGCCCATGGTCACAAGCGCCGTGAGCCCATACGCGCCGAGGTAAATCGCCGCGTCGGCGGGGGGCAAAGCCATGGCCGGGAGCGCGCCGAGGAGGTGACCGCCGCCCGCCGCGCCGTGTAAGATCCCGAAGCCAAAGGCCGAGTGCCGGTGGCGCGTGTGCTCGCCGACGACGGGGTGCTCAGGCTGATCGACGGTCACGTCGCCGATGTGAACATGAACGTGGCCGTGCTCGTGGCTCGCCTCATGGGCGTGGCCGTGGGCGTGACCGTGCACGACGACGAGGCGGCTCTGGCGTAGGGTGCGCAGGCCGACGAAGATCAACAGCGCGCCGACGGCCAGCTCCGCCGCGCCGGAGAGCGCGTGGAGGTTCACCCGCTCCCGCAAGACCTGGCCGATGAGCCCGAGCGCCAAGACGCCGAGGCCGTGGCCCAAGCCCCAGGCGGCCCCGACGCCGAAGGCCCGGCGGCGATCGGCGACGGCGAAGGGCAGCACCGCGGCGAGGTGATCCGGGCCGGTGAGCACATGGACCGCGCTCGCGGTGACGGCCCCGAGGGCCAAGAGCGGCAGCTCCATCGAACGCTCCGAGAAGACCCGCGCCACTAACCCCGGCGGCGGACTCACGGCAAGGCGCCCCCGGTCAGGCCGGAGATCCTGCGCGCCACGAAGCCCAGGACACGTTAACCGCTCATCCGTGAGCCTCCGATTCCGCGACGCCGACCGACGGGTGATCCTCGGTGTGCATGACCTGCTGAGCGTCGGCCCCCGCGAGGGCAGCCTACGCCTGAACCTCGCCCAGTCCCAGCAGGCGCGGATGGCGGCGGGCCGCGCCGTTCACGAAGACGTGCAGGCCAGCCGCCTCGCCGAAGACGAAGAGTTCATCGCCGAGCACTCCATCCGCGTGACCTTCCCCGTCTTGGGCTGGGACTGCACCATCCGCGGGCGCCTCGACGGGCTCAGCCGCGAGGCCGGTCAGCTCTGGGTCGAGGAGTACAAGTCCACGGGCCTCAACGCCCGGATGTTGGCCGACACACGGCTTGAGGACTGGCCCGACTACCGCGCCCAAGTGGCGCTGTATTGTTGGCTGCTCTCGGCCTCCGGCGCGGGCTCGGCCTTGGGGCGCCTGGTCTTGGTGAGCCTCGCCGACTCCTCCCGCCGCACCTTCATCGTGCGTGACCCCATCGACGAGACCCGCGCCTGGGTCGAGGCCCAGCTCACCTGGCTCATCACCCGCCGCGAAGAGCGAAACGCCCACTTCGCCGCCCGCCGCGCCGTGCCTGTGCCCTTCGCCCATGAGTCCGTGCGCCCGCTGCAAGAGGACATCTCGGCCCAGGTGCAGGCGAGCTTAGACGAGGGGCGTGTGCTCTTGTTGGCGGCGCCCACGGGCTCGGGCAAGACGGCGGCGGCGCTCCACGGGGCCCTCCGATCCTGCTACGAGCAGGGCCACAAGCTCTTTGTCGCCACGGCCAAAGGCACCCAGCAGCGCCTCTTTGAGGAGACGCTCGGCGCCATCGCCGCCCAGGGTCTGCCCCTGCGGGCGGTGTCGATCCGCGCTCGGGAGAAGGCCTGCCTGAACGGCGTCGTGGACTGCCGCCCCGAGGTCTGCTCTTACGCCGCGGGCTACTTTGAGCGCGCCCCCGCCGCCGCCGATCGCCTCGTGCGCCGGGGGCTGGCGCCGCCCCACGTCGTGCGCGCCGAGGCCGAGGCCGTACACATCTGCACCTTTGAGCTGAGCTTAGAGGTCGCCGAGCGCGCGGATGTTGTTGTGGGCGACTTCAACTACGCCTTCAACCCCCGGGCGACCCTGCGCCGGGTGCTCGCCGACCCCAACGAGCGCTGGGTGGTCTTGGTGGACGAGGCCCACAACCTCGTCGAGCGCGCCCGGGAGCAGTGGTCCCCGGAGCTGCGCGCCTCGGACGCCGCCGCCGCCATCGAGGAGCTGCGCGACGCCGACCCCGGGCGCTTCGCCGCGAACATCCAGATCATGGAGGAGCTAGAGCAGCTCATCGTCGACGCCGGTTTAGACATCGACGGCCCGGTGAGTGACCAAGGCGAGGCCGTCGTGGGCTTACGCCGGGGCGTGCTCCGCGACCTGCGCGACCGCGTGGATGAGCTGGCCATCGAGTACGCCTTGGCCCGGCGGGATCGGCCCACAGACGGCGGCGGCGACAGCTACCAGCACGTCGCCCGGGCGCTCATCGACCTCGTCGCGGCCTTGGACGAGGCCGAACAATATGGCGCGAGCGAAGACCTCGTCGCCATCTGGCGCGGGCGGCCCCGACCGGCGCTCAAGCTCGTGTGTTTAGACCCCTCGGCCTGGATGGGGCGGCGCTTCGCGGAGCTGCAGGGGGCGGTGCTGATGTCGGCGACGCTCTCCCCGCCGAGCTTCTACCGCGATCTGTTGGGCCTGCCTGAAGAGCGCGTCGACATCGTCGAGCATGCCTCGCCCTTCCCGCCGGACAACCTGCACGTCGTCGTGGCCCCCCGCATCTCGACGACCTACCGCGACCGCGAGGCCCACCGCGCCAAGACCGGCGCGCTCTTGGGGGAGCTGATCCAGGCCACGCCGGGCAACGTCGCCATCTTCTACAGCGCCTTCTCTCTGCTGCGGGATCTCGCCCCCCTCGCCGAGGTGCCAGGCCGCGAGAGCCTCGTGCAGAGGCCGAAGATGAGCGAAGATGAGCGCTTGACCATGCTCGACCGCCTGCGGGAGATCGGCCCGCCCCGGGCGTTACACGCGGTCTTGGGCGGCGTGTTCGCTGAAGGGGTTGACCTCCCAGGGGGTATCCTTCAGACCGTGATCATCGTCGGCCCGGCGTTACCCCAGGTCGGGCTGGAGCGAGAGCTGATGCAGGAGCGGTTCGAGACTCGGTATGGCCAAGGATTCCTCTACGCTTACCTCACCCCCGGCATGAGCCGGGTGGTGCAGGCCGCCGGGCGTCTGCTGCGCGGCCCTGAAGATCGTGGCGTGGTGGTGCTCGTGGACCGCCGCTTCGGCTGGCGGGACTACGCGGCGTTTTACCCGCCGTGGTGGACGCCCCGCTCGGCGGTGGACCCCGCCGCTGAAGTCGCCGGGTTCTGGCGCCCTGGCCAAGGAGGCGCCCGGTGAAGCGTGGGTTTGAGGTCACCTCCAGCCGTGAGCTGATGGAGCAGCGAAAGCCCTTCGAGGCCCTGGAGCGCCAGGTCGTCGAGCGCGCGCTCAAGCGCCCGGGCGAGCTCGATGGCCCCGTCGTGGACGCCCTGCGTTACGTCATCAACTTCGCCAAGCTCAGCGCCGCCCGGGACGTGGACGGCCACGATCACGACCTGCGCGACGCGCTCTCGCCCTTCGCCTGGCGGGTGCGTGAGGCCTTGGAGGCCCGGCTGCGGGATGAGTCCGAGGGCCTCTGGGCGGCGGCCCGGGTGCTGCCCGAGCTCGTCACCGCCACCCGCCAGCGCCGGGACGCCCTCATCAACCACCTCGGCCTCGAGTTAGACGCGCTCAACCGTGAGGTCTGCACCCGCAAGCTCGTCTTGGTGCTCGGCGGCGGCGGCGGCGCGGGCTACGGCTACGCCGGGGTGTTCTCGAAGCTCGCGAAATACGATCTGGTGCCCGATCTCATCTGCGGCACGTCCATCGGCGCCTTGTTGGGCACCTTCCGCGCCCGCAGCAAGTTTTACGACGCCGCACAGCTCCAAGAGGCGAACAAACGCCTCTCATTCAACACGGTCTTTCAGCTCGCCCCCGAGCCCTCCCGTTATGGCCTGCCCGCCACGCTGCGCCTGCACCTGCGCACGGCCCTCGGCGACTTTTTGCGCACCGAGAGCGGCGAGGTCGCGCGGATCAATGAGCTGGCCATCCCGATGCGTATCATCGGCACGGGCCTCACCGTAGACGCGATGCGCCACTCCTTGGACTTCTACGAGCACTTTCTCGACGACGTGGTGCGTCCCGGCGGGGCCTTCCGCCTGCGGGGCCTGGGCAAGATCGCGAACCTCGCCCAGATCCTCGCCGAGTTCGCCAACAACCCGCAGTCCTTGCGGGAGGTGATCTTCGGCGCCGACCCGGGCACTGAAGAGATGGACGTGCTCGACTGCGCGGGCTTCTCGGCGTCTGTGCCGGGGCTCCTGCACTACGACGTTCACCGCGACGACAAACGGATGAAGATGCTCTTGGACCGCCTCTACGCCGAGCGCGGCATCACCCGGCTCACTGAAGGGGGCGTGGTGAACAACGTGCCCGCCCGGGTGGGCTTCCGCGAGGCCATGGAGGGCAAGCTCGGCGGCGTGCGAAACCATGTGGTCTTGGCCATCGACTGTTTCCCGCCCCGGGCCTCTAGCCTCTTGATCTACCCCATCCAGCAGATCGCCCGGGCGAACGTCGCGCGGAACATCCCCTACGCCACGGTCTACCTGCCGCTCCAGCGCACCTTGAGCCCGATGCAGCTCGTCGCCTCGGTGGAGGACGTGGGCCGGGCCGGGCGCTGGGCGATTGAGGAGCTCAAGCCCCACATGCCGTACATCAACCGCTTGATGACGCCCATCGCGGCCCTGGCTTAGGGTCGCCGCGACTTGACTTCGCCTCTAACCTTCGTCATCCTGCTCCTTCGATCTGAGAGCTCCTGCACCCACCTCCCAAGCTCGGGATCCGTGATGCGCGTCGTCTTCGCCCTCTGAACCCCCACCGCCCCGCCGTGCGCGGGGCTTCACTGAGCGAGCGCCGCGACTCTGGGGCGCCTCGCCCTGGAGATCTGTATGAGCCAGCCGTTGAGCGAAGTTCGCCTGACCCTTGAGCAGGTCTTGGCCCGCTTAGAGCCCATCGCCGAGGGCGTCATCGCCGCCAACGCCGAGGCCGTCGACCGCGAGGCGCGCTTCCCGGCGGAGACGGTGGCGGCGCTCGGGGAGGCGGGCCTCTTGGGCCTGGTCACGCCCCTGGAGCACGGCGGCTTGGGTTTGGGGATCGTCGAGGCCGCCCAGGTGGTGCATCGGGTGGCCCGGAGCTGCGGCAGCAGCGGCATGGTCGTCTGTATGCACCTCTGCGGGGCGCTGGTGATCGCCGCCGCCGGGGACGCCGAGACCAACCGCGCCATCGCCCGGGGGGAGCACCTCTCGACCCTCGCGTTCTCTGAGGCGGGCAGCCGCAGCCACTTCTGGGCGCCACTCTCGACCGCCACAGACGAAGGCGACGCCGTGCGCCTCGACGCGCAGAAGAGCTGGATCACCTCGGCGAAGGAGGCCACAGCGGTCGTCTGGTCGTCGCGGCCGCTGGCGGCGGAGGGCGCCTCGACCTTGTGGTTGCTGCCGTCGAGCGCGCCGGGGCTGCGGGTGGTCGGCGCGTATGACGGCCTCGGCCTGCGGGGCAACGGCTCGTCTCCGGTCGTCGCTGAAGGGGCGCGGGTGCTGCACAGCGCCCGGCTGGGCGCGGACGGCGCGGGCTTTGACCTGATGATGGGCGTGGTGTTGCCCTGCTTCAACGCCTGCAACGCCGGGGTCTCTCTGGGGCTCATGGAGGCGATCTGCGCCCGCAGCGCCGCTTGGTGCGCGGGCACACGACACACCCACCTCGGCAGCGCCCTCGCCGATCTGCCGACGATCCGGGCCTACCTCGCGCGGATGCGGATTGAGACGGACATGGTCCGGGGACTGTGGTTGGACACGCTCTCGGCCATCTCGTCGGGCCGTCCTGAC
>JAKLKE010000102.1:0-1139 GCA_023150775.1 Myxococcota bacterium
CGGTCGCTGGCGTCCTGGGGACTGGTCGTGGCGAGCTGGGCCGCGACCGGGTGGTTCCTCGTCCATGCCGAGGCCCATGCGCTGCGCTGGCCGATGGTGAGCCCGCTCTCGGCCGGCGACATGATCGCGGCCTCGGCGCTGGTGCTCGGCGGCAACCTCGTCGCCTTGTTGTACAACCTTGCCTTTCTGGATGAGGTGGCGCTGATCTTGGCCGCCGCCACCCTCACCCTCGGCCTGTGCCTCTGGGTGCGGAGCCGCCCCACCCTCGCCACGGGCTCGGCCTTGGTGACGGCGCTGCACCACATCGGCGCACGTTTCACCCTCACCTTCGCCGCCCCGGCCCTGGCCATCCGCTACGGCATGACCCACTCCGCCGCCGTCACCCTCGCTGGCCTCGCCGCCGCGATCGTGATCGTCGCGGCGCTGATCACCGGCCTCGCCGACGCCGCGGCCACGCAACCTGAGCGTCGCCGGGGCGCGTTCTGGCTCCGGGCCGTCTTCGCCCTGGGCCTCGCCGCCCCCGCCGCCGTGCTGGATCTGCTCTCGCCGCTGGGGGTGCCCGTGGGTGAGCTGCCCGACGCCTGGCTGCTCCTGCGGCTCGGCCAGACCCTCCTCGCCTTCGTCTTGGGCTGGGGTTTTGGCGCCGTCATCCGCCCGTTCGCGCCGACGACCGCCGACGACACTAGGCAAGAATAAGCTCGGGACCTGCCGAGGGCTCCGCGAGAGGTCTGGGGTTCGGGACGTCCGGGGATCAGGGCCCCTTGGGATCGGGGTATAGTCTGGCCGCTCAGCAGGAGCTCGCTAGATGTCGGCTCAAACCTTCGCCTCGACCGTTCCGGCGCGCTCACAGCTCAGGCTCCGGGCGACGGTGGTGTTGACCCTCCTCGCGGGCTGCTCGCCGAGCACAAAGTCCGCCGACGACCCGGATGATCGTGGCGACAGCGTCGCCGGGGACTCGGGCGAAGCGGTCGAGGAGGTGCCCGCGGCCGCGGCCCCTTGGGTGCGCGACGAGCGGGCCGCGCCGGGCTCAATCACCTTCAACGAGCTCCAGTACCATCCGGCCTCCGACGATCAGCCCGAGTGGATCGAGCTGTACAACCCGATGGCGCTGGACATGGATCTCTCCGGCTGGTCGATCG
>JAKLKE010000102.1:1149-16094 GCA_023150775.1 Myxococcota bacterium
AGCGTCCTGGCCGCGGGCGGCTACCTCGTCATCGCCGCCGACCCGACCTCGCTCCCCGGCGCCCTGGGCCCGTTTGAGGGCCGCCTCAACAATGACGGTGAGCGACTGAACCTGTACAACAACAGCGGCCGGCTCATCGACACCGTCGCTTATGGCGCTGACGACCTCTGGCCCGTCGCCCCAGACGGCTCGGGTCACTCCCTCGCCAAGATCAACCCCGACACGATGAGCGACCACGCCGAGGGCTGGACGATGAGCGCGACGCCCGGCGGTACACCCGGACAGTCGAACCTCCTCGATCCCCTACAGTCAACAACCACCGTGTCGCTGCTGCCCCTTGAGGCCACCTGGACCTACGACCTCTCCGGCGAAGATCCTCCGCCGGGCTGGACGAGCCTCGACTTCGACGACAGCGGCTGGGACAGCGGCCTGGCCGTTTTTTACGCGGGGGCCAGAGAGGAGGACGCGACGGCGACGGCTTGGGTGACGGCGGACAACTACTACGGCCTCTATCTAGGCCACGCGGACGGGACCGCGCTGCGGCTGGTCGGCGAAGATCCCGACGGCGACTGGACGACGGTGGAGGGCTTTGAGATCGAGGTGACCCCCGAGGATCACCTCTACCTCGCCGCTTGGGAGTCTCCCGATGACTACGGTGGCCCACAGATGGCCATCGCTGAGGTCGAGCTGCCGGACGACGTGGTCGGCACCGACACGTCTACGTTTGAGTGGGTGCTCGGCCCCAGCGGCGACTCTCCGGGCCCCTCCCCCGCCGATCCACCGCCGACGGTGACCGAGCTGACCCGTCTCATCGAAGACACGAACGCCGCGGCATCCTGGGCCCCGCCTTCCGTCGACGCCGATCGCAGCTCAGACCCTTGGGGCTGGGCCGTCAGCGGCATCTTCAGCGACGCCGCGCGCTACGTCTGGGGCGACACCTTCAGCGACACCTCAGCGACCAACATTCAGAACACCTATGCGCTGTTTCGCTCAAACGAGCCCCTCCTCGGCGCGCGGGGGACGACGGCGCTGGGCACGATCCCCACCACGGTCCCCTTCCGCGCAAAGTTCGTGCTGGATGTTGACCCTCGCTCGGCGACGCTCTTCGTCGAGTGTCTCATCGACGATGGCGCCGTGCTCACCCTCAACGGCGTCGAGGTTTTGCGACACAACATGCCCTCCGGGGCGCTGAGCGCCGACACCCTCGCCAGCACCGCCGTCACCGGCTCATCGCGGGTGTCCGCCGCCCTCTCCGCCGCCGCCCTGGTCCGAGGGGAGAACGTCTTGGCGGTCGAGCTGCACCAGGCGAACGAGCCCGACGACGACCTGACCTTCGGCTGTGCGCTCTCCGCGCGGGTGAGCGCCCAGACCGCCCCACCGAGCGTCGTGCTGAACGAGCTGGCCCCGGCCAAAGACGCGCCGTTCTGGGTGGAGCTGCTCGCCGTGGGCGCGAGCACACAAGACACAGACGGCCTCGTGCTGGCGACGTCCGCTGGCGAGGAGTGGGCGCTCCCCGCCGGATCCCTCGCCCCCGGCGCGCTCCTGGCGCTGGAGGACGTCGGCCTCTCCGTGGAGGCGGGCGACGTGCTGTTCCTCTACTCCGCCGACGGAGAGACCCTGCTCGACGCGGCCCGGGTGGGCAGCGGCCCGCGCGCTCGCGCCCTGGACGGCGGCCCCTGGCGTACGCCGAGCGAGTCCACCTTAGGCGAGCCCAACCTCATCGAGCTGACCGACGCCGTGGTGATAAGCGAGCTCCAGTACCACCACGCGCCCCTCTCGCGGGAGGGTGAGCCCCTAAGCGAGCAGCCCGAGGAGTGGATTGAGCTGACCAACCGCGGGACGACCGAGGTAGATCTCAGCGGTTGGCAGCTCGTAGACGCCGTCGGATACAGCTTCCCATCCGGCACAGTCCTGGCCCCTGGCGCCGCCCTCGTGGTCGCCAATGACGCGGACGCCCTGCGGGCCAAACACGGCGACATCACCGTGCTGGGTGATCTCTCGGGGCGCCTCGACAACAGCGGCGACCGCGTCCTCTTGCTCGACGCGCGGGGAAACCCGGCGGACGAGGTCCGCTATCTTGACGGCGGGACCTGGCCCGAGGCGAGCGACGGAGGGGGATCGAGCTTAGAGCTTCGTGACCTGTGGGCGGACAACAACGCGCCTGGCGCTTGGGCGGCGAGCGACGAGCTCGCCCGGTCGGAGTGGGTGACCTACCGCATCCGCGGCGAGGCCGAGCCCAGCGTGGTCGGCCCCGACGGCGCCTGGGAGGAGCTGGTGCTGGGCCTGCTCGACGGGGGCACGGCGCTGATCGACGACCTCAGCCTGATTCAGGATCCCGACGGGAGCGCCATCCAGCTCCTCTCAAACGGCGGCTTCGACGACGCGGACGCGCGGTGGCGGCTCTTGGGGAACCACCGCCACAGCGAGATCGTGCCTGACCCCGACGACCCAGGCGACTCTGTGCTGCGTCTCGTGGCCACCGGGCCGACGGGGCACATGCACAATCACGCCGAGACGACCCTGCTGCAGCCCATCGGCAATTTAGAGTACGAGCTGACCTTCCGTGCGCGCTGGGTCTCGGGCTCAAACCAGCTTCACACACGGCTCTATTTTAATCGACTGCCGCGCACGACGCTCTTGGAGCAGCCCAGCCTCTCCGGCACGCCGGGCGCCCCCAACTCGACCGCGGTCGAGAATTTAGGCCCGACCTTGACCGATCTGGGCGCCGATGTAGCCGTCCCGGCGGCGGGGGAGCCCGTGACCATCCGCGTCTCGGTGAATGACCCCGACGGCGTCGCCGAGGTGACGCTCTGGTCCTCGGTGAACGGCGGGGCCTTTCAACGCCAAGCCATGTCCGAGGCCAGCGCGGGACACTTTACGGGCACGCTGGGCGGCGAGGCGGCCGGCAGCCTCGTGCAGCTCTACGTCGAGGCCACAGACGATCGAGGCGCCAGCGCCACCCTCCCGGCGGCCGGGCCCGACTCCCGCGCGCTGCTCCGGTTTGACGACGGCGCAGCGGAGACCAACGGCCTGCACAACCTCCGCGTCCTCATGACCGAGGCCGACTCCGACTGGCTGCATGACGACGTGAACCTGATGAGCGACGATCTCGTCGGCGCCACGGTGATCTACAACGAGTCACAGGTCTTCTTCGACGTGGGCGTGCGCGCCAAAGGCAGCCAGCGGGGTCGCCCTGAGCAGCCCCGCCTGGGCTACGGCCTTCGTTTCACCCGCGAGCGGCCCTTTCGTGGGAGCCACCTGAGCGTGCTCCTCGATCGTTCCGAGGGGGTCAATTTTGGCCAGCGCGAGGTCCTGATGAACCTGGTCATGACCCACGCGGGCTCTGTGTCTGGTGAATACAATGACCTCGTGCACGCCATGACGCCGCTGCCCCAGCACAGCGGCCCGGCGGAGCTGCAGCTCGACCGGTTCACCGATCTGGTGCTCGACGCACAGTTCGCGGACGGAGCGAGCGGGACGCTGTTTGAGTACGAGCTCATCTATTACCCCTACACCACCGACGACGGGACGCCCGAGGGGCTCAAGCTGCCCCAGCCCGACGACGTGATCGGCACGTCCATCACCGATCTCGGCGACGACAAAGAGGACTATCGCTGGAGCTTCTTGATCAAGAACAACGAGCGTGAGGACGACTACGACGGCATGATCACCCTCGGGAAGACCTTCGCGCGCTCGGGAGCGGTCTTCTTGTCAGAGGTCGAGGCGGTGATCGACGTAGACCAGTGGCTTCGCGCCTTCGCCTTCGCCACCCTCTCCGGCGCCGTTGACAGCTACGGCGGCGATGGCAGCCAACACAACGCGGTCTTCTATGTGCGACCCGAGGACCAGCGCGTCTTGTACTTCCCGCACGATCTGGATTATTACGGCGGCTACTCCGGGTCCCTCGTCGGCAACAACGACCTGCGGCGGCTGATGCAAGATCCCGCCCACCGCAGAGCCTATTATGGCCACTTGCAGGACATCGTCGAGCGCGCTTACAACGCCGACTATCTCGCCCCATGGTGCGCCCAGCTCAGCGCGCTCTTGCCTGCCCAAGACTTCCAGAGCCACTGCCAGTTCGTCGCCGATCGCGCGAGCTGGGTGATGAACGACTCGTCCCGCTCGATCTTGGTGCTCTACCCCCCGGTGGATTTTGGAATCACGACCGGCGGCGGCGCCGACGTCGTGGTCGCCGCCGCCGAGGTCACTCTGGAGGGCGTGGCCTGGATCGACGTGCGGCAGATCACCCTCGACGGCGCGTCGAGCCCCTTGGAGCTCACCTGGGTGGACGATCAGACCTGGCAGACCACGGTGCCGCTCACGGCTGGCCCCAACCCGCTCAGCCTCATCGCCACGGACCTCAGCGGCGCGGTGGTCGGCACGGACTCCATCGTGGTGACCTCGGCGCCCTGACCCCTCCATCGGTCACCGGCCTTTGGCACGATCGGGGGTCAATCGCGGACGCTCAGAACGATCCAATGAAAAAGCCCCTCAGATCTTAAGACCTGAGGGGCTTTTTTGATCTCGGCATTTATGGTCGGGGCGACAGGATTTGAACCTGCGACCACTAGACCCCCAGTCTAGTGCGCTACCAGGCTGCGCTACACCCCGATTGTCTCAAGCGTTGTGCCTCCAAAGAGGCCGTCTGCTCAAGACCTCATCCTATTAACGTGAGGCCACGGAGGCGTCAAGGGTCTGGAGGGCGCGGCGAAGCTGGTTGAGCTCTACCCGCACCCGGGCCACACGCTCGACGACCTCACGCAGCTTGTCCAGATCCACGGGCAAGTTGCCGTCGCCCGCTTGTTCTTCACCCTCTTTGGGCATCAGCGCCTTCCGCGCGCCCGCGATGGTGAAGCCTTGGGTGTGCAGGAGACGCTTGATCTTGAGGAAGCGGCTGATGTCGCGCTTGCGGTAGAGCCGCTGCCCGGAGGAGCTGCGGTGAGGGCGCATCTTGAACTCGCCCTCCCAATACCGGAGCACGTGGGACTCAACGCCCACGAGCTCCGCGACCTCGCCGATTCGGAAATACAGCTTGTCGGGGATGTCCTGATCCTCGTCCACGAGGAGCGCGTCGTCTTCTTTGCTCATTGGACCTCCCGGCCTTCCTCACGTCCTGTGCGGCTACTCTTCGTCGAGCATGTCGTCCGGCCCCGCCGCGGGCACATCCTCAGCGCGCAGCGAGCCGTTGATTGCCGTCTTGAGCACCTGGGACGGCTTGAAGGTCAGCACCCGACGAGGCTCGATGACGATGCTCTCGTTGGTCTGGGGGTTGCGGCCACGGCGGGCGGACTTCTGGCGAACCACGAAGTTGCCAAAGCCGGACACCTTGATCTTCTCGCCCCGCTCAAGGGCCTCACGCATCGTCTCAAACACCGCGTCGATGAGCTCGAGAGCCTCCTTCTTGGAGAAGCCGACGTTGTCGTAGACACGCTCGACAAGATCGGCCTTCGTCATCGTGCGGGAGGCAGCGGCAGATTCCGGCATCAGGTTCTCCCGGTCAGATGGGGTGGAGTCGCCGCGGGGGGGTTGAGCGATGTTCGCTCTCCGCGGTCGCTTAGGAGCGCTCATAAGAGTATCAGATCGTTGGAAGGTTGACAAAGGTGCGCGAGAGCGCAGTCAAGATGTTGGATCATCCCAGGGCGCTCACAGGCCCGAGTCGGACGCGGCGGTGTCTTCAGGATCTGTGGTGAGATCCCAAAGGCGCAGCGTGAACACGTCCTCACGCTCCTCGCCCAGGGCCCCGACGGACTTGAGCTCGTAGACGTAGAGGCCCTCGTCGGCGAAGTCTTGGGTGAGCGTGTACTCATCTTCACCCCGATCGCCGGAGCTGATACGAACCGTGGCGCGGTCGATGAGCTCGGCGTACTCGGCGTCCACCCGCACGGAGAGCGTGTGCACCGTGCCGATGGGGCCGCCGCCAGGGCTCACCTCGCCCAAGCCGATCACCACCGCCCCGGTGTTGGAGCGGATCTCTACGGTGCGTGCGTCGAGCACCTCAGCGGCGCCCACGTCCACGGCGATCGTGTCGTCCGTGGCGTTGATCTGCACGTAGTCCGCGGTCTCGTCTTTGTCGCCGCAGGCGACGATCAGGCTGAGGATCAGGGCGAGAGGCATTCGGGGCTCCTCAAAACACGACGACGCCGAGGCGAGGACCCCGGCGTCGTGCGCTCAGATCAGCGCAGGATCAGACCAGCGCGGCCTTCACCTGGGTGACAACCGCCTCGAAGGCCGAGGGCTGGTTGGTCGCGAGGTCCGAGAGGGCCTTACGATCCAAGGTGATGCCCGCGAGCTTGAGGCCGTGGATGAAGCGGCTGTAGGAGATGCCGAAGGCGCCGAGACCGGCGTTGATACGCACGATCCAGAGGCTGCGGAAGTGGCGCTTCTTCTCTTTGCGGCCACGGAAGGCGTAAGTCTCCGCCTTCATCACCGCCTGATGGCCCTGACGAAGCAGGCGGCCACGCGCGCCACGGAAGCCCTTGGTGCGCTTGAAGAGGTTCTTGCGGCGCGTCTTACGGATAGACGCGTTCTTAATACGTGCCATGTTGTCTCCAGTTGTGAACCGCTGACCAACCCAACATGGGCGGAGGCGGCCGGAAGGAGGACGACATCACCCCGCAAAGCGGGGAGAGACGCCTACTTGTAGGGGATGAGCTGGTTGATGAGGTGCGCCTCGACCTCGGCGATGTAGCCGCCCGCGCGGAGCTTCCGCTTCGTCGCGGTGCTCTTCTTGGTGAGGATGTGGCGCAGCTTGGTGTGCTTGAACTTGATCTTGCCGGTGGCGGTCTTGGAGAAGCGCTTGGCCGCGCCCCGGTTCGTCTTCATCTTGTTCTTGAACTTGCCCATGAATGCCTCAGGAGAGCAGAGCCCGAGCGCGCGGCGCGCGTCGGGGAAGTTTGGAGCGCCAGGAGACTAACCTACGCCCGCAAAGAGGTCACACCTTCTTCTTCGTCGGGGCGAGGATCATCACCATCTGCTTCCCGTCCATACGCGGCGGGGACTCCACGACGGCGAGATCGGTCAACGCGGAGGAGAACTCACGGCAGCGCTCTTCGCCGATGTCGCGGTGGGCGTTCTCACGGCCACGGAACCGGACGGTGATCTTGACCTTGTCACCCTCTTCGAGGAAGCGCTGGGCGTGCCGCAGCTTGACCTCAAAGTCGTGGATGTCGGTCTTGGGCCGAACCTTGAGCTCTTTGATCTCAACGATGACCTGGTTTTTGCGCGCCGTCGCGTCTTTCTTCTTCTTGTCGTACTTGAAACGACCGAAGTCTTGAACACGACAGACCGGCGGACGGGCGTTGGGAGCGACCTCGACCAGATCAAGGCCACGCTCACGCGCCAGCGCGAGGGCGTCTACGGTCATGAACTCGCCGAGCTTGGTGCCGTCTTCGTCGATCACCAGGACTCGTGGAACACGAATTCGTTCGTTGACGCGCGGCTCGTCGCGCTCAGGCACGGCCTGAGACATGCGGCGGTTCCTGAGGTTGTCACCATTCGTAGGGTCGATGGTACTGTCGCTCCACTTAGAGGTTTCGAATCAGCGGTCCTGCAGGTCAACCCAGTCGCAGGCTTGAAGCAGGGGCCACGCCGTTTCTACCAGAGTGACAGCGCCGTGTCAACGCCGCGCCTCGGCAAAAAAGAAGAGGCGGCAGGGGGTACCTGCCGCCTCTCGCTTATAGGAACGACCGGGATCGAACCGGTGACCCCTACCGTGTCAAGGTAGTGCTCTCCCGCTGAGCTACGCTCCTTCATCTGCTCTGGCTGCCGAGGGTCAAAGACCACGTCAGCGTCCGAAGCCCCCACCTTTTATCTGGACGACCGGAGCGCGTCAAGGCGCTTGGCCTCAAGGGGCCGGACTCGCCAAGGCGGCGATCACCGCGGCGGCGACGTCCGGCGCGGCCTCCTGGGGCCCTGGGGCGTCTGGGATGAGCCGATCGAGGCTGGCGACGCCACCATCGGTGATCCCGCAGGGGAGGATCCCCCGATACGCATCAGGCCCCAGACGAAGGTTCAGCGCGAAGCCGTGCATGGTCACCCCACGCTGAACGTGCAGGCCCAAGGCGGCGATCTTGTCGTCGCCGACCCACACGCCGGGGTAACCGGCGCGGCGCGCGGCGATCACCCCCCGCCCGGCGAGGTAGGCGATCAAGCCATCCTCCAGGCGCTCGACGAGCTGCCGCACGCCGAGGCCGCGGCGCCCGAGGTCCAAGAACAAGTAGCCGACGAGCTGCCCCGGGCCGTGCCAGGTGGCGAGGCCGCCGCGCTCGGTGGTGAAGACGTCCACCCCCGTGGCCCGGAGCGCCTCGGGATCGGGGTTCCCCGGGGCGGGGCGTTTGCCGAAGGTGACGACCGCCCGATGCTCCAAGAGCGCGAGCTGCTCCGTCCCCTGCCCCGCCACGATCTCGGCGCGCAGCGCGCGCTGACGCGCCCAGGCCGTCTCGTAGGGCACGTCTACCCCCCAGAAGCTCCAGGGGATCAGGCCGGGTCTCCGTCGCCGAAGAAGCGTGAGCGCCGGTAGTGGAGCATGGCCTCGGCGAAGAGGATCTGCGCCGCCGCCGTGACGGGGATCGCCAAGAAGATGCCCCAGAGGCCGAAGACGTTGCCCCCGACGATGAGCGCCACCATGACCACCAAGGGGTGCAGGCCGACCTTGTCGCCGACGATGAGCGGCGTGAAGATGAAGCCCTCCAGGAGCTGGCTCACCCCAAAGGCCGCCCACACCGCGAGGAGGTGCCAATCGACGCCGAACTTGAGCAAGGCGAGCAGGCTCGCGATGACGACGCCGAACAAGGTGCCGACGTAGGGGATGATGAACAGGGCGCCGGAGACGATGCCGACGACCAAGGCGAGATCCACCCCGCTGATGAGCAGGCCCACGGAGTAACAGACCGCCAAGAGCGCGCAGACCGTGAGCTGCCCCCGGACGAAGCTGGCGAGGGTCTCGTCGATCTGGTGCGCCAAGGAGCGAACCTTGGCGCGGTGCCGCGGCGGCACTAGCTGGTCTACCCCCGCGACGAGGCGATCCCAGTCGCGCAGCAGGTAGAAGGTAAAGATGGGCAGGAGCAAGACGTTGAGGGTGGCCACGGCGAAGGCGAAGCCGCCGGAGAGCGCCTTGGCGCCTAAGGTCGTGATCAGGCGCCCGGCGCTGGGCACGGTGTCCTTGACCAGACCGCCGATGTCGGCGCCGCTCGACGTGAGCGCGAGCTGGGCCTCGGCGAAGAGCTCCTCCGGCGACACGGGCAAGGGCCGCTCAAGCCAGGTCTCTAAGCGCAGCTTGAGGTCCGTGGCGGTCTCGGTGAGCCGGGCGCCATACAGGCTGAGGTTCGCGGTGAGGTTCTCAAGCTCAGTCACCACGGAGGGGATGAGCACGAGCACGGCGAGGGTGATGGCGAGGCCGCCCGCGCCGAAGATCACCATGATCCCCCGCTCCCGGCTCATGCCCCGGGCCTCCAGCCGATCGACGACGGGGTCGAGCAGCCAGGCGAAGGTCGCGGCGATGAACAACATGCTCAAGGCCGAGCGCAGCAGGTAGATGAGGCCGACGATGAGCAGGGTGGCGGCCACCGCCCAGGCGACACGCTCGCGGACGCTCACCGGCTTCTGCGGCGGGGTGCGCATGGGGCGTGGGACGCGGGTTCCGGCGCTGGAGTGCCCGGCGCGGCGAATCATAAGGGATCCACGATGACGACGACCCGGCCCCGCAGGAGCAGATCGCTGCCCGAGGCCAAGGCCCGCAGCTTGGCGACGTCGTCCCGGCCGACGACCAGATCCGAGCCCCCTTTGACGTCTGTGGCCTGCACAAACAAGGGCTCCTTGCCCGCGCGCTGGATGGCCTCTTTGTCGCCGGGCTCGGTCACCCAGACCACGGGGAGCGTCGTCGCCGCGGACTCTTCGCTCATCGAGGCGAGGCCGTAGACCTCATCTCCTTCAGGCGCGAGCAGGCGCGGCGCCAAGGCGAGGCGCACCCGCATCCGCCGGGCGTCCACGACGACCCCGGTGTAGCGGCCCTCGGCGCGGTCTTCGGCAGATCCTCCGCTGGCCTGCTCCACGAGCGCCGGGCGTAACCACGAGTGCAGGGCGAGCTCAGCGCGTAGGCTCACCTTGCCCGAGGAGTAGTAGCGCGTCTCGCCGACCTGCCAGGTGGTGAGGCCGTCGCGTAAGGAGCTGGCCATGGGCTCGGCGCCGTCGAGGAGGTCTCCGGCGGTGGAGTCTGCGGAGACGCGCACCTGTCGAGCGTGGTCTTCAACCCGGGGCTCAAGCTGGGCGAAGGCGTTCTGCTCAGACGCGCGCACGTCGCGCCACGCGCCGGTGTTGGACAAGCCCGAGGCCTCGACGATGAGGCGCCCCCGCGTCCAGTCGATGTGGCCGAAGGTCAGCGGCTCGATGACCGCGCCCGCGAAGGCCGCGCCGCTCAACAAGAGCGTGATGGGCAGGATCAACAGCGCTCTCACTTCAACCTCACGGCGTCATTGCGGCGAAAGATGCTGGCGACCCCGTCGCGGAAACGCTCATCGGGGAGCACGCAGAGGCGCGGCGGCAGGCGCATCGTCACCCGGCTGTGCGTCGCGCGCTCGACGATGAGCATCGTCGGGGTGCTCCCGGCGCAGCGCTCCATGAGGCCACGGAGCTCGGTCACCCGGGCGGCGGTGAGGTCCTGGTAGTCGACGCAGATGTGAACCTCCCGAGCGCGGCTCTCGATGAGCTCCGCCAAAGGCTCGGCGGACTCTGCGAGGATCTTACATCCATCGGCCGTCTTCTCAAGCTCACCCTTCACGAGCACGGCCACGCCGTCGTCCTTGAACGCGCGGGCCGAACGCTCCCAGGCGTCGGAGAAGAACACACACTCCACGGTGCCGGTGCCGTCATCGAGGGTGACGAAGCCCATCTTGTCGCCACGTTTGGTGCGCACCTGGCGGGAGGCCGTGGCCATGCCGGGCACGGTGACCTCGGCGCCTTCACGCTCGTCGCTGAGATCGCCCAGGCGGCAGGTGACGTAGCGCCCGAGGTTCTCGGCGAAGGCCTCGACGGGGTGGCCGCTGAGGTAAAAGCCGACGGCGTCCCGCTCAAAGCCCAGGCGTTTGCCCAAGGACCACTCTTGCTCGTCCGGCGGCCGAAAGCTCGGCGGCGGAGGGCCGCCCCCGCCCAACATCCCGAAGAGCCCGACCTGCCCGCTCGCTTTGTCGGCCTGCTCCTTCTGGGCGGCGGAGACCGCGGCGTCGAGGCCCGAGAACAGCGCGGCGCGGGCGTGGCCCGTCCAGTCGAAGGCCCCGGCCTTGATCAGGTTCTCCAGGACCTTCTTGTTGACCCGCTTGAGGTCGAGGCGGTTGAGGCAGTCCATGAGGTCGCGGAAGCGGCCCCCGGCCTCAACCCGGGCGTCGAGGATGGCGTCTACGGCGGCGTCGCCGATGCCTTTGATCGCGCCGAGGCCATACCGGATGGTGTTTCGTGCGTTCTTGGGCACGTCGAAGGGCCGCAGGCTCTCGTTCACGTCCGGCGGCAAGATCGTGATGCCCGCACGTTTGCAGTCGGTCAGGTAGATGAGGATCTTGTCGGTGTTCGCCGACTCGATGCTCATCAGCGCGGCCATAAACTCGGCGCGGTGGTTCGCTTTGAGCCAGGCCGTCTGGTAGCTGACGTAGCCATAGGCCGCGGAGTGGCTCTTGTTGAAGCCGTAGGCGGCGAACATCGCGAGGAGCTCAAAGATGCCGTCGGCTTTGTCTTTGTCGTAGCCGTTCTTCACCGCGCCGCTGACAAAACGCTCCTTCTGCTTCGCCATCTCCTCGGGCTTCTTTTTGCCCATCGCCCGGCGCAGGAGGTCGGCCTCACCCAGGCTGTAGCTGGAGAGCACCTGGGCGATCTGCATGACCTGCTCTTGGTACACCACGACGCCGTAGGTGCTGCGCAGGATCGGCTCTAAGGCCGGGACGGGGTACTCGACGCGCTTTCGGCCGTGTTTTCGGTCGATGAAGTCGTCCACCATGCCCGCGTTCAAGGGGCCGGGCCGGTAGAGCGCGACGAGGGCGACGAGGTCGTCGAGGCAGCTCGGCTTGAGCTTTCGCAGAAGCTCCCTCATGCCTGAAGACTCGACCTGAAACACCCCCAACGCGTCGCCGTCGATGAGCAGCTTGTAGGTCTTGGCGTCCTCGATGTCGATGTCGCTCATGTCGATGGAGCGCGCGCCCTCGTTTCGGGCGATGAGCTTCACCGCGTCGCGGATCTGGTCGAGTGTCTTGAGGCCCAAGAAGTCGAACTTGATGAGGCCGATGCTCTCGGCGGACTTCATGTCGAACTGCACGACGGGCCCGCCCTCGGGGCCGTCGCGGTAGAGCGGCGCGAGCTGCACCAAGGGCCGATCGGCGACGACGACGCCGGCGGCGTGAACGCCGGTCTGCCGGGTCATGCCCTCAATCGACGAGGCGAGGTCTAGGATGCGGCGCACCCGGCCGTCGCCCTCGTACAGGCGCAGGAGCGCCTCCTCCTTCTTGGCGGCCTCCAGGGTGATGCCGAGCTCGTTGGGGATGAGCTTCGCGATGCGGTCGGCGTCGTTGAAGTTGAGGTCACACACCCGGGCGACGTCACGCACGGCGAGCTTCGCCTGGAGCTTGCCGTAGGTGATGATCTGGCTGACAAACTCGCGGCCGTACTTCTGCCGGGTGTGCTCGATGACCTCCTCGCGGCGGTCTTGGCAGAAGTCGACGTCGACGTCGGGCATCGACACCCGCTCAGGGTTCAGAAAACGCTCAAAGAGCAGCTCAAAGCGGATCGGGTCGATGTCGGTGATGCGCTGGGCGTAAGCGACCAAAGATCCCGCAGCGGATCCGCGGCCCGGGCCGACGGGGATCTCGTGGTCTTTCGCCCAGTTGATGAACTCGGCGACGATGAGGAAGTACGCCGCGAAGCCCATCTTGGCGATCATCGCCAGCTCAAGCTCTAGGCGGTCCCAGTACTCGGGGTGGCGGTCTTCTGGGATGCGGCGCAGGCGATGGCGCAGGCCTTGGCGGGAGTACCAGGCGAAGTAGCCGTTGAGGCTGCCCTCTGCGCCCTCGGGCTTCTCCGGCGCGTCCGCCCCGGCGGCGACGGGCAAGGCGAGATCCCGGGGCGGCGGGAAGGCGTTGTAAAAATAGGCCCAGTTGGCCTGGGTGTCGGCGCCCTCTTGGGTGTCCGGCGGCGTAGACGCGGGGAAGTAGTAGACGCCGTAATCAAACTTGAAGTGGCAACGGTCGGAGATCTCGACGGTGCGGTCGATGGCCTCGCCGTCGTCGGGGAAGAGCGCACGAAGCTCGGCCTCGGTCTTGAGGTAGAGCTGGTCGGTGCAGGGCCGACGCCGACGCTCATCATGCAAGGCGACGCCTTGGCCGATGCACTGGAGCAGGTCCAGCACCGGGGCGTCTTCAGGCTTGAGGTAGTGCACGTTGTTCGTGACCACCGTCTTGAGGCCAAACTCTTGGCCCAAGGCCCGGCAGCCGTCGTTGGCCACGTCGTCGCCGGGCAGGCCGACGTCTTGCATCTCGATGTAGAGCTGCTCCGGGCCGAGGATCTCCGTGAGCTCGCCGAGGCGCCTGCGGGCGAGGTCAGGCTCTCCCCGAACCCAAGGCGCGCGCACCGGGCCGCGCATCCCCGAGGTCAAGAAGATGAGGCCCTCGTGGTGGCGGCGCAGAAGCTCCAAGTCGATGCGCGGCTTGTAGTAGATGCCGTCGAAGATCGCCCGGGTGATGAGCTGGTTGAGGTTCTGGTAGCCCGCCTTGTCTTCGATGAGCGCGATGAGGTGGTAACCGCCGAGCTCGTTCGCGGGATCTTTGTAGCCGACCCCCTCGGGCTGCACCCACAGCCCGGCGCCGAACACCGGGTGCAGGCCTTGCTCTTTGCAGGCCTTGTGGAAGGTCACCGCGCCGTAGAGGTTCGTGTGATCCGTGAGCGCCACGCCCGTCTGCCCGATCGCCTTCACCGCCGGGGCCAAGGCCTCGATGGTGAGCGCGCCGTCCAGCAAGGAGAACTGGGAGTGCACGTGGAGATGAACGAAGCCCATGCCAGATCCGGAGCACGCTGAAGGCGACTCCCCTATCGTGCTCCGTTAAGATGACCAGGGGGCGCGAGAGCGCTCACCGACCAAGAACTGACTTGAGGAGGAGGAGACCATGAGGAGCTTAAGGACGACCATCATCGCCGCGCTGGGCTTGGGCTTCGGCTTGGCGTGCTCGGGTGGCGGGGACGGCAAGGTGGATGACTCGGGGACGGACGACACCAACCCCAGCGGCGACTCCGGCGACGACACCGGGCCGACGGGTGACCCAGGCTACGCGGAGATCTCTTCGCCCTGCGGCGGCCAGAACGTCTACGCCGTCCTCTTCGCCTCGGACACCGTCGGCTGGGTGGGCTGCGGTGCCGACGCCGGGGTTCACGAGACGGCGAACGGCGGCGACAGCTTCTCCGAGATCGACCTCGCCACGGGGCTCGACATCTACGATCTCTCCTTCGCCCCCAACGGCGACCTCTACGCCTGCGGCAACGGCACCGCCGATGGCGTCACCTCGTTTCTGTGGCGGTACGACGGCGGCTCGTGGGACCGCCTGCTCGACTACGACACCGTGAAGATGTCGAACTGCGGCCAGGTGGCCTCGGCCCAGGACGGCGAGATCTTCGTGGTGAGCCTCACCATCGGCGACATCACCTTCTCCACCGACGGCGGCTCTACCTGGGATCCGAACAACGAGCGCTACTGGGCCGAGTCCAACCTCGACGATCCCGGCGCCAAAGACGCCTACCAGATCGCCGCGATGGAGGCCGTCAACGGCGGCTACTACGGCTCAGGCTCCATCGGCACCGAGCCCCCCTACTTCTACCGGCCTTCAGATCACCCCGACGCCCAGGCCTACAACATGGAGGTCGTCACCATCGACGGCGGCTTCCGGGGCTGGTCGCAGTCCCTCGCCACCCCGGACGGCGGC
>JAKLKE010000103.1 GCA_023150775.1 Myxococcota bacterium
ACCGCCGATCTCTCCCAAGGCTGTCTCTTCGGCCTGCGCTCGGCCTGGGCTGAAGCGCCCGCCGCGCCCGCCGCGCCGGTTGAGGGCGCAGCGCCCACAGCACCCACCGCGCCCGCTGAGACCGGCGCTCGGGTGAAGTACATCCTCGACCCCGACGCCCAGAGCGAGGTGCTCTACGACCTCACCAAAGACCCCGGCGAGCTGACCAACATCGCCGCGGGCCAGGCCCTCGCCGTCGAGGCCGCCCGGTCACGCGCCGCCCCCGCCGCCAAAGCTACGCCCTGCGGTCGCCGCGACGGGGGCCTGGGCTTCGGTGAGCAGCGGATGCTGGAGGCCATGGGCTACGTCGAGGGGGGCAACACGCCGTGAGCGCCCCACGTCTGGAGCGCTGGCCGTGGGCGGCGGGCCTGTTTTTGGCCGTCGCCGCCGCGCAGGCGCCGGACGTGCTCTTGGGCCGAGGGGTCTTCTGGTCCCACGACCTGCGCCACCACCACCATCCTTGGCGACACTGGGCGGCGTCTCGGTTTCAGCTCGGCGAGTGGCCGCTGTGGTGCCCGGAGATCGGCGCGGGCTTCCCGTTGGCCGCCGACGGCCAGACCGGCGTGTTTTACCCACCTTACGCCTTGCTCGGGCTGCTCTTTGAGTCCCACACCGCCCTGAGCTTGGCCATCGTGCTCCACACGGCCTGGGCGGGCCTGGGCGGGTGGTGGCTCTGCCGGGGCCTGGGCCGAAGCGGTCTCGCGAGCGTGTTGGGCGGGCTCATCGTCATGCTCAGCGGCTTCCTCACCGCGCACGTCACCTACGCCGGGATGCACGCCGTCGCCGCCTGGGCGCCCTGGGCCCTGGGCGCGGCCTGGCGTCTCGGCCGTGACGAAGGCGGCGCCCTCCCCTTCGCCGTCGCCGTCGCCGCGCTGTGCACCGCCGGTCACCCCCAGCTCGGCGCCATCGGGCTCTTGGGCGCGCTGCTCCTGTTCTTGATGCGCCGCCCCGCCCTCCCCGCCTTCGCCAAGGCCGGGCTCGCCGCGCTCCTGGGCCTCGCCGCCGCGTCACCGCAGATCGCCGCCAGCTTAGAGCTCGCCGAGCTCAGCGCCCGGGCGGGGGGCGTAGACGAGGCCTTCGCGGGCATCGGCTCCTTGCCGCCCCAAGAGCTCATCAACGCCGTGCTGCCGCGTTTTTGGGGCTGGGAGCGCCCGGCGGACATCCCTCTGACCTACGTTCACAAGGCCGCCGCCTACTTCGGCACCGGGGAGACCCACTGGGAAGACTGCTTCTACCTTGGGTTTCCTGCCTTGGCCCTGGCGCTGTGGGGCCGAGGTCGGGCGCTGTGGGCCTTGGCGATCTTGAGCCTGCTGTGGACCTTGGGCCGCTACACCCCGGCGTATGAGCTGCTGCGCGCCGTCCCCGGCTTCGACCTCTTCCGGTTCCCGGCGCGTTTCTCCTGGCTCCTCACCTTGGCCGTCGCGGCCTTGGCCTCGGGCGGTCTTGACCGCCTGATGGGTGAGGAGGGTGAGGCCCTCGCCCAGCGCGGCGCGCGGCTCAGCGTCGGCGCCCTCGGGCTGTTGGTCGTCGGTGGCCTGCTCGGCGCCGTCGCGCTCGGCGCGGTCGAGCCTATGGTCCGGGGGGCGCTCATGGGCGCCTTGGGAGACCGCCCCGACGGCCCCGCCCGGATCGACGCTTTGGTCAACGGGATGCTCTGGAACGGCACCTGGGGCCTCCTCGCCCCGGCGCTCACCCTCGGCACCTTGGCGTTGTCGCTGCGCCAGCGCGCCGCCGTGGGCCTCGTCGTCTTGGTCGGCCTCGACCTGGGGGTCACGCTCTACGACTACAACCCCCGCACCGACCCCGCCCTGGTCACCACGCCGCCGGCCACGGTGGCGCTCTTGCCCGAGGGCTACGCCGCGTCGTTGAGCCGCACCACCGTCGTCGATCGGGTCGTGCCCCACGCCTTAGACCGCGAGCTGATGAGCGCGTCCATCGGCCTCTTCTGGGGCACCCACGACGTCATCGCGCTCTCGCCCCTGCGCCTGCCGGGGCACGAGGCCCTGCTCGGCGCCGCGGGCCTCGACGTCGGCCTCGACCACGGCCCGATGAAGGCCCGGCAGCTTGAGGCGGGCTTGCCCATCGCGGAGCTGCTCGGGGTGCAGAACCTGCTCACGACCCACACGCTCAGCCACCCTCGGCTCATCGAGCGCGGCGCCGTCGAGCTCGCCGAGGGCACGGTGCGTGTGGTCGAGGCCACCGGCGCCTTGCCCCGGGCCTTTGTCGCCCCCTGCGTGTCGTGGGCGAAGGACGAAGACGCCGCCCTGGCCACGCTCCTGGCCGTAGATCCCGCCCAGGTCGCCGTGCTCCTCGGGCAAGGGGAGGCGCGCTGTGAGGAGGCCGCGAGCCCACGCGGCGGCGGGGCGACGATCACCCGCTACACCCCCGATGAGGTCGAGCTTCGGGCCCAAGGCCCCGGCGTCTTGGTGCTCACCGACGCCCACTACCCGGGCTGGGAGGCCGCCCTGGACGGCGTGCCGACGACGATTCACCGCGCCGACCTCAGCCTACGCGGCGTCGTCTTGCCCCCGGGCGCCCACACCCTCACCTTCAGATACCGACCGGCCTGGGCCTGGACCTTGGGCCTGGGCCTCGGGGCCTGGGGCTTTCTCGGGCTGGCTGTCCTGCTGCGTGTGTCCCGCAGGGTGACATCGATGTCGCGGTGACGCCGTCGGAAGCCCCATTTTTTGCTCCACAGGGCTGGCACAGGCCTTGCTATACTGGCCACGCGAATCGAACCAAAACACCCAGAGGTCCCAATGACCGCCTCTCGCCTCGCGCTCCCGCTCCTCACCTCGGCCCTCGCCCTCACGACGGGCTGCGGCTTCATCGGCGGCGCCGTGACCGGCCTGCTCTTTGGTGATGACCGCTACTACAGCGACGTCACCTACAGCTCCACCGACTCCGAAGGTGAGGCCATCGTCTGCCTCGGCACCAGCGCCACGCTCACTGAGGAGCAGGCCGCCGCCACGCGCTTCGACATCCGTGGCCGCGTCGTAGACACCAACTTCAACGACCTCCGCCCCGACTTCGACAACGTCATCCCCTGCTGGCAGACCCCAGAGACGGTCATTCGGGTGCGTGACGACGCGGGCGAGGTCTGGACCATCGGCTTCGCCTGGCGCATGTACGGCTGGGACTCCACCCCTTGGCCCACGGTGAACACCGACGAGCCGGTCTCCGCCATCGTGCGCACCGACGGTGTCGAGGCCGCGGGCTTCGCGCTGTTCAACCGCAGCGGCCTCCGCTACGCCTTGGAGGCCGGTCGTGGCGGCCGGGCGCTGCAAGACGGCGACCTCCCCAACATCAGCTTCGGCACCGCCGAAGGGGTCGGCGGTTACCAGACCGACTGCGGTGAGCGCGCCTTCCTCACCCAAGAGTTCGTGAGCGAAGAGTCCGAGCTGGTGCTGTTCTCCGGTGAAGACGCCGGGTTCTACGCCGACGACGAGTACTACACCACCTGCTCGATCACCGCGTATGAGACGGTCTCCGACAACTGCGGCGACTCCTTGCCCGTGGACAGCTCCTGGGTGATGTTCCGCTGAGGATCCCGTCGCTCGGCCTCGGGCGACAACATTCAATAGCAGTGATCGCGCTTGGGCTCGATCGCTGCTATGCTTGCTTCAGGCCTTCTCATCTGTTGTCGGAGTCCACCATGCGCAACGCCGCTCTCCTCAGCGCCTCCACCCTCCTGATCTCGGCCCTCACCGGCTGCGGGTTCGCCGCTGGGTCGTTTGTAGGCAGCCTCCTGACCGGCGATGAGCTCTCGTACTTCGACATCGCCGACTCCTCGGGCATGTGGTCGGGCTCGGGTGTGGTCTGTCTCGGCGGCGACGAGTCGTTGGTCTCTGAAGACGGCCTGTACACCATCCGTGGCCGCTTCATCCGCGATGAGGCCGCCCCCGCCGACTTCAACGACAACCTCATCCCCTGCGCCGATGAGCCCGCCCGCGTCGCCACCATCCGCGACGACGCCGGGAACACCTTCCGCCTCGGCTACGCTTGGCGCGACTCCGGCGGCTGGGACATCACCCCCTGGGTGAACGTGTTTGAGGACGAGCAGGTCAGCCTCGTCGTGCGCCAAGGCGACAGCGAGGGCACCACCTCGGCGGGCTTCGGGCTCACGAACAGCCGCGGCGGCCTCGTCTACGCCTTAGAGGCCAACCGTGGTGAGCCCGGCCTCGCCGCCAACGACATCCCCGGCCTCAGCTACCGCGTCGGTGAGGTGGTCGGCACCGCCCAGTCCGACGAGTGCGGCGAGCGCAGCTCCTTCACCTTGGAGTTTGTCGCCGACGGCCAGACCATCACCATGTTTGAGGGCGAAGACCTCGCCATGGAGATCACCGACGAGCTCATGACGGTGTGCACCATCGCCTCCTACGAGCTCTCCGGCGACTGCGCCGACCCCGTGCAGTCCTCTTGGGTGATGTTCCGCTGAGCCTCACCGCCCTCGATCTTCACGCGCCCTCCGCCTCGGCGGGGGGCGCTGTGTTTCTGCCCCACGCTCCCAAACCTTCGGCCTCTCGCCCCCATCGGGTCGAGGCGCACCCTGAGCAGCCATGGACCGCCCGCTGACCGTCGGAGAGCTGAACGCGCGCATCAAGGACACCCTCGATCGTGCCATCCCTGAGGTCTGGGTCGAGGGTGAGGTCAGCCGCTTCTTGGCCCACCGCTCGGGCCACTGGTACTTCAGCCTCATCGACGGGCAGACGGCCACGGTCTCCGCGGTGATGTTTAAGGGCTCCAACCAGTTCTTACGCTGGACCCCACGCGACGGCGAGCGGGTGACCTGCCGGGGCCGAATCGACGTGTACTCGCCCCAAGGCAAGTACAACGTGCTCGTGCGGCAGATGGAGCCTTCAGGCGCGGGCGCTCGGGCGCGGGCCTTGGAGGAGCTCAAGCGCCGCCTGGCCGCTGAAGGCCTCTTCGACGAGGACCGCAAGCGCCCGCTGCCGTTTCTGCCCAAAGCCGTAGGCCTTGCTACCTCCCCCACCGGCGCCGCGCTGCAAGACATCCTCAAGGTGCTCGCCCGGCGCTTTCCGGGCATCCCGGTCTACCTCGCGCCCTGTCGGGTGCAGGGCGACGGCGCCGCTGAAGAGGTCGCGCAGGCCATTGAGCTGCTCAACCGCCACGGCAAAGCCGAGGTGCTCATCGTCGGGCGCGGCGGCGGCTCGATCGAAGATCTCTGGGCGTTCAACGAGGAGGTCGTCGTGCGGGCCGTGGCGGCCTCGGAGATCCCGGTGATCTCCGCCGTGGGCCACGAGATCGATATCACCCTCTGTGACCTCGCCGCCGACCTGCGCGCCCCGACGCCCTCCGCCGCCGCCGAGTCCGCCGTGCCCGAACAAGCCGGGCTGTCGATGCACGTCGATGGCCTTGAGGAGCGCCTCGCCGGGGCGATGTCCCGGGCCACCAGCCGAGGCCGCCAGCGGGTCGATCAGACCACACGCCGCCTCCGCCACCCCCAAGAGCGTGTGCGCGACGCCCGGCGCCAGGCCGACCAGCTCCGCGCCCGGCTCACCCGCGCGGCGTCGTTGACGCTCTTCACCCGCAAGCAGCGCCTCAACCGCGCCCGCCTGCCCGACCTCAGCCCCCGGATTGAGCGCGCCCAGGTTCGTGTGCAGCGCCTCGACGACGTCCAGCGCCGGATCATCGCCCAGCGCCTCAGCCGTGGCCGCGAGGCCCTCGCCCAAGCGGCGGCGAGCCTCAACGCCATGTCGCCTCTGCGGGTCTTGGAGCGCGGCTACGCCATCGCCAAGATCGGCGGGCGGGCCGTGGTGAAGGCCAAAGACCTCAAGGTCGGCGCCACCGTCGAGCTGCGCTTCCGCGAGGGCCGGGCGGAGGCCAAGATCGTCACCGTCGAGCAGGACTGAGCGCCCCCCAGGAGTCCCATGATGCGACTCGACGCGGTGATGGTCTTGGGAAAAGAGCTGCGCCGCGACCCCGAGCGCGCCCGCCGCGAGCTCCTGGCGCGCTCGGTCGCCGCCGTGGTGGCCTTGCGTGACGGCGCCCGGCGGGTGATCACCGTCGAGGCAAAACTACGCGGTCAAGCCGAGTCGGGCTCGGCCCTCGTCGTCGAGGCGCTCTTGGCCCGGGGGGTGCTCCCCGGCCAGGTGATTCAGCGGGAGCAGAGCCGCAGCACCCGGGAGGAGGCGATGATGGCCCGGGCGCTCTGCGAAGAGCACAAGCTCGGCCGCCTCGGCGTCATCACCGCCCATTACCACCTCCAGCGGGCCCGGCGGCTGTTTGAGGAGCACTTCGGCCCCGGCGAGGTCGAGCTGTTCACCCCGGAGAGCTTCGCCCAGCGCGCCACCGAAGACGAGCGCGCGGTGATCTTCGCCGCCACACCCAGCGCCGAGACCTTGGCCGTCGAGGGCCGCGCCGAGGCCCTCCTCGGCACCTTGGCCTGGGCCCTGAAGCCCCTGCCCGACGCCCTTCGTTTTGGGCTAGAGGTCCGCGCGGGCGGGCTGCTTCGCCGGGCGGAGGGCTGATCCTCCCGCACCGCACGAGGTCACCACGAGGAGCTTCGTCGCCGACCTTGGGGCCTTAAGCCCGACGCGACGGCCCCGTTCACGCGCCGAGGTGCGCGGGCGGGAGACGAGCTCGATGAGGTCCGCCTGATCGGCCCGCGCGCACCGCCGGATCGTGCCCAGGACGCTCCCGACGCGGCGCCGACGCGCCGACACACGCCTCGCCGGAGCGCCCCGTAGAGGCCTCGCTGGAGCCCGTTTACGCGCACCACACGACGGCATAGGATGCGCCATGCGCGACATCCTTCAACGCCTCGACCTCGGGCCGCCCGACCTGGACGGTATCCGATGCAGCTCCGGTGCCGTCTCCCGAGGCGAGCTCACGATCCGCTCGCTGGCCATGGCGGAGACCCTCGCCGCCCATGGCCTCGCCGACGGCGCGACGGTGGGGATTCACCTGACCCGGTCCCCGGCCTCGGTCATCGCCGTGCTCGGCGCCGCCCGGGCCGGGGTGGCCTACGTCCCGCTCGATCCGGCGTGGCCCGCGGCGCGGCGGCGCCTGATCATCGAGGACGCGGGCTTGTCCGCGGTGATCGTGGCCGATGGGGATCACGGGGAGGCGCTTGACTGGGAGGGCCTCCAGACGATCACCGCGCCCAAGGGGCCCGCGCGGACCAACCCGAGCCCCCTGGGCCCGGTCACCACAGACCGCCTCAACCTGCTCTACACCTCTGGCTCCACGGGCCGCCCGAAGGGGGTCTGGGGGAGCCGCGCCGCCATGGCCCACCGCGTCGCGTGGGCCCAAGCCGCGATGCCCCTCGGCGCCGATGAGGTCGTCGGGCATCGAAGCTCGATGAACTTCGTCGACGCGGGCCCGGAGATCTTCTCCGCCGTGGCCGCAGGGGTGCCCATCGCGGTGATCCTCCCTGAAGAGCAGGCCGATCTTGGTCGGTTCGTAGAGGCCCTCGCCCAGCACGGCGTGACCCGGCTCACCGTGGTGCCGTCGCTGCTCACCGCGCTCTTGCGGAGCTTCCCCGACCTCGCGGCGCGTGTCCCCCGGCTGCGCACCTGGATCTGCAGCGGCGAGGCCCTGCACGGCCCGCTCGTCGCGGCGTTCTTCGAGGCGCTCCCCGAGGCGACGCTGCTCAATCTCTACGGCAGCACCGAGATCACCGGGGACGTGTGCTGGCACCGCGTCACCCCGAGAGACGCGGGCGGCCCAGCGCCGATCGGCCGCGCGCTGCCCGACACGGCGCTCCAGGTCGTTGACGACGCCGGGGAGCTCGTCGCCGATGGGCTGGAGGGAGAGCTCTGGGTGAGCGGCCCGCTCTTGTCCCTCGGTTACCACGACCGGCCGATGGACGAGGCCGCGCGTTTCCCGCGCCACCCCCCAGGCCCCGACGGCGTGCGCGTCTTCCGAACCGGCGATCGGGTGGTGCGTGACCCTGCGACGGGGCTCCTCCATTACCGGGGCCGACGAGACCGCTTGATCAAGCTGCGCGGGGTGCGGATCGACCTCGATGAGCTGCGCGCCGCGATCCTCCAGGCCTGCCCCGAGGCCAGGGACTGCGCCGTCGTCCCAGCCCTTGACCACCTCCTCGGGATGGTGGTCGCCCAAGGGGTCTCGGTGGAGGCGCTTGAGGCGGCGGTCCAGGCGCAGCTCCCCGCGCCGATGCGCCCGGCCCGCTGGCTCGTGGTCGCGGCGCTCCCGACTCTGCCGAACGGCAAGGTGGACCTCGCGGGGGTCGCCGCCGCGTTCGCGCAGGAGCGCCACGAGGCGCCGCGCACCGAGGCGGAGCGCTGGCTGTGCGCGCGGCTCGCCGAGATCACCGGCCGCGACGCCGTCGGACTCGACGACAGCCCGGCCTCCTTGGGCGCGGACTCCTTGACGATGGCGGAGCTCATGGCGGCGCTTGAGGCGTGGGGCGCCCACGGATGGGCGGCCGCCGACGTGCACGCCCAGACCGTGTCCGCCACCGCCGCGCGGCTCGACGCCCCCGGCTCCCCTCTGGACGACGGGACGGCCCCGCCTCGCTGGTCACTCAGCCCCCCCGATCCCGACGATCCCGACCAGATCACGATGGTCGTCGAGGCCTCGCGGGATGCAGAGCTGTGCGCGGCCACCTACCTCCCCGTGCGCATGAGCGTGGATGGGGCGCGGGCCTGGCTCGCGGACGTAGACGCCCTCGTCCTGCGTGTCGACGGCGCGCCGGCCGGCGTCGCGGCGATCATCCCCGCCCACAAGGCCATCGGCGACGGCGTCGTGGCGCCTCCAAATAGTGTCCAGCTCGACGAGTGGCTCCTCCCACGCTTCCGTGGTCAAGGCTGGTCGGATGTGGCGTGGCCGATGATCGCCCGCTGGCTCGCGGCGCGCTACGACCACGAGGTGAGCGTCACCTGGGCCGACAACGACGCGATGCTCGCCGTCCTCCGCAGCCGTGGGTATCAACGCCTGGGGCGCTCAATGTGGGTGAGCGGCGAGCACGATGACGGCAGCAGCGGCGCCTGCGAGGTCTGGAGCTGCGATCTGAGCCCTTACCGCGACACCCCAGGACGCGGCCCGTGAATCCAATCCTCCCGCGACGCCCCCGCCGACCAGGTCGGAAGCGACACCGAGCGCCCGCCGAGGGTGGCCTCGACGATCCATCCAGCCGGCCCCTCGACGCCGATCGCCCGAAGCACCGGCTGATCCACCCCGCCCGCCGAGGCCAGCGCGGCGGCGGCCTCCTCGTCCCAGCGCCGCCACAACGCCGCGCGGTCCAAGCCGACCCCAGCGCGTCGGCAACGTGGCGACCCGCAGCCGCACTCGAAGGGCAGCGCGTAGTTGTCGGGCCCATACTCCGAGGTGATCTCTTCACCCGGGTGGATGTCCCGGGCCGCCACCTCCATCACCGTGCCGATGGCGACGGTGGTGGGGTCGCAGGCGTGGTTGATGTACCGCCCGAGATCCCAGCACAGCACGAGGCTCCCGTCGAGCTCGACGTAGGCGTAACGCTCCAGGGCGTCCCGAAGGCCGGGGGGCAAGCGCTCAAGCTCCGCCGCCTCAACTCTGCGGTCGAGCAGATCATGCGCCCACACGACCGTGCCGCGTGGGATGAGGCGTGTGGCGAAGACGCCGCTGCCGATCTCATCGTTGACATGACGAAGGATGGTGTCGGGGTGAATCATCGGCTGACATTTACTCGGCCCCACGCGGCGGGCAAGGAGCGGACATGCAGCGCGTGAGGCCCGGCCGCTGGTCTCCTGTGGAGGGCGTCGACGCGGCGCTGCGGGAACACATCGAGCTGCGCTTTCTCAAGCTCGCCGGGCGGAGTCGCAGGCGCGATGGCCAGCTCGGCGTCTTCGCCCGCGAGCCCATCCCGGCGGGCACCGCCCTCATCTACCGCTGGTGTGAGGCCTACTACCTCGGCCTAGACGGCTGGGAGCTGCTGTCCACCGCGGAGATCGACGCGCTGTCCGAGGACCGCTTCGCCCTCGCGCGCCGCTACGGGCTGGACGCGGACTTTGGATGGATCTTCGCCCCGCGCCGCCAGGCGGACGTCTACACCCTCGACAACTTCCTCAACCACTCCTGCGCCCCGAACACCGTCTTCGACGCCGAAGGCTTCGTGATCACGCCGGTGAATGTCGCCAAAGGCGAGGAGCTAACGGTGGATTACGGCGCGTTCACCGTCAACTACGATGAGCCCTTCGACTGCGCCTGCGGGGCGACCACCTGCCGCGGGCGGGTCACCCGGGAGGACTGGCGCCAATTGAACGACCTGCCCGTCTTCGCCCGGCGGCGACGCCTGCTGACCGCGCCGTAGACGACGCGGCGGACCCCCTGCTCCGCCCCGACCGCTACGCCGCGTCGAGCTTCGCCCGGGCGAGGCTGTAGCGCCGGGCGGCGGGCAAGGTCAAGATCAGCAAGAACCCGGCGCAGATGATGAGGCTCACGGCCACCAACGGCAGGAGCGAGAACAGGCCCAGGTAGAGCGAGTAGAGCGTCCACAGCCCGCCGATGACCGCCATGCTCACCGCCAAGCCGACGCCGCGCAGCACGGGCTTGTGCTCCCCCGTCGAGGCCTGGGCGCCGGTCCACATCCCGGCGAGCCCGAGGCCCATCAACATCACCGGGCCCACGGCGAGCTGCGGCGGCGGCGGCCAGTAGGCGACCATAAACACCTGCAGGCCCGTGGCGGCGATGGACATGCTGGCGAAGAGCATCAGCAGCCCGATGAACTGGGCGCCGGAGGGCTGCTTGAGCTCGTCCTCTGTAGGCAAGCTCGGCGGGGCCTGCGGCGGGGTCTGCGGATCGCTCATGGTCGAAAGTCCTCTCTCAGAACCGGATCGTGTAATAAAGGTCGGCGGAACGGTCGTTTCCGATGTGAATCTCACCCTCTAACCTTCGCGTGAAGGCGTACTCGAAGGAGATCTCGGTCTGGGATCCGCCGTTCTCTTCAGCGGCGGCGCCGAGGTTCCACTGGAGCTCCAGAAAGCCCCGATCCCCCACGGAGGTGCCCACCTTGATGTCGCTCAAGAGCTGGTCCTCCAGAGATCCAAACGAGAGGCTGTCGATGAGGGAGGTCTTCGACGCGCTGCTCGCTTTGCTAGAGAGCACACCGCCCGCCTGACTGGAGAGGAAGGTGCCGATCTGCTGCATCGCCCCCGAGCCCGTAGACCCGAGGTCTTCAGCGCTCTGCCCGGTGAGCAAGATGCTGAGGATGCTCGTGATGCTGTGGCCCTCGTCCGAGCTGAAGTTCACCGCGGGCGCCTCGGCGCTCTGGGTCACGGAGACGCTGATGTCGCCGTGGCTCTGCGTCTTGTGCACGGCGACGATCTCGATGTTGGGGTTGTCGATGGGCTGCCCTGAGAACACGATGAGCCCGTCTTGTAGACTGAAGCTCTTGTTCATCATCAAGACCTCGCCGCGCAGGATCGTCACCTCCCCCGTGGCGTCGATGTCTTCGCCAAACATACGCAGGTCGAGGATCCCGTCGAGCTGGCTGTTCTGGAGGGTGATGGTGCTCAGGCCCAAGGCGTCGTAAGCGTCGAGCATCGGCAAGGTGACGTCCAAGAACGCCTGCCGGTTGAGATCGACGTTGAGCCGGATGTCCCACAGCTCATAAAAGCTGGGCTCGGCCGTGGGGGCGACGGTGTTCACGGCGGCGGCGACGACCTCCTCACCGACGAGCTCGGTGACCCCGCTCGGCGCCGTCGGGTTGTCGCCGCGGCCGGTCTCGGCGGCGACCGAGAGGGTGACCACCTCGTCGTCGGCCGCTTCGGTGAGCCCTCGCACCACGACCAAAGCCGGGTCAAGGCGCAGCGCCCCGGCCTCAAAGAAGTCGGACTCCTCAAACTTCATGGACATCGTGTCCGAGCGGAGGGATCCGCGCAGGCGCAGACCGGGGTAAGGCCCGGTGAGGCCAAGATCCGTCGTGACCTGGATTCGTTCGTCCCGGGTGGCGCTCACCCAGACCTTGTTGCCGCAGACCTGGAGATCCACCTCTCCCGGGCTCAACGCCACGAGCTGCACCGTGCCCGCGGCGTAGAGCTCCCCCGGCGAGAGCGGGGCGTCCAAGGGCACGGGGCTCTTGCGGGCCTCCCCCGTCGTGGGGTCGGGGCGGGTGAGCCCGGCGGCGCAGCCCTCGTTCGCCGGGCGATCTCCGGCGCCGAGGAGCGCATTGGCGGCGCCGGTCGCGCCGTCGTCGGCGGGGAAGATGCGCGCCCGGACCTCCCGCAGGGTGAGGGCGTCGGCGGTGAGCTGGGCGTCGAGGTTCAACGATTGAACGTCGAGCTTGAGGTCGCGGTAGACGAAGCTCGCGTCGTCTAAGGTGAGGGTCACGTCGGGCTCGGGCGCGGTGAGGCTGCCTTGCACCACGCCGTTGACCTGCAGCGCGCCCCGGCCGCGCAGGATCGCCGGGTCCAAGGCGCGCAGGGCGGCGACGGGCAGGCCAGCGCCGCTCACGGTGAGGTCGAGCCCCTCCCGGGCGAGCTGGGCGTCCATGTCAAAGCCCGAGGCCGCGTCGAGCACAAAGGGCACAAAACCCGCCAAGGTGACGTCAGTGGCGCCCTCCTCGGGGGGCAAGCTCGGGTCGATGAACCCGGCGGTGACCAACAAGGAGTAGCCGCCCTCCACCGGGGAGAGCGACATGATCGCCGGGCTGATCTCCAGCTCACCCAGGCCGCCCTCGATGAGCAAGAGCGCGCCCTCGACGTTCGGCGACGAGGGCCGCCCGGAGATCACGAGGCCGCCGCTCAAGAAGCCGCGCAGCTCGTCGGGCAGCTCCACGAACAGGCTCAGAGCCTCCATGGGCACCCGCACCGGCACCACCCGCGCCGAGAAGCTGGAGACCATCCCGTCGAGGTCGTCGGTGTTCACCTCGGGGCCGTCATTGAAGAGCGCCTGGGTGAAGGCGCTCACCGCCGCCACCGCCTCACCGTCGAGCTCTACGCGGCGCTGGCCTCGCTCGTACACCTCGGCCCGGGTGGTCAAGGAGTCGCCCGTTTGGTTGACGTTGAGGTCAACCCGCAGCCACTCCTTCGTCTCGCCCGTGGGGAGGTGCAGGCCCGCGCGCAGCTCGCTCACCGGGGCCAAGGGGGTGCCGCGCCAGGCGAGCTCGGCGCTGCCGCGGCCTTCAGGCAGCTCCCCCACGGCGGGGAAGGCTTGGGCGAGGCGCTCAAAGCCCGTGGGCAAGAGCGTGACCTGGCCCTCCGTCGCGCCCTCGGCCAGAAGCGCGGGGTTCGCGAGGTCGAGCCGCACAGGCAGCACCCCGGAGACGTTCACCAAGGCGCCGTCGCGGTCGGCGAGCTGGGCGTTGAGCTGCAATGCGTCGCCCATCGTCTTCGCGTCGATTCGGGCGTTCACCCCGGCGACCTGTCCCGGCACGCCCAGGCCCTTCACCGATCCGCCCAAGAGCATCGTCGGCGCCGCGGCGTCCCCCTTCATGATCACGTCGAGGTCCAAGAGGCCCGTCCACCCGGCGAGGCTCTCCGGCGCCAAGGTCGCCACCCAGGCCAAGCTCAGGCCCTCGGCGTGCACGACGCCGTCGAGAGGGCCCGACGTGCCGAGCTGCCCCGTCGCCGAGACCTCACCGGCCTCGCTCTTGAGCGTGAGGTCCGCGTCCTTTACGCCGCCCTCGGTGAGGGTAAACCGGGCGGTCTGGGAGGACGACCAGGCCACGCCGCCGAGATCCCCGACATAAATCTGCTCAAACGCCCACACGTCCGTGACCAGATTCCCGCCGCCGACGGCGATCACCGCCGGAACATCCCCATCGCGCAAGCGCAGATCGATGGTGAGGTCATCGCCAGAGATGCCCAAGGCCATCGTGCCCTCTTCGCCGGAGATCGGCGGGTACTCCACGCCCACGACGCCGAAGGTGCCCGTGAGCTCCAGCCGCTCCTCGACGTAGGTCAGCTCCACCAGCCCATCGACGAGGTCCACGGTGAGCACGTCGTAGGCCAGACCTTCGCCGTGGGCCTCGACGCTGACCTCTACGGCGCCGTCTGGGGCGACGTCCACGATGTAGGGCCCCGAGAGCAGGGCGACGTCCATGCCCGTGGACGAGACGGCCTCGGCGTCTAAAGTGCCCTCGACGTGGGTGCCCGAGCCGTCGTACCGCACGACGACGTCCGGGGACGACCAGGCGCCCATCACCACGTCTTCAGCGTAGGCCAAGCTGCGGCCCCGGAGCGCGCCGTCGAAGTCGACCTCGACGTCTTCGCCGCCCCAGTCCACCCGCAGGCGACCGCTCCCCCGGGCGTCTCCGGCGAGGTCGGTGACGTCCAGGGCCACGAGGCCGCTGAGGCGCCAGACGTTGAGGTCCAGATCGAGATCGAGGCTGGTCTCGCCGATCCAGCCGCGGCCCGTCGCCACCCCCCAGTCCGTCGCGTAACGAAGCCCGGTGAGCGTGGCGCGGCCGTCCTTGAGCGACACCGTGGCCTGGGCTTCAGGCACGGCGTAGCCCCAGGCGACGGCGTCGGCGAGGGAGACCGTGGCCTCGGCGGTGAGGTCGTCGGGCCAGGAGAGGCCCGCGCCGGAGCCCCGAACCTCCGCCGTGAGCACCGTCGTCTCCGTGACCGCGTCCACGAACGAGCCCACGTCGAGGCCCGTCGTCGTCACCACCCCCGACCAAGGCAGGCGGGCGTCTTTCGCGTTCAGCACGACGTCCAAGACGGCCTCACCCACCGGCGCCTGAACCCCGCCCTTCACGCCCAAGGAGTCTAGGGGCCCCTCCACCTTCAACGAGGCGCCCAAGGCCCCGGAGAGGCCGAGATCCCCGGTGAGCACCTCCAGGGCGTCAAAGTCGAGGCGTGTGGCGTCGACGTTGAGGTCGAAGCTCGGCGTCTCGTCCAAGAGCGCGTCCGCCTCGCCGCTCACCTGCAGCGAGGAGCCCGCCACGGTGAGCAGCAGGGCGCTGAGGTCCAAGTCGCCGTCGTCCCAGACGAGGCGCCCGGCGAGGGTCAAGGGCCCGGCGGCGGGGGCCAGAAGCTCAGCGCTCGCCGAGAGCTCGGTGAGCTGAAGGCGCTTATGAACGGCGTTCCCGGCCAAGTCCAAGGCGATGGGGTTCAGCTCGTAGCGCGTCTCGCCGTCGTCATAAGCCACGGCGGCGCCGCGGAGGCTCACCCGCTCCACGATCAGCTCAACGGGCAGGCCCCCCCAAGGCTCATCGGGCGCGTCGGGATCGCTGGGGAACATTCGGCTGAGGTCCAGCACGCCATCTTCATCCACCTGGAGATCCACCCGGGCGCCGTTCACGTCGAGGGACTCTACGAGGATCGCCCTGCGCTTGAGCAGCGGCCAGAGGCCAATCTCGGCCCGTACGCTGTCCAAGGCGATCACCTCACGCCCCGCGCCGTCGCTGAGGGCCACGGCGCCTAGCTCCAGGCGGGTGAAGAGGTCCGTGTTTAACTGACCAATGGTCAGTTTCCCCTCACCCATGAGGTCGGTGACAAAGGACTCCGTCTGGGTGCGGATCAGCTCGTTGCCCGCTGGGGTGCGCAGGTAGACGAGGCCCGCGCCGCCCAAGCCCAAGGGCAAGGTCACCAAAGCCGCCAGCCCCCGCCAGATCCAGCGACGACGGCGCGGAGCGGGGGTGAGCGGGGCGTCGGCGACGGGCGCGCTCATCAGAACGCCTCCTGAAACGCCAGATGTAGCCCCCAGCGGCGATCCGCGGCGAACTGCCCCGTCGGCTTCACGAGGCGATACCCCACGTCGAGACGCAGCGGCCCGATGGGGCTGCGGTACCGCATCCCGACGCCCACGGAGGGGTAGATGTGTTTGAAGGGGTTGAGGTCGGGCTCATTGAGGTCGGGGATGAAGCTGCCCACGTCGAGGAAGGCGGCGTAGTCTAAGGAGAACGGCCCGGAGATGCGGTACTCGACGGTGGCGAAGAGCACGGCTTG
>JAKLKE010000104.1 GCA_023150775.1 Myxococcota bacterium
ACCTTAGAGGAGTGGTCGAAGGACGAGGACGGCAAGACGATCTACTACCTCAACGCCGGCGCGGCCCAGGTCAACCCCTCCAACGCCGACCAGTTCTGGAGCTTGCCCCAGGAGTGGCTCGCGGGCTTCGCCCACGCGAAGTTCGCCGACGATGAGCTCATCGTGGTGCCCAACGACTTCCACTTCATGGACGCCGACGCCCGCGACCCCGACCCCACGGCCTACGCCGAGGGCGCGGCCACCATCGCCAGCTACGCCCCGATCTGGTCGGCTGAGCTCGGCACCTATGGCGGCATGAACCCCGCTGACTTCACGATCAAGGTCGAGGACAACGCCTGGCGCCCCATCGACGACTCCGAGGCGGGCCTAGACAACTTCGTCGAGACCCACTACTCCTTCGTTCGTTTTGAGGGCAACCCGACCTTCGAGATCGGCAGCTCCGTGAAGGGCGACTACCAGATCTTCGTGCAAGGCCGTGACTCCTTGTCCTTCGCGGTGCTCAAGGGCACCTTCGAGGTCGAGTCCATCCGGAAGGATCGCTGGAGCTACACGATCCTTGAGGAGGACAAGATCAACGAGCACGTCGAGGAGGCCGAGGAGGAGGGTACGGTCTACGTTCCGTCCCCCTGCACGACGTACTGATCGTTTTTCTGAGTGCGCGCCTTGACAGGTGGCGCGCACAACGAATAAGATCCTTGTTCAGTAGAAGCGTGAGGCTTCGCGCCAGCTTTGGCCGGGACCTCCTCCAAGTCATACCGAGTGCGTCCCCCCCCCCCACATTCGGTATCGAGGAGGCCCGGCCTCTTCTTTTCCTTGCGTCGCTCGCCCAACAAGACTCGGTGTCTTCTGAGGGGTTGAGCGCGCTGGAGAAGGAACCTCTCCCCCCGTGTCTCTCGACGCGGAGGGGTTGGTTTTTGGGCTCGGTCAGCGGGGCCGTCGGGTCTAGTCGCGCAGCGTCAGCTCTAAGACGACCTTGCCGTGCCCGGCGCGCAGGGGGTTGCCCATGAAGTCGCCGTCCATCCGGCGGATCGTCCACCCGGCGATGCGCACGAGGCCCTGGATCTCTTGGGGGTAAAACATGCGCATCGGCACGCGAATCTCTTGGAGCCGGCCGCTCGCCCGCTTGTAGTGGTACCGAACCCAGTTGATCTGGGTGATCGGGTCGTAGAAGCCGTTCTCCCAGCTCCGCATCTTGCCGCCCTCGGGGTCGGGGTACCAGCGGACCTCGTGCTGGCCTTCAGGGTCGCGGGTCCAGAAGGTCGGGTCGGGCACCACAAGATCGAGGGCGAAGACGCCGCCGGGCTTGAGGATCGTCTGCACGCAGCGCGACATCGAGAGGAAGTCTTCAGCGATCCGCAGGTGGTGCAGGGCGTTGAAGGGGAGGATCACCAGGTCAAAGAGGCCCGGCGCGCTGAAGTCGCGAAAATCTCCCTCGATGAGGCTCACGCGCAGGCGGGGCTCGGCGCGCACGCGCGCGCGCAGGCGATCGAGCATGGCCGGGGCGCGGTCGAGACCGACCACTTCAGCCCCGCTGCGCGCGATGGGCAGGGTGAGCCGCCCGGTGCCGCAGCCGAGCTCCATCACACGCTCCAAACCCTTCGCGAGCCTGAGATAATGGCCCATGTCTTCGACGAGGCCCTCATACTCCAGGTCGTACAGCTCGGGGTGGCGGTAGAAGTCTTGCTCGGGGGACAGCTCGGGGTCACGTCGTTCCATGCCGAGAGACTACAACGGACAGCAGGGCGCGCGCACGCGCGTTAGGGTGCGATGATGAGAGAGAGCCCTGTCGTGCTGCGAGGCGCGAGCCTCCACCTAGAAGAGCTGGTTGAGGTCGCCCGTGGTCGTCGCCCCGTCGGATTGGGGGAGGCCGCGCGGGCGGAGATGTCGCGCAGCCGGGCCTGGGTTGAGTCCGTGGTGCGTGGTGAGCTCGTAGACGCCAGCGGGCAGAGCCGCGCGATCTACGGGGTGAACACCGGCTACGGATCTTTGGCCCGGGTGAGGATCCCCGCGGAGTCCCTCAACACCCTGTCCCGAAACCTGCTGCGCTCCCACGCCGCCGGGGTGGGGGAGCCCGCCGCGCTTGACGTGGCGCGGGCGACGGTGCTCTTGCGGGCGAACGCCTTGGCGCGTGGGGTCTCGGGCTGCCGGCCGGAGCTCGTGGAGCTGCTCATTGAGCTGCTCAACCGGGGCGTCACGCCGGTTTTGCCCACCCAAGGAAGCTGCGGAAGCTCTGGGGATCTCGCGCCTTTGTCGCACCTCGGCCTGCTCATCGCCCACGACCCGGCCGACCCCGAGGCCGAGACCGGCGAGGCGTACTTTGAGGGGGAGCGCCTGAGCGGCCGCGAGGCCTTACGCCGGGCGGGGCTCGCGCCCTTGGCCTTGGGCCCCAAGGAGGGCCTCGCGCTCACCAACGGCGCCCAGCTCACCACGGCGATCACGGCCTTGGCGATCTACGACGCCGAGCGCCTGCTCGCCGCCGCCGAGCTCGCCGCGGCGATGTCGATCGAGGCCCTGCGGGGGGTGCGGCGGGCGTTTTTGCCCCTCGTTCACGCCCAGCGGCCCTACCCCGGCGCCCAGACGACGGCGGCGAACCTGCTCGCGCTCCTCGACGGCTCGGCGCTCATGGACGCCGTGCCGGGCAAGGTTCAAGACGCGTACTCCCTGCGCTGCACCCCGGCGGTGCTCGGCGCGGCCCGGGACGCGGCGCGTTTTGTGCGGGGCCAGGTCGAGGTGGAGCTCAACGCGGCGACGGACAACCCCTTGATCCTCCTCGACGCCGAAGGCGACGACAAGGCCTTCTCCGCTGGGCTCTTTCATGGGGAGCCCGTGGGCATGGCCGCGGACTTCCTCAAGATCGCCCTCGCTGAGGTCGCGAGCTTGAGCGAGCGGCGCCTGTACCGCCTGCTCACCGCCGCGCTCTCGGATCACCTGCCGTCGAGCCTGCGTGAGGCGCGCTCGGGGCTCGGGCTCTTGGCGCTGCAGACGACGGCGGCGGCCTTGGTCTCGGAGAACAAGGCTCTGGCTTGGCCGGCCTCGGTGGACTCGATCCCCACCTGCGAAGATCAAGAGGACCACGTCGCGATGTCCACCACCGCCGCGCGGCGGGCCTCGGACGTGCTCAACAACACCCAGTGGGTGATCAGCGTCGAGCTTCTGTGCAGCGCCCGGGCCTTGAGCCTGCGCCTGCGGGGGGAGCCCGACCTCAAGCTCGGCGCGGGCACGGGCCCGGCGCGGGCCTTGGTGGAGCGCGCCTTGGCCCACCTCAACGAAGACGCCACCCCGGCGGAGCAGGTCGCCGCGGTGCATGAGGCGCTCTGGCGAGGGGGCCCCGACCCCGTGCGCGCCGCCGCCGCCGCCGCGACCGTCTCGGGCTGGCCCCAAGGGAGGACAGAATGAGCGCCGAGATCGTCCTGGGAGAGGGCCCGCTCACCATCGACGCGCTCATCGCCGTCGTGGACGGCGCCCCGGTGCGCCTCGGCGACGAGGCCCGGGCGCGTGTCGCCCAGAACCACGCGGTCTGGCTCAGCCTCGGCCCGCCCGACATCCTCGCCCGCAAAGAGACCTGGCTTCTGGGCATCGAGGGCACCGGCGCTCCCCAAGCCCAGCGCGTGAGCACCTTCGTGCGCTGCCACTGCGCCGGCGTCGGGCCGCCCTTGGCCACGGCCCTCGTGCGCGCCTTGATGTTGACCCGGGCCTCTCAGCTCAGCCAAGGTCTCTCCGGTGTGCGCCCGGAGCTCATCGAGCTGCTGCTGGCGATGCTCAACGCCGGGGTTCACCCGGTGATCCCCAGCCTGGGCAGCGTCGGCGCCGCCGGGGATCTCGCGCCCTTGGCCCACCTCGCTGAAGTGGCGTTTCGCCTTGGCGGAAAGGCCGAGCGCGGCGGCGCGGTCGTGGGCTTCGCCGAGGCGATGGCGGGGGTCCCCAACTTCACCCCCGAGCCCAAAGAGGCCCTGAGCCTGATCAACGGCGCCACGCTCACCGCCGCCATGGGCGCCTTGGCCGTCCATCGGGTGCGGCGCCTGCTTCGCACCGCCGAGCGCACCCTGTCGATGAGCATGGAGGTCGTGCTCGCCGACGCCGGCTGTTTGGACCCCCGCGCCTTGGCCTCCCGGGGGCACCCCGCCGCCGTGGAGAGCGCGGCCCGGGTGGCGGCCTCGCTTGAGGGCTCGACCTTGGTGCAGGCGGGTCGCTCGCCAGACGCCTTCTCCGTGCGCTGCGCCCCGGCGGTGCACGGCGCGGCCTGGGACGCCTTGGAGTACACCGAGCGGGTGGTGGTCCGCGAGCTCAACGGCGCCTGCGACAACCCGCTCGTCTTTGAGGACGGCGCGGTGGAGGCTGGGAACTTCCACGGCGCTCCGGTGGCGATCACCCTGGACCACCTCAAGGTCGCGCTCACCCAGGTGATCTCCATCGCCGAGCGCCGGGTGTACCGCCTCACCTACGGCCGCCTCACGGGCAACCTGCCGAGCTTCTTGCTCGAAGGCAGCGGCGTGAACAACGGCTTCATGCTGGCCCAGTACACCGCAGCCTCCTTGGTGAGCGAGTGTAAAGGCCGCTGTTTCCCGGCCTCGGCGGACTCGATCCCCACGGGGCAGCACGCCGAGGACCACGTCCCCATGGGCCCCAACGCCGCCCGGGGCCTGTTGCACATCACTGAAGACGCCGCGTCGGTCTTGGCCATCGAGGCGCTCGTCGCCGCCCAAGGCCTTGAGTTTCGCCGGGCGGGGCGCTCGTTTTTGGCCGACGGCACCCGGGTGCAGGGCCCCGAGGTCGCCTTGGCCCCCGCCGTCGCCGAGGCCTTGGCCACGGTTCGGCGGGGCGCCCCCTTGTGGGTAGACGACCGCGTGCTTCACCGTGACCTCGCCGCCGTCGCGACGCAGGTTCGTGAAGGGGCCTTCGCCCAAGGAGACGGAGGTCGCGGTTGGTGAGCCCCGTGAGAGGTCATTCGATGGCACCACCTTTGCATAAAGGGTCTGTCGCGGAGCTGCGTCCGCGCCTCACAAGCGCCTTCGGGGCCCCTGGAGACGGCTTCTCCGGGGGTCGTGTCGCGTAGTCTGCTTCGCACCCCGCCACATTCGTTACACCCTGGACGGCTGACCTCATGTCGTTACCGCCCCTGCTGATCCTGTTGCCCGCCGCGCGGGCCTCCCTCGCCGCTGTGGTCCTCGCCGCCGGCGCCGTCCCGGTCATCGACCTGACCTTGGACGAGGAGGCGACGATCCCGCCGGGCGCTGGGGTGCGGGTGCGGCCCGGCCAGGCCGCCCCGGGAGACGGCTGGGTCCTCGTCGCTGGGGAAGGGGAGGCCCCCCCAGGTCGGCCGGCGCTCATCGAGCGTCACCAGCCTGGCCCGGCCCCCGAAGGGTTCGCCGGGGTGATCCTGCGGGGTCGTGAGGCCGGGGGCGTCGGCGCTGAGGTGGACGGCTTCGCGCTCCTCGTGGCCCATGGGCCCGGCGCGATCCTCGACGCGGGCCTCGGCCCCGACACCGCCGCCGCCGCCGTGGCCTGCGGGGCCGCCGGGGTCGTCGTCTCCGAGGCGCTGTGGGCGCTGCCGGAGCTGGGCCTCGGCCCCAACACGCTCAAGCGGGTGCGCGCCGCCCGCGACGTGGACACCGTCGTCGTCTTTGGCCAGCGGGTCGTCGCCCCGGCGCTCTCTCCGGCCTTGCAGCGCCTCGCCGCCGGGGAGTCCTTCGCCGCGGTCTGCCAGGGCTGGCTCTTGGCCGACACCCCGGCGCACACCGCGCTCCCCGCGGGCCAGGGCCTCGCCTTGGCGGCGACCCTCGCCGATCGTTTCGGCGGGCTCAAAGAGGCCATCGCCGCGTATCTGCAGGCCATGGGCCGCCCGGTCGTTCCGCCCCGCGCGAGCCGCGCCCGTGAGCTGGCGACGAACCTCAGCGCGCTCCTCGCCGCCCGTGGCGCCGCCGCCGCGTCTCCCACGGGCCTCGTCGGCGCCGGGGTCTTGTGGCAAGAGGCCGTCTGGGCCGGGATGCCCGTGGTGGGTGAGCCCGCCGTCGCCCGGGACGCCGTAGGTGCCGCCGTGCCCCGGGTCGAGCCCGCCCCCGTTGAGCCCCCGGCGCCCGTCGTCGCCGCGCCCGCCGCCGCGCCCGCCGAGCCCGACGAGGCGCTCACCGAGGCCCCGCCCGAGGCCATCGCGATCATCGGCCTGGGCTGCGTGTTCCCCGACGCCCCCGACGTGGCGAGCTTCTGGGACAACATCCGCGCCGGTCGCTCCAGCATCCGCGAGGTGCCCACCAACCGCTGGGATCCCGCGCTGTACTTCGATCCCGACAAGACCGCGCTCGACAAGACCTACACCAAGATCGGCGCCTGGGTCGAGGCCCTCCGTTTTGACCCCCGGGCCTTCCGGATCCCGCCCAAGGTCGCCGAGGTGCTCGACGACGTGCAGAAGATGGCCTTGGTGGCCGTGGCCCAGGCCTTCGCGGACGCGGGCATCTCCCCGGAGAGCAAGATCGACCGCTCTCGTGTCGCGGTGATCTTGGGCAACTCCATGGGCGGCTCCACCCGGGACGAGTACGCCATGCGCGTCTACTTCCCGCGCATCGCCCAGGCGCTCTTCGCCTCGCCGGAGCTCGCCGGCTTCGACGCCGCCCAGCGCGACGGCCTCACCCGCAGCTTCTCCGAGCGCCTCAAGTCGGGCCTCAAGCCGATCACTGAAGACTCCATGCCCGGGGAGCTCTCGAACGTCATCGCCGGGCGTGTGGCCAACGCCTTCGACCTCGGCGGCCCCAACTTCGTCACCGACGCCGCCTGCGCGTCGAGCGTCGCCGCGATTCAGGCCGCGGTGAAGGGCCTCCGCGACGGCGACTTTGACCTCGCCGTCACCGGCGGCGCCGACCGCACCAACGACGCGCCGACCTTCGTGAAGTTCTCCAAGATCGGCGCGCTCTCGCCCGATCACAGCTCTCCTTTTGACGCCACGGCGAACGGCTTCGTGATGGGGGAGGGCGCTGGGGCCATCGTGCTCAAGCGCCTGAGCGACGCCGAGCGTGACGGTGACCGCATCTACGCCGTGATCTTGGGCGTCGGCGCGTCTTCAGACGGCAAAGGCAAAGGCATCACCGCGCCGAACATCGAGGGCCAGCGCCGGGCCCTGCGCCGAGGCTGGGCTGAGGCGGGGGTGGACCCCGTCGAGGCCGACCTCATCGAGTGCCACGGCACCTCCACCACCGTCGGCGACAAGGTCGAGGTTGAGGCGCTCACGGAGATCATCGGCGGCGGGCGCCGCGGGGCCCGGGGGCCGGTGCGCATCGGCTCGGTGAAGTCCCAGATCGGCCACCTCAAGTCCGCCGCCGGGGCGGCCTCGATCATCAAGACGACCTTGGCCCTGCACCACAAGACGCTGCCGCCGAGCATCGGCTACCGCACCGCCCGGGCCGATCTGCCCTTGGGGGTGGTGCCGCTCCAGGTGCAGACCGTCGCCGAGCCCTGGACGATCTCCGCCGATCGCCGCCGCCGCGCGGGCATCAGCGCCTTCGGCTTTGGTGGCACCAACTTCCACGCGGTCCTGGAGGAGTACGTCCCCGGTCAGGCGCCGTCTGTGCGCGCCGGGCGTCGTGTTGTGCTCCAGGCCGCCGCCGCCCGGGTGGAGGCGCCCGTCGTGGCAGAGGCCCCCAAGGTGGAGGCCCCCGTCGAGCGCAGCCTGCCCGACGGCGTCTGGGCCACCTCAGCGACCAACCAAGACGAGCTGATCCGCCGCGTCGACGCCTTGATCGAGGGCAAACCCGTGCCCTGGTCGGCCTCGCGCACCCTGCGCCTCGCCGCCGCCGCCGACACCGCTGAAGAGCGGGTGGAGCAGCTCAACCGCGTCAAACAGTCCATCCTCAAGGGCCAGTCCCCGGAGCTCCTCCGGATGCGCGGCGTGGCCCTTGAAGACGAGCCCTGCAACGGCAAGCTCGCCTTCTTGTTCACCGGCCAAGGCAGCCAGTACCTCGGCATGGGTCTCGACCTCGCCGCGATGTACCCCATCGTCGAGCAGACCTTCGCTGAGGCCGACGAGGTGATGCGCGGTGAGCTGGGCCGCCCCCTGCGCGACTTCTTGGCGGGCAAGGTCCACGGCAGCGAGGAGGCCTCGGAGGAGGCCCTGCGCAACACCGAGATCTCCCAGCCCGCCACCCTGACCATCGACGTGGCGATCATGCGCCTGTTGATGGCCTATGGCGTGATGCCCGACATGGTCGCCGGGCACTCCTTGGGTGAGTACGGCGCCTTGGTGGCCGCCGGGGTGATGGAGTTTGACGCCGCGCTGCGCTCGGTCTCCGCCCGTGGCCGGGAGATGGCCGGGGTGAAGCTGGCCGACCCGGGCAAGATGGCGTCCATCGCCGCCCCCGGGGATCGGGTTCAAGAGGTGCTCTCGGAGATCCCCGGCTACGTCGTCGCCGCGAACAAGAACGCGCCGAACCAGACGGTCATCGCCGGGGCCACCGACGCCGTCGAGGCCGCCTGCGAGGCCTTCCGCAGCCGCGGCGTCACCGTCTTCCCTCTGCCGGTGAGCCACGCCTTCCACTCGGCCATCGTCGCCCCGGCGAGCGAGCCTCTGCGCCGCGTCTTGGAGCGGGAGGGCGTCCACAGCCCCCGCCGCCCGATCACCTCCAACGTCACCTCAAACTGGTACCCCAACGATCCCAAAGACATCACCGAGCTCCTCGCCCGGCAGGTGGCCTCCCCGGTGGAGTGGGTGTCCCAGCTTGAGCGGATGTATGACGAGGGTGTTCGTATCTTCGTCGAGTGTGGCCCCAAACGGGCGCTCACCGGCTTCTGCGCCGCGGTGTTCAAACGTCGGCCCCACCGCGCCTTGTACACGAACCACCCCAAGCTCGGCGGCGTGCGCGCCTTCCGCGACGCCTTGGCCGGCCTTCTGGCCTTGGGTTTCCCCGTGCGCCGCCGCCCCTTGGACGTGGTGCCCGACATCTTCGCCGAGCCCGGCCCCCGCCTCTCCACCACGGCGAAGCTGGCTGAAGGCGGCCAGCCCTTCGCGGCGAACCCGTGGGTGGTCGAGGAGGTCCAGCGCGCCATCGGCGAGGCGATGGGGATGCCGCCGAGCGCCATCGACCCGGATCTGGAGCTTGAGGCCGACCTCGGCTTAGACACCGTGCGCCAGGCCGAGCTCATCGGGCGCATCCGCGAGCGCTTCTCGCTGCCCCGTGAGGCCGACTTCCGCCTCGCCGACACGAAGAGCGTGCGCCAGGTGATCGAGTACTTCGCCAACCGCCTGGGCAAGATGCAGCCCCGGCCCGCGCCGAGCGACGCGCCTGTCGCGGTGCCGGCGCTCACCCCCTCCGGGGGGCCGTCACTCAGCGAAGAGTCACTGCGCGCCTTCGCCGAGGGCTTGGCCCGGGCGGGCATGTCGAGCGGCGACGCGGCGAGCTTCGGCCAGGCCGTGCTCCCGGCGGTGCAGGCGCTCTTACACGCGAGCTGGTCGGCCTTTGGCGCCCGCGCTACCCCCGCCGCGCCGGTCGTGGTGCCGGTGAGCGCCGCGCCGCCGCCCTCGCCCATGCCCACGGCCCCGGTGATCTCCGCCGCCATGGCCCTGCCCGCCGCCCGCGCCCGGGTGGTCTGCACCGGCGCGTCCGTCGGTCTGCCCGGCGGCGACGAGGTCTTCGCCCCCGACAACGTGCAGGCGCTCCTGCGCGGTGAGCAGCGCATCAGCACCATCCCCGTCGAGCTGCGCCGCCGCTTCATGGACAAGGGCCTCGTGCGCCTGGTGAAGGGCGAAGACGGCCAAGGCTCGTTCTTGCCGGTGACCGATGACAGCCAGGTGATCCAGCTCGCCGGTCGCGGCGGCAAGGTCGATCTGGTCAACGACTACGGCATCTCCAAAGACTGGGTGAAGGCGCTGGACCGCGCCACGGAGCTCGCCTTCGCCGCGGGCATCGAGGCCCTGCGCGACGCTGGGGTGCCGCTCGTGCGCACCTGGCAAGAGACGTCTACGGGCAAACGCCGGCCGACCGGCTGGGCCTTGCCCGAGTCGTGGCGCGACGACACCGCGGTGATCTTCGCCTCGGCCTTCCCCGGCTACAACGAGCTCATCCGCATCTTGGGCGGCGGCCGCGACGAGAACGGCCACTTCGACCGCCGCTTCTTGTTCCAGATCTTGTCCATGGGCCACTCGCAGTTCGCCCAGCTCATCGGGGCCCGGGGGCCAAACACCCAGGTCAACGCGGCCTGCTCGTCCACCACCTTGGCCATCGCCTTGGCCGATGACTGGATTCAGCTCGGTCGGGCGCGGCGGGTGATCGTGCTCGGCGCCGATGACGTCACCTCGGATCACATGCTGGAGTGGGTCGGCGCGGGCTTCATGGCGGCCGGCGCGGCGACGACCCAGGCCCGGCTTGAGGACGCGGCGCTGCCCTTTGATCGCCGCCGCCACGGGATGATCTTGGGCATGGGCGCCGTGGGCCTCATCCTGGAGCGCGCTGAAGACGCCGAGGCCCGAGGCCTCACGCCCATCGCTGAATTGCTCTCCACCCAGATCGCGAACTCCGCCTTCCACGGCAGCCGCTTAGACGCCGAGCACATCGCCGCGCTCTTTGACCGCCTCGTCGCCGAGGCCTGCGCCCGCGCCGGGGTGAGCCCGGCGGAGATGGCCCGCCGCGCGGTGTTTATGTCCCACGAGACCTTTACCCCCGCCCGGGGTGGGTCCGCCGCCGCCGAGATCGCCGCCTTACGCCGGGCCTTTGGCGCCGCCGCCGATGAGGTGGTGATCGCCAACACGAAGGGCTTCACCGGTCACCCCATGGGCGCCGGCATCGAAGACGTCGCCGCGGTGAAGGTGCTGCAGCACCAGCAGGTGCCCCCGGTGCCGAACCTCCGTGAGCCTGACCCCGACCTGGGCAAGCTGCGCATCTCCACCGGCGGGACGTTTGACCTGGGCTTCGCCCTGCGGCTCTCGGCGGGCTTCGGCTCGCAGATCGCCTTGGCCGCCTGGCGTGGCCTTGGCCGCGGCGACGACCGCGTGACCGACCCGGCGCGGCAGCGCGCGTGGTTGGCGGGCGTGACCGGCGCGGCGAACCCCCGGGTGTTTGTGGAGCAGCGCACTCTGCGCGTCGAGGAGGGCGTCGCCGCCGTCGCCGCTGTCGTCGCGGCCCCTGTGGTCGCCGCGCCCGCCGCCGTGAAGGCCGGGCCCAGCGAGGCCGAGATCCTCCAGCACCTGCGCAAGGTGATCGCCACCCGCACCGGCTACGGGATCGACGACATCGAGCCCGACTACGAGCTTGAGGCCGATCTCGGCATCGACACGGTGAAGCAGGCGGAGATCTTCTCGGAGGTGCGCACCACCTTCGGGGTCGAGCGCGACGACAAGTTCAGCCTCGCCGAAACCGGCACGGTGCGTAAGCTCGCCGGGTGGATGGCCTCCCGCCTCGCCGCGCCCCAGAGCCCGTCGCCGCAGAGCCCGGTGCCCGTCGCCGCTCCGGCGGTGATCCCGCCGCCGGTGGCCCCGCCCATCGACATCCCGCCGCCGCCCGCTCCCGTCGCCGCCTTGGCCGCCGCCGCGTCCTCGGCCCCCGCCGGGGTGCCCGCCAAAGGCGCGGTGCTCCAGCACCTCATCGGCGTGATCTGCGAGAAGACCGGCTACAGCCCCAACGACGTCGAGCCCGACTTTGAGCTTGAGGCCGACCTGGGCATCGACACCGTGAAGCAGGCGGAGATCTTCTCCGAGGTGCGCACGACCTTCGGGGTGGCGCGTGACGACAAGTTCAGCCTCGCCGACCACTCCACGGTGCGGAAGCTCGCGGCCTGGCTAGAGGACCGCGCCCACCTCGCCGCCGCCCGCTCGTTCATCGAGCACGACGGCGACGACGCCTCCGAGCCGCTCTCTGATCCGGCCTCGGACCTCCCGCGCTCGTTCTGGGTGCGCCGCCCGGCGCTCGTGCCCCGGCCGTGTACGGTCATCGCCAGCCTGCGTGGCCGAAAGGTGCGCCTGCTCGGCGAGGGCCCGGTCACCGAGGCGCTGGACCGCGCCCTGCAGCGCCGCGGCGCGTCGGTCGTTCACATCGTCGATCCCGACGAGCCCCAGCCCGACGTGGACGCCGTCATCGACCTCGCCGCCGACGCCCTGGAGGCCTTCGTCGCCGCCAAGGCCCTCGTCGGCCGCACCCCCCGGGACTGGCTCTGCCTCACCATGCTCGGCGAGATGCACGGCATGACCCCCGACCAGGCCTTCTTCGACGGCTCTCGCGCCGGCTTCACGAAGGCGCTTGGCCGGGAGTGGGAGTCCTGTCACGCCCGGGTGGTGGACGTCTCCCCGGATCGTGACGTGGACTCCATCGCGGAGCTGCTCTGCGACGAGCTCGCCGCGCCGGACGGCTCCCCCGAGGTGTTCCACGGCCCTGACGGCGTGCGGATGGTCGTGGCCTTGGCCGTCGAGTCCCACCCGCCCGCCCTGGCCAAGCCCAAGGTCGGCCAGGTGGTCATCGCCACCGGCGGTGGCCGCGGGGTCACCGCGTCGGTGGTCTTGGAGCTCGCCCGCCGGGCGCCGGGCACCTTCGTGCTCGTGGGCCGCACGCCCCCGGGCGCGGCGCCGCTCAACGAGGAGGCCGCCAAGCGCCGCATCCGCGACGAGCTCATCGCCGCCGGAGAGAAGCCCAGCCCCGGCCGCATCGAGGCCAAGCTCGCCGGTCCTCGGGCCGCCGAGGAGGTGCGCCGCACGATGGAGGATCTCCTCGCCACGGGCTCTCGGGTGGACTTCCGCAGCGTCGACATGGGCGACGTCGGCGCCGTTCGTAAGCTCGTGGCCGACGTGCTGGAGGCCTATGGCCGCATCGACGGCTGCATCCACGGCGCGGGCGTCGAAGAGAGCCGCCTCCTGCAAGACAAAGACCTCAAGGCCTTCCAGCGGGTGTTTGACGGCAAAGCTCTGGGCGGGCTCACCCTCGCCGAGCGCCTGCCCGAGAGCGCCTGGCTCTTGTCGATGGGCAGCGTCGCCGGTCGTTTCGGCAACGCCGGTCAGGTGGACTACGCCGCCGCCAACGAGGCCCTGGCCCAGATCTGCAAGGCGCGCCGCCGCTCCCTGCATGTGTGCTGGACGGCCTGGGGCGGCGTCGGCATGGCCGTGCGCGGCGGGATGCAGCAGCTCTTGGAGTCCAAGGGCGTGGAGCTGATGCCGGTGCAAGCCGGGGCGGCCTTGGCCGTAGACCTCATCGCCGCCGAGGTCACCGGAGAGCTCGTCGTGGCCGGTCGCCTGGGCAACCTCGTGCCCAAGCCCAACCACAGCTTCTTGGACTCCATGGAGCTCGAAGGCGACACGGTGGTGGCCCGCTACACCCTCGACGCCGACCGCGACACCTGGATCCTCGATCACAGCATCGACGAGGTGCCTGTTCTGCCCGGCGTCATCGGCGTGGAGATGATGGCGGCGGTGGCGACGATGGCCCGGCCCGGTCAGCCCTACGTCGGCGTGGAGCGGGTGCGCTTTGACAAACCCGTGAAGCTCTACCGCCAGCAGCCCACAGAGATTGAGCTGCGGGCGATCCCCCTCGGCGACGGCAAGGTGCGCTGCACGCTGTTCTCCGAGCGGCGCTCGGCGGCGAACAAACGAATCCGCTCCGAGCACTTCTCGGCGACGATCCTCCTGGGCACGCCCCCGGCGATCTCCCAGATGCCGCCGGGCTTCTTCCCTGAAGAGCCCATCAACCGCGCGGCGATCTACCGGCGCTTCTTCCACGGCACCTCGTTCCAGGTCTTGCGTGGGGCGGACTCCGTGGCCCGGGACGGCCTGGCCGCGACCGCCCAGGTCGAGCACGCCGTCATCGCCGAGGATCTGCTCACCAGCCCCCTCGCCTTGGAGGCCGCGTTCCAGGCCGCCGGTCTGCACAGCATGGTCATCGACGGCGTGATGGCCCTGCCCGCCGCCGTCGAGGCCCTGTGGTTGGTGCGCCAGGCCCGAGACGGCGAGGCGCTCACCCTGGAGGTGCGTCGGGTCGGCGAGCTCTACGACGTAGACGTAGACGGCGAAGACGGCCGTGTGCTGTGCCTGCGCGGCTTCCGAATGGTCGCCCGGGGCCCCTTGCCCGAGCGTGACCGCTTCCAAGAGCCCGAGGAGGGCTGGGCCGAGACGGCGTTCGGCGCCGCGTCCCCGGTGGGCCTGCCCATGGACACCCCGGCCATTCGCTGGGGAGAGGCGCGCAGCTCCGAGCCCGTCGAGGGCATCCTCAGCGATGAGGAGCTCGGCGAGCTGCGGGCCCGGGGCGCCGACAAACGGGTCGCCGACCGCATCGCCGGGCGCATCGCCGCCAAGCGGGCGCTCTCCTCCTTGACCGGCCGCCCCTTCTCGGCCCTGCGGGTGCGCAGCCTGCCGTCCGGGGAGCCCGTGTGTGAGGTGGACGGCGCCCAAGGTCCGCGCCTGTCGATCAGCCACTCCGGCGGTCGCGCCGTGGCCGTGGCGACGGCCCGGGGTCGGGTGGGTGTGGACATCGAGGCCGTGACCCCACGCCACGAGAGCTTCGTGCGGGAGTGGTTCCACGACGACGAGGCCGCCGCCCACGGCGGAGATCCCTGGAAGATCACCGCCGGCTGGTGCGCCAAAGAGGCCGTGCTCAAGGCGCTCGGCGCGGGCATGGCCCTGCACCCCCGCGACGTGCGCCTGCGCCGCGTGGACCGGAGCGCCCTGGAGGTGCAGCTCTGCGAGGAGGTCGCCGCCCGCGCCGTGTCGATGCGCCTCGGCGCCCCACGGTTTGAGCTGCGGGAGCTTGAGGGCGGCCTGCTCGTGTGGGTGGTGTTTGAGTGAGGGCGGTGGTGCGGATTGGCCGCGCCGCAGATAGGTGAGGCGCACAAGGTCATTTGGAGAGCTTGATGCGCTGTGTGAGCCTCGTCCTGTTGTGTCTCGCCGCCGCCTGCGCCAGCCGGGCGCCCATCGAATCGGCGCCCGCGCCTATCGACGTGGCGCCTGTGGCCGTCGGCCCGGCCGTGGCGCTGCCCTGTGAGTGGCCTGTTGGGACCACCGTTCATTACCGTTACGAGCGGCGGCGTCTCGACAGCCGGAGACCGGGCCTGGAGCAGGTCGCCTCGGTGTCTCCGGTGGTGTTGACCGTCACCGCGGCAGATCGCCTCAGCCTCGACATCGGCGCGACCGAGCTGACCGGCCCCCCGGAGCTGGTCGAGACCGCGCGGGCGATGCTGGGAGGCTTCGACATGCCGGGCATGGAGCTGGTCATCAAGGATGGCCAGCTCATCGACGTGGCGAACCGCGAGGCCTTGGTCAGCGTGATCCTCAGCCAAGTGCAGGCCATGCTGCCGCCGGAGACGCCCCCCGAGGCCTTCGAGTCCGTGAAGCGTCTGTACGCCGACCCCCAGTCCGCCACCCAGCTCCTGCTCAAAGAGCCCCAGACGCTCTTGGGCACGCTCTGCATGGCGATGGGCGACAACCAGCGGATCGAGACCCGCTTTGAGTCGCCCGGGCCCATGGGCGGCCCGACGCTGCAGTCCATCGTCACCATCGACGCGACGATCCGCCCGGACGAGGGCACGGCGACCTATACGCTCAGCACCCGCACCGATCCCGAGAGCCTCGCCGCCCTGCTGGAGCACACCCTGAAGACCATGGTGCCCGCCGACGGCGCGCCGTTGCCGCAGATGCCGACCACGGACTCCAGCAGCGTGATGGTCGCCGTTCACTCCTTGTCGGACGGCCTGCCGAGCTTCGTAGACAGCACCCAGACCACCGTGGTTGGCGACAACCTGGCCCGGCGAGAAGACCGCTGGATCTGGACCCGGGTGACCGCGCCCTGAGCGCGGCGTTGTGGGCTCTTGAAGGGTTGTGCTGATAAGCTGGGGAGATGCTCAACCAAGTCCACTTCGAGAACATCAAGTC
>JAKLKE010000105.1 GCA_023150775.1 Myxococcota bacterium
GGTGATCACCGACGTCTCCTCGACGAGGGTGAGCGTCACCGTGGTCTTGCTCACCGCGCTCACCTTCACGTCAGCGACGGTGAGCCACATGACCACCTCAGCGCCGAACATCTGCTTCACGATGTGTTTTGAGAGCGCGCCCGTGGCCCCAACGGGCGGCGCCTCGCCCCCGGTGGTGGTGAGCGTGATCGTGTCCCCTTTGCGGGTGGCGATCGTGCCCTCGTAGACCTTGAGCGCGGCGGGCGGCGTCTCCCCGGGCGGCGGCGTCGCGGGCGCCGGCTCGGTGGGCACGGGCTCACCGGCGAGGGCGGTGAACGACGGAAGCAGCGCGAGGAGGAGGAGGGGCATGGGGGGCTCCGGCGAAAGTCCCCCTCACCGTAACACCCGCTCCTCCAGGATCAGCGGGTCTTCTCCGGCGGCGACGACCTCAACCTTCATCGTGCTCAGCACGCGGCCTTGTTCGCTCTCCACACGCACACGCCAGTCGCCGGGCTCGATGCTGCGCTTGAAGCTGTAGGTGCGGAAGCCGCCTTCGCGGCCGCCTTTGGTGGACAGCGGCACACGGTTGGTCTCGACCCACTCCCCGGCCTCGTCATCCCAGCGCTCCCAGACGTGGAAGACCTTGATCGCGAGGCCCGTGGGCGCGAAGATGGCGGTGAAACACCACACGCGGTCGCCTTGGCGGTAAGCGAACACGCGGTCGTCTTTACGCCAGGGGCGCCAGGTGGGCTCAAACTGGGCGATGTACTCGCCCTTGGCGCTGCGCTCGACGTTGTGGAAGAAGCCGGACTCCAGGATCGCCAAGGGCACCGGCGGGATGACGCCCATCCAGTCGAGCACAAACATCAGGCCGAGCACGCTGAGCGCGCCCTTCGCCTCGCTGCGGCGCTCGTCTCGGGCGGTCTCTGGTAACTGACCGCGGGTCATTAAGGTCGCGAGGCCCATGGACAGGCCAAACGACAAGACCGCGGCGAGGGTGAACACGCCGACGCCGAGGTAGCCGGTCATCACGGGGATGAAGAACAACAAGAACGAGAAGGTGCACAAGGTGTAGAGGGCCACCCGCGCGCGGGTGAGGCGCAGGGGCTCGGCGAAGAACTCGTTCGCCACCATGAGCACGAGCATCGCCACCAAGAACAGGCCTGTGCGGCCGAACGACGCGCTCTTGAAGTAGAAGACGACGTAGGCGCTGTACAAGCCTCCGAAGAAGAACTGGATGAACCAGTCCACCCAGCCGAGCTTGGGGCTGAGCCGGGGCCAGGTGGCGGGGTCTCGCTGGGCCCAGGTGTGCACCACGAGCAGGGCGCCCAAGGTGAGCAGGTAGCCGAGCAGGATGAGGTTGTCGGTGAGCTTGTCGATGCGGCTCAAGGTCGCCGAGTCCCAGACGAAGCCGCCGAAGAAGGCGATGAGCGGCAGCTGGGGCTCGATTCGGGCCTTGAGCGCGGCGAAGCGTGGGGGCGGCGTCTCGGGCGGCGTCTCGGGCGGAGGCGCTCCCGGCGTCGTCGGGGCGCTCGGCGGGGCGGCGTTTGCGCCGTCTTGGGGCTCAGCGGTCGAAGACATCAAGCCCCACACGCTCGGCCCACTCGGTCCTCAGCACCCCGCGCGGGTCGGCGCGACGGCGTAAGGCGGCGAAGCGGCTCAGCCGATCTTGGCCCCAGGCCCGCTGCACGTCTTGGGGGCGCAAGACCGAGTCTTTCGCCGGGTAAAAGCGCCCTCCGGCCTCGGTGACCACGTCGGAGAGCTCACCGCAGAGGCGCCAAAGATCGGCTTTGTTGGCGGCGGTCACGGGGAAGTCCATGGCCAAGGAGTAACCGTCCAGCGCGTGGGGCAACAAGACGCGGTCGGGGCGGTAACGCTTGAGCACGCCGAGGTAACTCACGATGCCCGCGCGCTGGCTGCGGCGCAGGATCTCCGTGAGCACGGGCAGGGCGGCCTCTTTGGGTACAAAGGGCTGGTACTGGATGAAGCCGCCGGGGGCGTAGCTCTGCCGGAACTCGGGGACGTAGTCGAGCAAGAAGTGAAACGCCGCGTGGCCCTGGAGGTAAGGTTTGGTGGAGCCGACCACCGAGGCCGCGTACTTCACCAGGTTGACGGCCTGCATCCCGAGGTTGAACGAGAACAGCTTGAGCAGCTTGGGCACGACGGACTTGGGCACGCCCATGATGTGCCCGGGGAGATCCTGCTTGGCGGGGCTCAGCATCGCCACACCGGCTGGGTCTTCGCCCTCGTGCAGATACGTCGCCCGGTGAATCTGGGCCCGACCCAGGCCGCCGCCCGACGTGATGCAGTCCACCCAGCTCACGAGGTAGTCGCTGTCTTGGGTGTGCTGCTCAAAACGCTCAAGCTGGGACTGCAGCGTCGGGGTGTGAAACTGCTGCACCTTGAGGCGCCCGGAGTACACCCGCTTGAGCTGGAGCTTGATCCGGGTGACCACACCCAACATGCCGAAGCCGCCGAGCACGGCGAAGAAGAGCTCCGGGTCGCGGGTGGGGGAGAGCGTGACGTGCTCGCCGCCGGGGGTGATGAGGTCGAGCTCTAAGACGTGGTCGCTGATCCCGCCCATCCGGAAGTGGTTCTTCCCGTGGATGTTCATCGCCACGCAGCCGCCCAAGGTGGGCCAGGCCGTGCCCGAGACGACGGGGGGCCACCAGCCATCAGCCAGGGTGCGCGTCCAGAGCTCGCGGATGGTGAGCCCGGGCTCGGCCTCGATCACGCCCCGCTCGGCGTCCCAGGAGAGCACGCGGCCCATGTGGCGCATGTCGAGGATGAGCCCGCCGCCGTTGAGCGCCGCGTCGCCGTAGCTGCGCCCCGAGCCGCGCATCCCCAGGCGGACGCCCTCTTCGCTCGCCCGGCTGAGCACCGCGGCGACGTCCTCCACCGAGCGCGGCTGCACAAACGCTGAGACCGACCGCTGGCAGAAGCCGAAGCCGTCGAAGACCTTACGCGGGGACTGGGCGAGGGGGCGGGGTGGCATCAGATGTTCGTCTTGGTGAAGACAAACGACGGGACATTTCGCACCACGAACATGATCGGCCGCCAGATGGCGGGCACATACGCCTCGGTGGCGCCGCCCTCTAAGGCGCTGATGATCTCGTCGGCGGCACGATCGGCGGGGATCATCAACGGCAGCTTGAGGCCTGCGGTCATCGGGGTCTCCACAGGGCCGGGCTTGATGGTGACGACACGCACGCCGTAGCGGGTGAGGCGGTTCCGCATCGCCTCAAAGTAGGCCGTGAGCCCGGCCTTTGACGCGGTGTACACCGGGCTGCCCCGGCGGCCACGCTCACCGGCGACGGACGAGATCCCGCAGAGCACCCCGGCCCGGGCCGCCTCAAAGTGCGCCGCCGCGAGGTTGGCCCACTGCACCGCCGCGAGGAAGTTCACCTCGATCATCTGGCGGTCTTTGTCGAAGTTGTACTCGCTCTCCTCGACCGGGGGCATGACCCCGGCGTTGTAGATGAAGAGGTCGAGGCCGCCCAGGTCCTCGACGATGCGGTCAAAGAGCGCCGGGGTGGCGGCGTAGTCGAGCACGTCCCCGGCGTAGGGCAGCACCCGGCCGCTGGACTGGGCGGCCAAGGCGTCGAGCTCGGCCTGGCGTCGGGCGACGGCGGCGACCTTGGCGCCGGTCCCCGCGAGCTTGAGCGCCAGGGTGGCGCCGATGCCGGAGGAGGCGCCGACGATGAGCGCGCGGGGGAAGGCCGTAGACATGCAGGACTCCTACAGGACCGCTACAGGTTAGCCCGGCGCGGCCTTCGGGGAAACGGCCCGGGTGAGGCGATCCAGGGCGGCGCGGGCCTCGCTCGGCCAGAGCAAGGCGAGGTAGTAGCTCATCGAGATGAACGAGAACGGCCCCACGTTCATCAGCGCCTCGATGCCCAGGTGCATCCCGACGCCAAAGACGGCGAACATCCCCCGCAACGGCAGGCGCCGGGCGAGGTTGGAGAGCCGACTCTCAGGCCAGCGCCGGGCCCAGAGGCCCAGGAGCAGCAGCGGCGCGCCGAGCTCAAAGAGCCACACCGCCGCGGTCATCACCTGGGTGAGCGGGTAGATCCAAGCCACCCAGGCCATGTCGGCGCGGTGCCAGGTGGGCTGCTGGAGGATGTAGTACAGCGCCGAGAAGCCCCCGAAGGGCGTCCAGTAGTTCGAGACCTTCTGCGCCCCGGTGCTCCAGTAGACGAGCACGAGCTGGAACAAGAACAGCCGCCGGGGGATCGCCAAGATCGGCGTGTCGTCGCGCCATTGGCCGCTGCGGTGGTAACAGTCAAAGGACAGGGTGCGGGTGGCGTCGCCGAGCACGAGGAGCCACAGGGCGTTGGTGAGCAAGGCGTCGTAGCTGCCCCCGGCGCTGCCGTTGAGGTCTGTGAGCTCCTGAATCGCCTTGAGGGCGATGAAGGCCGGCAGCCGCCCGCCGAGGCCGAGGGTCACGAAGAGGCCCGAGACGAGCCCCAAGGCGACGCCGCCCCAGACCGTCGCCGGGGTGACGCCGATGATCCCGTAGAGGAAGCCGTGCCCGGCCACCTCGCGGTAGCCGCCGCTCGCCGCGTCAAGCCACAGAAACGCCACGAGATCATGCGCCGCGACGGTGCTGATCGTGCCGATGACCGCGAGGCCCAGGGCGATTCGAAGGAGGGCCAAGGTCTCGCCGGTCTCCCGCTCTTGCACCCAGTTGACCCAGCGCGCCCAGCGCCCGGGGGCGCTCACGGCGCACCGCCCAAGGGCACGGTCAGCACCTCGACGTAGCGGCCGCTCGGCGCTTTGCCCGCCCGGGTGTCTTCCGGGGAGAGGGTCTGGTACTTGAAGAAGCGGGCGCGAAAGCTCGTCGCCTGGGGGAAGTCTCGGGCGGCCTCTTTGGCGAGTCGGCGCACAAACATCTCGTACTGTTTGCGGTAGGGCCGCCAAGAGAAGCGGAAGATCAACGACCGCACGCGGTCGTGGTCGAGCCAGCGCCCGCGCCAGGTGGCCTCGGCGTCGCGCTCTTTGTACACCAGCCGCCAGGTCGTGCCCTCCAGCACGTCGAGCTCAAGCCGCGCGGGGTAACGGTGGGGCGCGACGAACATACGCCAGGCCTGGGTCGTCCCGGCGTGCTTGTAGTAGGGCTTAAACGGCGTGAGCACCTGATCCCGGCGCTCCATGAAGCCCTTGGCGAAGTCCCAGAGCTGGTCCTCAAGCTGGGCCGTGGTGCCGTCCCAGCCCCAGCCGTTGAGCCGCACACGCCAAGCGTCAAACTCGGCCTGCACCGTGGGGTCTTTCCAGGTGGAGCGGCTCATGCCCCCGCCCGGCGCGGGCAAGGCCTGGAGCGTGATCGCCAGCAGGTGCGCCGCGACGAGGAGCGCCAGGAGGTTGGCCTTGAGGCGCTCCACGTCAGCGAACCTCAGGCTTTGGGGCCAAAACGGATGGCGCCGTTGGGCAAGAAGTAGAGGATGTCCATGGCCCCGCCGGTCACCGTGGGCTCATGCCAGGAGCCCGAGGGGTAGACCGTCCAGCCCGGGGGCCGCCCGTCGAAGAGCGGCTCGCCGGAGACGGGGAAACACAGGTCGACCTCACCGAGGCCGTGCTCGTGACCGGGGCCGACGACCTCGTTCATGTGCACGACGTCGATGGAGAAGGGCTTGGTGATGAGGTCGGTCGGCTTCGAGAGGCGGCAGTACCGCACGCCGTTGGCCTCCCGATCACAGAGCCAGCCCGCCTCAACCCCGGCGCGCACGAGCTTACGAAGCTCGGTCAAGGCGTGGCCGTTGAGCGGATAGTAGTAGTTTAAGAGGCGCAGCGCGTCGTTGGGGTCGTCGATGTTCACGCCACGAACGGCGTTGAGCACAGGCTCGATGGCGTACAGCAGGGCCTCACGATCAGTCATGCGCACCTCATGGGGACGCTGAGCATGACAAGAAGCGCGCTTGCGCGCAAGCCTCTTGGACGTCTACTCCTCAGGAGGCCAGGTCAGCGCCGAGCCGTCCGCCCCGTGGCGGGTCTGGGCGGCGAGCACGAGCTCATCGAGGCTCATCTCTCCGGCGGCGCGCGGCGCCTCCCACAGGAGCTCAATGGTGGGCTCGGCGTCAGCGGCGGCGGCGGCCAGATCCGGCGGCGGCGCGGCTGCTGCTGCGGGCCCCTCGGCGGAGACGATCACCTTCGCCGGGCGGATCACCCGCCCGTTGAGGCGGTAGCCCCGGCCATGCTCCTTGAGCACGACGCCCGGCGCCACGCCCGGCGCGGTGGCGGTGTCGATGGCCTCGTGCAGCGCGGGATCAAAGGGCTGACCTTGGGCGTCGTAGCGCTCCAGCCCATGCCGGGCGAGGGCCTGGCTGAGCGTGGCGTGGATGAGGCGCACCCCCTGGGCGAGCGGGCCATCGGCGAGGGTGTCGAGGGCGCGGTCGAAGTCGTCCAAGGCGGGCATGAGCGCGGCGATGACCGACTCCGCGGCGAAGCGGCGGTCGTCTTCGGCCTGGCGGCGCACCCGGGTGAGGGTGGCCTCACGCTCCTCGATGGCCTGCTGGCTCGCCCGCTGCTGAACCTGGAGCTGCTGCGCCTGGGCGCTGAGCTGGGCGTTGGCGGCCTGAAGCTGCGTCCACAGCGTCGCGGCGCCTGCGCAGGCGGCGAGAGCGAGGATCCATCCAAAGGCGGCGATGAGCTCCATACGTCCAGATTAACCCATGACGCCGCGGATCGTGCGGCGCGTCGGCGCGGGATTGATCAGGGGTAGGGTGTCGGCAGCGCGGCCTCGATCTGGGCGTCGGTCACGCTCGTGCCCACGACGAGGATCGTCGCGCCCGGCCCCAACAAGACGTAGCTCGGGCGGCTCCGATCGCCCGGGTCGTAGCGTTTGTCCTCGGTTCCGCCAGGATCCGAGAGCACGGGGAAGCTGAGCCCATAGAAGGTGGCCCAGGCCATGAGGTCCGCGGCGGTGGGCACGCGGTAAGACGTGGTCTCAGAGTACAGGCCGAGGGCGATGAAGCCATAAGCGCCGTACTTGTCTTGGCGGGTCTGAAGGTCGGCGACCGCCGACTGGCAGCGGGGTCACCAGAAGGTGCCGAAGTCCAGCAAGACCACCTTGCCGCAGAAGTCGTGGAGCTTGACCTTGTCGCCGTGCTGGTCGGTCAAGGAGAAGTTGGGGGCGATCTTGCCCACGGTGGTGCCCGTGGAGGTGATCGACGCGCGGCAGGCGTCGATCTCCCAGCCGCCGGTGTAGGGCTTGTCTGTGGCGTCGGTGGGGTCGGTGTAGCCCAGCACCTCCGCCCCGTCGCTGGCGCCGTCGCCGTCGCTGTCGTCGTCCAAGGGGTCGGTGCCGTGCTCGCCGCGCTCGTCGCCGTCGGAGAGGCCGTCCCCGTCGGTGTCGGCGAGCAGAGGGTCGGTGCCGGCCTGGGCCTCCTCCAGCTCGTTCAGGCCGTCCTCGTCGCGGTCCTCTCCGCCTTCAAGGCCGTCGCAGTCGCCGTCGATACCGTCGTCTGCGCGCTCGACGTTGCCGGGGTAGGCCTGGGCGTTGTTGTCGTCGCAGTCCTCACAGGCCACGACGCCGTCCGCGTCTGCGTCCTCTCCGCCGACAGAGCCGTCGCAGTTGAGATCGGCGGCGATCTCACAGTCTTCGGGGGCGCCGGGGTAAGCCGCGGCGCTCTCGTCGTCGCAGTCGCCGTCCAGGGCGGCGCTGTTCGGGGGCGCCGCGCAGGACACCGCGACGACCTCACCCGCGCCGTAGCCGTCACCGTCGAGATCGCTCCGCCAGGCCGTCGCGTCGGTGGCGTCCTCGTCTACCTCGCCGTCGCAGTCCTGGTCGCGGCCGTCGCAGGTCTCGGCGAGGCCTGGGGCGACGCTGGGGTCGGCGTCGTCACAGTCGATGTCCGCCGTGGCGCCGTCTCCGTCGGCGTCGATGGCCTCGACGGGGGCGGAGTCCGCGCTGTCGCCCCCCGCGGAGTCGGTGGCGCTGTCTTTGTCGCCGCAGGCCAAGACGAGGGCGAGGAGCGCCGGGAGCGTCGAGAAGAGGGGAGGAGCGCGCATCAAATGGCCGCTTGAAGGGGTGGACTTAGAAGACGCCACGAGCCGGCTGTGGTTGCTCTGCCTGGGCCAGAAAAGATCCTTGCTCGCCCCCGGTCAGCCCGCTCAAGGGCCCCTGCGCTAAGATCGACGAAGAGGAGTCTTCATGCTCAAGATCATCGGCGCTGGCTTCGGTCGCACGGGGACCTTGTCCCTCAAGACGGCGCTCAACCAGCTCGGCTACCCCTGCTACCACATGGATGAGCTGTTTAAGCACCCCGAGCACCTGCCGTACTGGGAAGCCGCCTCACACGGGCAGCCGACGGACTGGGACAAGCTCTTTGAGGCCTACACCGCGACGGTGGACTGGCCCGGGGCGACGTTCTGGCGGGAGCTCTCTGAGCGTTACCCCGACGCCAAGGTGGTGCTCAGCGTGCGCAGCCCCCAGAGCTGGTATCGTTCGGCCTCGGAGACCATCTTTACGGTCGGGCGGAGGTTCCCGGTGAGCGTCATCGCGCGGCTGATCCCCCCGACGAACCGGATGATGCCCCTCGTCGAGCGAGTCGTGCACGCCACCTTCGACCACCGCCTCGACGACGAGGCCCACTGCGTCGCGGTGTTTGAGCGCCACATCGAGGAGGTGCGCCGGGTCATCCCCGCCGAGCGGCTCCTCGTGTTTGAGGTGAAGCAGGGCTGGGGGCCGCTGTGCGCGTTCTTGGGGGTGCCCGAGCCCTCAACGCCCTTCCCCAACGTGAACGACACCGAGGAGTTTAAGCGTCGAATCCGGACGATGAACATCATCTCTTGGGCGGTCCTGCTGATGCCCTTCGAGCTCTTGGCGCTCATCACGTACATGGCCTGGGCGCTCATGAGATGACCGGGTACGCTGGGTTTAACGAGCGCCCTCCGGCCGCGAAGGAGCCACGATGAACACCCCCGCCCGCGACGTGAACGAGGCTGAGCGCCTCATCGAGCTGGTGCGCGCCTCCGTGATCGGCGACGACGCGGTGATTGAGGGGCCCTACGGCCCGCGCCGGGTGACCTACGCCGACTACACGGCCTCGGGGCGCAGCCTCAGCTTCATCGAAGACTTCATCCGCCACGAGGTGATGCCGCTCTACGCGAACACCCACACCGAGACCTCGGGCACGGGGCTCCAGACCACCCGGTTTCGGGAGGACGCCCGGCAGATCATCAAGCGCGCGGTGGGCGGCGACGAACGAGACGCGGTCATCTTCTGCGGCTCGGGCGCGACGGGCGCGATTCATAAGCTCGTGGAGTGCCTGAACCTGCGCATCCCGCAGAACCTCGACACGACGTATGGCCTCAGCCGACACATCCCCGCCGACGAGCGCCCCGTGGTGTTCATCGGGCCCTACGAGCACCACTCGAACGAGCTGCCCTGGCGGGAGTCGATCTGCGACGTGGTGACCATCCCTGAAGACGCCGACGGTCGTGTGGACCTCAAGGAGCTGGAGGCGGCGCTCACCCGCTTCGCCGCCCGGCCGCTCAAGATCGGCAGCTTCTCGGCGGCCTCCAACGTCACCGGCATCGGCAGCGACACCCGGGCCATCGCCTCGTTGTTGCACCGCCACGGCGCCTTGAGCTTCTGGGACTTCGCCGCCGCCGGGCCCTACGTCAAGATCGAGATGAACATGCGGGATGAGCTGCCCGATGGACACCTCGTCTACAAAGACGCCGTGTTTTTGTCGCCGCACAAGCTCATCGGCGGCCCGGGCACCCCCGGCGTGCTCATCGTGAAGCGCAACATCTTGACCAACCGTGTGCCCGCCGTGCCAGGCGGCGGCACCGTCGCCTACGTCAACCCCCAGGAGCACCGCTACCTCGACGACCCCGAGCACCGCGAAGAGGGCGGCACCCCGGCCATCGTCGAGTCGATCCGCGCCGGGCTCGCGTTTCAGCTCAAAGAGGCCGTCGGCGCCGCCGCGATCCGGGCCAAAGAAGAGTCGTTTATCCACCGCGCCATCGACGCCTGGGATCAGTCGGAGCACCTCAACATCTTGGGCAACCACAAGGCGTGGCGGCTCTCGATTGTGTCGTTTGTGGTGCGCCACCAAGGGCGATACCTGCACCACAACTTCGTCGTGGCCTTGCTCAACGACCTGTTCGGGGTGCAGGCGCGCGGCGGCTGCTCCTGCGCGGGGCCTTATGGGCATCGCCTCTTGGGCATCGATCTCGACACCTCCCGGGAGTTTGAGCGGGAGATCTTACGCGGCTGCGAGGGCATCAAGCCCGGCTGGGTGCGGGTGAACTTCAACTACTTCATCTCCGAGGCCGTGTTTGACTTCTTGATTCAGGCCGTGCGGTTTGTGGCCGATGAGGGCTGGAAGCTCCTGCCGCACTACCGCTTCTGCCCCAAGACCGGCCAGTGGCGTCACCGCGCCGGGCGTCCCGGGGCGGCGATGAGCCTGCATGATCTCAGCTACCGCGGCGGCAAGCTCCAGTACCGCTCACGCCACGCGACCGAGCCGGAGTGGGTGCTGGAGGACTACCTGCGTCAGGCCCGACGCATCGTCGATGAGGCCGTGGCCGCCGCGCCGGCGCTCACCCTAGAGGATGAGCTGCCCCAGACCGACGACTTTGAGCACCTGCGGTGGTTTCATACGCCCCACGAGGCCCTCGCCGAGCTCAAAGGGCAGACCTTGCCCAAGGGCGACGCCGTGCTGTTCCCCGGGGAGTGAGCCCGGGCGCGCTCAGCCTTCGCCGGTCATCAGCGCGTGAAGGCTGGGGGCGGTGAACAGGTCGTCTGTCAGGCGATCGAGGGTGGCCACGTCGGCGCTCAGCACCTGCTGGGCGACGTCATCCGGCAGCGGACCAAAACGCCGACTGAGCACCTTGAGGGTGAACTCACGCTTCGCGAGGAGCGCGCCCTCTTGGAGGGCCTCTGCTCGCCCCTCCAGCCTGCCCTCCAGCCTGCCCTCCAGGCGACCTTCTTGTCGAAGACGATCTGCAGCGGTCATCAGGGCCTCCTTGTCTCTGGGGTTGACGATGGTCGTGAGCTTGGTCTTGAGCGCCGGAGGCAGCTCAGGGTCGGTGACCTCATAAATGTACCGTAAGGTCGTGGTCATCGTCGAGGGCCCACGCTCGATGTAGCCCTCGGACCAGAGGTTGACGCGGCGCTCAAGGGTGTGCCAGAGGTTGTCGTCGTGGGCGTTTCGCATCAACATGAGGCCGAGCTTGCCCGCGCCTTGGCCCGGGACGGCGTCTTCGTCACGCTCGGCGAGGTCGATGAGGTGGAGCTGAAGCTGGGGCAGGTGAGGGGTGAGATACGGCAGCGCCTCGGGCGGGGCGTCGTAGAGCTCGCTCAGCGCTCGGGCGGCGCTCCAGGGGCGCGGGCCGTGGAAGATGATCACGGTCAAGGCGACGGGGAGCTTGTGGTCCTGCCGTGGGGTCGTGCTCCAGACGTCCATGATGTAGCGTAAGGCGCGCAGCGGCATCGTGGGGTCTACGGTGGACTGATGCTCCAAGAGCAGACGCAGGGCGAGGTGCCCTCCCGCGCGCCAAGGAACGCGAAACCGCAGATCGCTCAGGCCGACGTTCAGCGACTCCCGCACGACCTCGGTGGGGAGCGGCTGGATGCCGGAGAGATCGAGCTGGCGCAGCACCTCGGGGTGGAGGAGATCGCGCAGTAGGTTGATCAGCTCCGCGGTGTCGCTGAACAGGCTCTTGAAGAAGGCGTCGTGTGGGTTGCTCATGGCCCACGGGCCTTAGCGCGGCGCTGGGCCCAAAAGTGACCGGGGGATCGCGGAGGCGCAGAGCGGCTGGCTCAACGAGGGTCCGCAGGATTGGGCCGGAAGCGATTCCAGCGGATGTCGAGGCGCTTCATGCAGGGCGCCGCCGCCTCACCAGACGATGACGAGGCCCCGGTTGGTTTGGTCGGCGTCGCAGCTCGGCCAGAGGGGCTCGACGGTGACCAGCTCGTCGACGCCGTCGCCGTCGAGGTCGAGGGACTCCAGCAGGCGGTGGCGGTCGGGTCGGTCGTCGAGGTCGCAGGGGGCGGACCAGCCCTCGGCCATGTACCAGCCCTCGGCGCGCTCGGGGTCGGCCACACGCACGAGGCGGCCGCCGTCGTGGGACACCAGCTCGGGCTCGCCGCTGGCCAAGCGCCGGGTGGTGAGCTGGGACTGGGAGTCGGCGCCGATCTGAAAGCTCGTCGTGGGGCGTAGGCTCGGGGCGTCGAGCAGGCCCTCGCCAGAGAAGACCAGGACCCGCTCCCCCAAGGCGTTGAGGTCGCCGCCGATGATGAGCGCGTCGGGGCCGAGGCCTGAGGCGTCGGGGAGGCGCTGAAGGTTGCCGTGGAGCACGTTGGCGCTCTGGTAGGTCGCGCCGATGACGAGGCGGTCGTTGCGGCCCACCCGGGGCAACGCCGCGCCGGAGAGGAGCAGCACCCGGCCCGGCAGGCCGTAGGCGCAGCCTGGCGCGAGCACGGCGAGGTCGTCGCGGCCGTCTTGGTTCACGTCGCCCATGGAGAGCACACGCTCCCCGGCGAGCTCCCCGGCGACGGTGCTCCAGCCGATCCCGCCGAGCTCCAGCACCCGGCGGCTGCCCCGGGCGTCTCGTAGCTTGGCGCCGTACACCACGGCGATCTCCCCGGCGCGCTCGGGGCCCGTGGTGACCGGCGCCCCGATCACGACGTCGCTGAGGCCATCCCCGTCGAAGTCGCCGACGGTGAGATCCGTGCCGAGGCTCGACGTGCCTTTGGGGCCAAACAGGATGAGCTGGGCGTCTGAGAGCTGGGTCTCCCAGGCCAAGGCGCGCTGGGCGCCGCCGAGCAGGTACACCACGCCCACCCCGGCGTCATCGGCGAAGGCCAGCAGCAGCTCCCCGAGGCCGTCGCCGTCGAGGTCGCCCAGGCCCACGGCGTTTCGGTGGCCCGAGGCGGGCTCTGGCGTACACTGGCCCCCATCGACGAGCCACCACGCGCCGGCGTCGTTGCGGATCACCTGATCGGCGTCGTCGAGGGCCAGCGCGCCGCTCCGCCCGCCAGAGAAGAGGTAAAGATCCGAACCTTCGGAGAGCGTCTCGCCGCGGCTCACTGCGAGGCCCAGCTCATCCCCCGGCGCGCCGTCGAGCTGGCCTAAGTTGTACACCCCGGCGATGAGCGCGCCCTCAGGCCCCGAGATCGTGAGCCTCGCGGCGTCGACGACCGGCGGATGAACGGGAGGATCGGCTGATCCTGCGCAGGCCATGAGCCACAACCACATGGTCGAAGGCTACCTCCGCGCGTCGCGCTGCGCTACCCTGGTCGCGCATGACCAATCCCCAAACAGACCGTGTCCCTGCGCTGCGCGCGGCGCTGCTCGCCGTCGTGGTCTTTGTGCACGGCGTCGCCGCCTCGCCGCTGCCGCCGTCGCCCACCACCGCGAAGGCGCTGGCGAACCCCATCGCGGTGGAGGAGCTCAACGGCTGGGTGAAGCTGCTCGGCGGCCTGGGCGTGGAGACCACCCGGGCCCAGCTCACGGAGCTGGCGATCGAGAGCTCCGTGGTCACGAGCGAGCTGCGCGGCGCGGTGATGAAGCCGTTCCGGCCGCTGCTTCGCCTCACCGGCACCGGCCAAGGCTGGGGGCTCTTCACCTACCCCAACACCCACCCGCACCGGCTGGTGATTGAGGTGGAGCGCGAGGGCAAGTTTGAGGTGGTCTACCGGGCCCTTGATCCCGAACACGCCTACTTAGAGCCCCAGCTCACCTTCCGCCGGGTGCGCGGCGTGTATGACGACAACGCCTCGAAGGTGCGGCCCTCCTACGAGAGCTTCGCCCGCTGGGTGGCCCGCCACGCCTTTGAGGACTGGCCCGACGCCACCCGGGTGCGGGTGAAGATGATCCGCACCCACGTGGTCACGCCGGGCCAAGACGCCGATCCCAAGGCTGAGACGCGGCTGGTGCGTGTGGTCAAGCGTGGCGAGGAGGGGCCATGATCGGGCGGCTGTGGCGCTATTGGGTGGCGCTCTGGGATCACAAAGAGCCCGCGACGGCGATGGGCCTGGTGCGCCTGCTCTTGGGCCTGGTGCTGTGTTGGGATCTCGCCGAGGCCTGGCAGCTCGACCTCGTCTCGACGCTGTGGGCCCCGCCTGAAGCCGGCGGCTTCCCGTCGAACCTGCTCAACCGCGACCCGGTGCCCGAGGTCTACCGCCTCTTCCCGCCCACAGAGGCCACGGCGGCGGGCCTGCACGCGGTCACATTTTTTGCGTCATTGGCCTGGGCGCTGGGCCTGTTCACCCGGGTGAGCGGCCTCGTCTTGATCTTGGCCTACGCCCAGCTCGCGCAGATCTTGCCCCTGGGCGACCGCGGCATCGACCTGATGATGCGGGACGTGATGTTCATCCTCTTGTTCTCCCGCTGCGGCGACGCCTTGTCGTTGGACGCCCGGCGGCGCACGGGGAGCTTCTTCGGCGACGGCGCGCTCGTCTCGGCCTGGCCCCGGCACCTGATCATCCTGCAGATCGTCGTGATGTACTGGATGGCCGGGGTGCAGAAGACCGCGCTCACCTGGACCCCTTTCGGCGGTTACCACGCGCTGTACATCATCCTGCAAGACCCGCACATCGCCCGGCACAGCTTTGAGTGGTTGGCCTCGGTGTGGCCGCTCACGAGCCTCGCCACGGCGACGACCCACATCTGGGAGAACTCCGCCCCGCTGATGTTGGTGCTGATGCACTTTCGGATGACGGACGGCCAGCCGGGTCGCCTGCGGGCCTGGGCGAAGCGCCTGCGGCTCTTGCACCTGTGGGTGTTTGTCGGCGTGCTCCTGCACCTGGGCATCGCGGCGACGATGCAGCTCGGCATCTTCCCCTGGGCGATGCTCGCGCTGTATCCGGCCTGGTTTCACCCCGATGAGCTGGGCGCGGCCTGGGCCTGGGGCAAGGCCCGGCTGGGGCGCTGAGGGGCTCGCCGGAGCTGTCGCAGTTGTCGCATGAATCAATGACTCACTGAACGCGTTCAATGAATACGTTCAGTGAGCGCTTGGGCGGCTCAGCCCTCGCAGATGAAGTAGTTCGCCGCGGCGCAGCCGAAGTCGTTCCAGGCGCTCGTCGGCGCGTACCAGCCGAGGTGCACACAGTTCTCGACGCCGCCGTCGAGGTAGCTGTTGTTGGGCTCACCGGGTGACCAGCCGGTGTAGCTCGTGGCCTCGCCTGTGGTCCACACGAAGCTGCCTTCGCTCGTGTGGTCGTTCAGGCCGATCCACCAGTCGGCGTCGACGATGGTGCTCGCCGTGGCCCAGACCCAGGCGTCTTCAGCGGCGTCGGTGATGGCCACGAGGTCGTAGCCGTAGCTCAGGCACTCGGCGTAGGCGTCGGCCCAGTTGAGCCCCTCGGCGCAGAACAGGTACTCGTGGCCTCCGTAGGTGTCGAAGGTGCAGTCGCAGACGTCCTCGTCGGTGTCGGTGTCGCAGTCGTTGTCGGCGTTGTCACATGCTTCAGGGGCGCCGGGGTAGGTGAGGCCGTCGCCGTCGTCGCAGTCGCTGTTGTCGCTCACAGCGCCGCTGGGGGCCTCACAGGCGGTGAGGGGGGCGCTGGCGTCGCCGAAGCCGTCGTTGTCGGCGTCGGCGTAGTAGGTCGAGGGGTCGATGGCGTCGGCGCCGTCGATGTTGCCGTCGCAGTCGTTGTCGAGGCCGTCGCAGAGCTCCACCGCGTCGGGGTTCACCGCGCCGTCGCCGTCGTCGCAGTCGAGGATGTTGTCGCTGTAGCCCTCGGGCTGGGCGCATCCGATGTAGGCGTAGTCCGCGTCGCCGAAGCCGTCGCCGTCGGTGTCTTGCCACCAGGTCTCGGTGACGTTCTCGTCG
>JAKLKE010000106.1 GCA_023150775.1 Myxococcota bacterium
TCTCCGAGCCCTCCAACCCTTGGCTCACCGGGGTCTCGAACCTGTTCACCCTCGAGTTCTTTGAGATGGGCAAGACCCGGCTCAAGCCCGGCGGGGTGTGGAGCCAGTGGGTGCAGCTCTACGGCATGGGCCAAGACGACCTGCGCTCGCTTCTGCGCACCTTCGCCACGGTCTACCCCTACGTCGTGCTCTTCGCGACGATCGAGGACGCCGACCTCGTGCTCGTGGGCTCGGATCGCCCCTTGCCCCTCAGCGTCGGCGCCGCCGAGCGCCTGCTCACGGCGAACCCCGCCGTCGCCGAAGAGCTGCGCCAGATCTCCATCCTCGACCCCTTCGGTGTGCTGACGCTCTACCAGCTCGACCGCGACGGGCTCTTGGAGATCGCCGGGGACGCCCCGTTCAACACCGACGACAACCTGCTCGTCGAGTTCTCCGCCCCTCGCTACCTGCACCGGGACACGAGCACCGAGAACATGCAGCTCATCTTGCCCAAGGCCCAGCCGCCGCCGCTGGTGGGTCAGGAGCACAACGTCGCCTTGGCCCAGGCCTACGCGCTGCGGGAGGAGTGGCTCCGCGCGCTGCTCACCTTACGTCGGGTGGAGGGCGGCGGCGCTGAGGTGGAGGTGCTGCGCGGCTACTACGAGCAGATGTTGCGGGAGCAGCTTGACCTGCCCCCGGCGGGCGAAGGAGGCGACTAACCCTTCGCGGAGCCGTCCACGTCGTCGTCATCGTCCACGTCGTCATCGTCGGGCTCTTCAGAGTCGTCGTCGGCGACCGGCGCGTTCAGCGTGGCGGCGCCTGAGCTGTGCGCGCTCACCCGGCGGGTCGAGAGCCGCACCACCCCCTCGACGAGCCCGGCGGCGGTGTAGGTCACCATCATCGGCGCGACGATGAACGAGATGTCGTAGAAGACGCCGACGGCGATGAGGCAGCCGAAGAACAGCGCGAGGCCGCCCTTGGCCGCGGGGCCGAGCCGCATCTTGAACACCCGGAAACGCACCGGGGACACCATCAAGAAGGCGAGCAGCAGCGTCATCAGCAAGGGGCCGATGGGGTTCTGCACGGAGGTGCGGCCGATGGCCGCGTGGAACATCACCAAGGCGGCGACGGTGCCGCCGGCCATGGTGGTCGTGAGGCCGATGGAGTGTTGGGCCTCGGCGCCGTCGGAGCTGCCGACGTTGAAGCGCGCGAGGCGGAAGGCCGCGCAGACGATGAAGAAGAAGGAGGCGCCGATGCCGACGGCGCCGAGGTCGTGCAGGGCCCAGGAGTAGACGAGGATCGCCGGGGCGACGCCGAAAGACATCATGTCGGCGAGGCTGTCGAGCTGCACGCCGAACTCGCTGCCGCCGCCTGTCCAGCGGGCGACGCGCCCGTCCAGCATGTCAAACACGCCCGCGAAGCCGATGAGCAGCCCGGCCTTGTAGAAGGCCATCGGGTCGCCGTTGGCCCCCGTCGCGAGCAGCATCGCGTAGAAGCTACAGAAGATGCTCGCGGAGGTAAACCAGTTCGGCGGGTTGAGAAAGTGCTTCAGCACGGTCTGCTCCGGACGTGTCAAGAGCGCAAGTCGCTTGGCGCTGGAGGGTTGGAGCTTTGAGGATACTGTGTCAACTCACGGCTGACAAGTCACGCCATCTTCACCGGAGGGGGCAACAACGCCCGATGGAGGGCCCGCTGGGCGGGGTTCATCTGCGCAGGCGCCACCCGCCAGCACAAGGCGGCGCCGTCGGCCCAGAGCGCCTCGGTGGGCACCCCGGCCTCACGAAGGGCCGTGTTGCCCGCGCTGAGCGCGTCACCATCGACGCTCACCCCGGCGCCGACGGCGGCGACGACGGCGACGCGGCCCTCACTGCGCGCTCCAGGCGGCAGCACAAAGCTCGCCCGATCATGCCAGTTGCGCAGATCCACATAGACCACACCTCCGCTCACCGCGCGCAGCTCTGCGCCGGCGGTGCGGAGCGCGTCGAGCAGGATCGTGAGGTCTGTGCTCACGAAGGCCTCAAGCTGGTCATCGGCGGTGATCGCCGCCACACGCGGCGGCAGGGGCGCGACCTGGATGCGGCTGCCGGGCTGGTCGTTCACCGTGGCCGAGGCCATGAGCGCGATGCCGACGAGGTGCCGTTTCGCGCCTGGGCCAGGGCCTCGTCCAAGGAGAGGGTGTCGAGGCGGATCGCGTCGGGGACCACGCGCGGATCGGCGGTGTACACGCCGTCTACGTCAGAGCAGATCTCACACCAGTCCGCGCCCAAGGCCGCGGCCAAGGCGACGGCGGTGAGGTCGGAGCCGCCCCGGCCCAGGGTGGTGACCTCACGGTCGCGGCTCACCCCCTGAAACCCGGCGACGATGGTGATCTTGCCCTCAGCGAGCGCCGCTCGCACCCGGTCGGGGCGCACGGCGAGGATGCGCGCGGCGGAGTGGCTCTCGTCGGTGATGATGCCCGACTGGCTGCCGGTGAACGAGATGGCGGGCTCACCCATGGCCGTGATCGCCATCGACAACAGCGCCATCGAGATGCGCTCGCCCACGGAGATGAGCATGTCGATCTCGCGGCGACCGGCGCTCGGCGAGACCCTGCGGGCGAGGTCGAGGAGCTCGTTCGTGGTGTTGCCCATGGCGGAGACGACGACGACGACGTCGTTCCCGGCGCGGCGGGTGTTGACCACACGCTCGGCGACGCGGCGCAGGCGGTCGAGGTCAGCGACGGAGCTGCCCCCGTACTTTTGTACGACCACGCCCACTACCGCACCTCCATGCCGCCGATGTAGAGGTTGTTGGGGCCCCGGTCGCTCGACCAGGAGGAGGTCACGTCGCGCAGGATCAGCGCCCGAACGGCCGTGGGCCGAGGGGGTGAGCTGGCGCCTTCGCCGCTCACGAAGGGCGTCATCTCTTGGGGAGTAAATTGGACGTTCGCCCAACCTTCCACCGGCACCTCGACGAGGTTGGGCAAGGTGTAGGCCCGGCCCTTGTCGTCGAGCACCACGACGAGCAGCCAAGCCGGGAAGTCGCTCGTGCGTAGGCTCAGGGTGATCTCACGCGGCTGGTCGGCCCCGTCCGCGAAGCGCAGCTCGATCTGGTCGTTGTCTTGGGACTCGATCACCGTGCGCCAGGCCAAGGCCCGTGCGCCCGGCTCGCCGAGGGTGACCACGTCGAGGCCCGCGCGGTCGTCCCGTGACCAGGCCCGGCGCCAGGGGAACGAGGGCTGGCCCAAGTCCATCGTGTAGGGCAAGGCCCGGATGGGGTTCTTCTGGGCCTCGATCTGGTCGAGGAGCACCGAGGCGCGCTCCTCCAAGAGCGGGTCGGCCTGGGCCACGGCGAGGGCGGCCTGGGCGCCGGGCACGTCGCCCAAGGCGTAGCGGGCGCGGCCGAGCTGGTAATACAGCTCCGCCCGGGCGGGGTCGTTGTCGGGGACCGACGCGATGAGGCTCTCGTACCAGCGCGCGGCGGCGACGAGGTCACCGTCCGCGGACTCGATCAAGAGGCCCTCGTGTACGCCCTGCCACGCGCGGAAGTCTTCAGCGATGGCGCCAAAGCTCAGCCACACGAGCAGGATGGGCCCCAAGACTAGCCCTCGTCCGCGATAAACCGGTACCCGACGCCGTGCATCGTCTCGATGAAGCGGGGCCGCTGGGCGTCATCCCCGAGCTTCTTGCGCACGTTGAGGATGTGGGTGTCTACGGTGCGGGTGGTGACGTTCGGGTTGTACTGCCAGATGGCGGTGAGGAGCTGATCCCGGGGCAAGACCTGGCCGCGGTGCTCGATGAGGTACCGCAGGAGCTCTTGTTCACGGTTGGACAGGCGCTCCTCCTCGACCCCCGGCGCGCGGATGATGTAGTTGTCGAGATCGACCTCGACGTCGCCGAACTTGTAGCGGGCGCGGGCCCCGCCTGCGCGCCGCAGCGCCGCGCGCACCCGGGCGACGAGCTCGGGCATCGAGAAGGGCTTGGTGACGTAGTCGTCGGCGCCGAGCTCGAAGCCGATGAGCTTGTCTTGTTCGCTGGTGCGGGCGGTGAGGAAGATCACCGGACCCCGAAACTTGCGGTCACGAAGGGCCTTGCAGATGTCGTAGCCCGTCTGGGTCGAGCCGTCGGGGCCCTCTTGGAGCATCACGTCGAGCACCGCCACGTCTGGGGGGTGCCGCTCGGCCAGCTCTAGCGCCTCCGGGGCGCTGCGAGCGGCGTACACGTCGAAGCCCTCACGAATGAAGAGCTTTTTGACGGTGCGGAGGATCTCCTCCTCGTCCTCAACGTACAGAAGTCTGGCCATGCTGGCGCTCCTTGGGGCTCGTCGCCGAGGGTCCTGTGGGGAAATGTATTGTGAAAGTGGTGCCTTCGCCCGGTACTGAAGCGACACGCACGGCGCCGCCGTGGGCCTCCATGATGTACTTCACGATCGTGAGGCCGATCCCGGTGCCTTTGCGGCGGCGCGTCTCGCTGTCGCCGGAGCGGTAGAAGCGGTCGAACACCCGGGGCACGTCTTTGGCGGGGATGCCGATGCCGCGGTCGCTCACCCGCACCTCGACGCCGTCGGGCACCGCCCAGGCGGAGACGCCGATCCAGCCGCCCTTGTCGCCGTATTTTGCGGCGTTGGAGATGAGGTTCTGCATGACCTGGGCGATGGCCTCGGGATCAAACCGCACGACGGGGAGGCTGTCGGGCAGGTCGAGCTGCATCTCTAACTTGCGCGTCTCCGCCGAGTATCGTGCGGTCTCGACGGCGGCGCGAACGGCCTCGCCGAGATCCCCCGGGCGGAGCGTGTACGACTTCGCCCCGCGCTCGATCGCCGCGAAGTCGAGCACGTTGTTCACCAGGCGGGTGAGGCGCTCGGCCTCGCGCACGATGGCGTCGTAGTGTTCGCGCGCCTCGTCCTCGTCGTCGATGAGGCCGAGCTGCAGGGCCTCGCCCTTCACGCGGATCTGGGTGATGGGCGAGCGCAGCTCGTGGGAGACGTTCGCCGCAAAATCGGCCTTCTCTCGGGCGATCTCCAGCTCGCGGGCCACCATCCGGCCCGAGAGCACGGCCCCGGCGGCGATGAGCGTGAGCGCGGCGCTGATCAACACGATGCGCTCGTTGCGCTGCCGGGCTTGGCTGCGGCTGATGTCGCCGCTGTCGGACGGCGCGATGAGGATCGACCAGCCGGGGAGCCAGGGCGCCAAGGATCGTAGGGCCAAGGCGCCCTCGTCCCGGCGCTCCTCGGGGCCGGTCAAGAGCACGGTGATCGACGGGTCGGCCCGTGAGGTGAGATCGGCCACCTCGGTGAGCTTCTTGCTGATCTCCATGCGGTCGAGGGCGAAGGCGTAGTGGTCGTCGCTGTACCACAAGGTCGCCCACAGCGTGCGGTGGGTGACCTCGTAATGAACGCTCGCCCCCGCGACGCGTAGGCCCGTTGAGCCCGCGGTGACGACGGCGAGCTCGGGATAGAGCTGCTCGCCGTAAAACATCATCCGGGAGCGGTCCTCAAGGCGGCCTCGGGACGTGGCGAGCCAGTCCCGGGGGGCGTGCGGGTCGAGGAGGTCGAGGGCCCGGGCGATGAGCGGGGCCTCGCTGGCGACGCCTAAGGTCCAGCGGCGGGTGAGCAGCTCCTCGACCAAGGCGCGTAGGCCAGAGACGGCGACGGCGGTGTCGGTCTGGAGCGCGGCTTCAGCGAGCTTGAGCCGGGCGAGGTCGCCCAGGCGGAAGCCGTTGGGATCGCGGACGTCGGCGCCACGGGCGAGCACGTCGCGGTAGAGCGCCAGGGCCTCGGGGCCACGTCCGGCGCGCTGGAGCGCTCGGGCCCGGGCGAAGCTCGCCAAGGCCTCGACCTGCACCCCCCGGGCCTCGGCGCCGACGCGGGCGTAGAGCTCGGCGGCGCGGGCGGGGTCACCGTCGATGAGCTCGGCGCGCTGGGCCTCAAGCCAGGCCCCAGAGAGCGTCACGTCCGAGCTGACCGGCAGGCGCTCCCGAGGCGGCTCAAACGGCGCGGCGAGCTCGCCGCTGTCATCGAGGCGAAAGGCCACCCGCAGAAACGGCGAGAGCTCGGGCAAGGCGTCGAGGGGGCTACGACCCGAGGCGAGGCGGCGCTGAACCGTGGTCTCAAACTCCTCAAAGATCGCCGCGGTCTGCTCCAGCATCGCGTCCGCGGCGCGCTCGGCGCGGCCTTTGGCCTCCTCGACGACCGCGAGCTCTTCACCGCGCACCGACCGGAAGCTAAGCCAGGCGAGCACGAGGCCCGGCAGCACCACGGTGACGGCGAACACCGCCACGAGGCGCAGCGGGCCGCGCAGGTGCGTGAGGTCTGACATCGCCTGCACCTCACGCCCAGGCGCGAACCAGCCGATGAGGCGGCGCACGAGGCGGAGCGTGAGGTCAGGGCGTTGAGAAGACACCGCGCGGGCTCTGCCAGATCAGCTCAGGTGAAGGCCTGAATCCCGGTGATCCACCGCCCCAAGATGAGGTTGTGGATGTCGTGGGTGCCCTCGTAGGTGTACACCGACTCCAGGTTCGCCATGTGGCGCATCACCGGGTACTCGTCGAGGATGCCGTTGGCGCCGTGGATATCACGGGCGGTGCGGGCGATCTGCAGGGCGATGTCGACGTTGTTCATCTTCGCCAAGGAGACCTGCTCGGGGATGAGCTCGCCCTTGTCTTTGATGCGGCCGGCGTGAAGCGCCAAGAGCTGGCCCTTGGTGATCTCGCGCAACATCCACGCCAGCTTCATCTGAATGAGCTGGAACGAGGCGATGGGCTTGTCGAACTGGATGCGGGTCTTGGAGTACTCGACGGCGGAGTGGTAACAGGCCATCGCCGCGCCGAGCGCGCCCCAAGAGATGCCGAAGCGGGCGTTGTTGAGGCAAGAGAACGGCCCACGCAGGCCCTTCACGCCGGGGAGCAGGCGATCTTTGGGGATGCGGCAGTCCTGAAACACGAGCTCGGAGGTGACTGAAGCCTTGAGCGAGTGTTTGCCGTGCATCTCCGGGGCGGAGAAGCCCGGGTCACCCTTCTCGACGATGAAGCCGCGGATCTCGCCGTTGAGCTTCGCCCAGACCACGGCGACGTGGGCCAGGGTGCCGTTGGTGATCCACATCTTCGCGCCGTTGAGCACGTAGCTGTCGCCGTCATCGACGGCTTTGGTCAACATGCCGCCGGGGTTGGAGCCGAAGTCGGGCTCGGTGAGGCCGAAGCAGCCGATCATGCGGCCCGCGGCCATCTCGGGGAGGTACTTCAGCCGCTGCTCTTCCGTGCCGAAGCTGCGGATGGGGTGCATCGCCAGGCTGCCCTGCACCGAGACGAAGCTGCGCAGACCGGAGTCGCCGCGCTCAAGCTCTTGGCAGATGAGGCCGTAGGCGACGTTGGACATGCCCGCGCAGCCGTAGCCCTCGATGTTGGCGCCCAGAAGCCCCATCTCGCCGATCTCGGGGACGAGGTGCATGGGGAAGGTGCCCGCGCGACAGTGCTGCTCGATGATCGGGATGATGCGCTCATCAACCCAGCTCCGAACGAGGTCTCGAACGGCGCGCTCCTCATCAGTGAGCTGCGCGTCGATGTTGTAGAGGTCCACGCCGGTGAACTTCTCCATGATGGACTCCGAATGTGGCGTGATGGGGGGTGTAGACGTGTGCGGACGTTGCTTATCCGAGGCGAGCCGGGGAGGCTTGTGATCTCCCAACGCCGGTCACGTTGAGGTTACACAAGAGGGTCCCATGAGTTGCGGCAGGAGGCGTGATGTCGGCCAGGAGCTTCGTTGACGGCGTGCCCGGGGCCGGTCTGCCCGTAGACGACCCCGGCTTCACCTTGGGCTGGACGGCCTTTGAGACCCTGCGCAGCTATGGCCGGCGCCCGTTTCGCCTCGACGCACACTTGGAGCGCCTCGCAGGATCCGCCGCGGCCCTGTTCGTGCCGATCCCGCCCCTCGCGCTCCTTCGGGCGGAGCTGCTCGACCAGCTCGGCGAGGACGAGGTCGCCCGGCTCGCCTTGACCGCTGGGGGCCGCCGGGTGCTGGAGCTCAGCCCCGTCGATCCCGCCCGGATTCGTCGCCCCGTGCGCTGCGCGCCCTGCCTCTGGCCCAGGGACCTGCCTGTTCGGGGGGAGGCCAAACACGGCGCGCGGGCGTTCTGGGCCGTGGCCGCACGCCGCGAGGGGGTCGAGGAGGTGATCCTGCACGACCGGGAGGGCTTTGTGCTGGAGTCGAGCCGCTCAAACGTGCTCGCGGTGCTCGACGGCGCGCTCATCACCCCGCCGCTCGACGGGGACGCGCTCGACGGCGTGACGCGGCGGGCGATCCTGGAGGCCGCGCAGGAGGCGGGCTTGCCCCTGCGGGTGGCGCCGCTGCGGGTGGACCAGCCCGTGGAGGAGCTCTACCTCTGCTCGACCCTCAAGGAGCTGGCCCCGGTCGTGGGGATGCCGAGCTGTGATCGGGAGGGCTTTGGGCCCTTGGGGGAGCGGCTCTACGCGGCGCTGCGGGGGCTCATCCGGCGGGAGACGGGGGGTTGAAAGGGGCGTTGAGGGGCGTCGCTGCGGCAACGCCCCGGCTCGCCCTCAGGCCGGGCTGAAGACGGCGTCGAGGTTAGGCGCCGCGGCGGCGAGGATGATCCACCCATGGAGGGTCTCCGCGTCTGCGGCGAGGATCTTGGCCTCAACCCACTCTGGAGGCGCGCCGAAACGAACACGCACGACGCTCAGCAGCGCGCGCTGGGCCGACTCGACCGCCGCCTCCTGACGCCCTTCTTGCCGTCCTTCTTGCCGTCCTTCTTGCCGTCCTTCCATCCGAAGCCGCTCACCGTATCGCATCAGCTCCTCCCGGGCGGGCGGGTTGAGGATCCCTCGAACCTCCGCCAACAAGGCCACATCGGGCGCGCGCTCGCTGCGCTCGTAGACGTAATGTAGCACCGACAAGGCGGCGCCATCCCCGCGGCGGCGCTGCAGGGCGGAGAGCAGGCCGAGGTGCCCGCCGAGGATCGGCCAGAGATCGGGATCGTGGGAGTGGCGCAGCAGCATCAAGGTGAGCCGCCCGCCGTCGCGGCCGGGGAGGGTGCTGTCGGCCCGGGCGCTGAGATCTTCTAAGAAGAGCTGCAGCTCGGGGACGTAGGGGCCGAGGCGCGCCAACGCCGCCTCGGGGGCGTCGATGAGCGCGGAGAGCCTTCGTGGCGCCTTCCACGGGCGCGGGCCGTGAAACACGACGATCGGCAGCACGAGGGGCAACAAGGCCCTCGGGGCGCGTGACTTGTGCTCCTCCCACACCCGCTGGACGTACTGGTGAACCCGCCACGGCATCTCGGGATCGGGCCGGGACTGGTGCTCAAAGAGCAGGGTGAGCTGGGCGTGGCCGCCCTCACGCCAGGGCGCCTCAAAGCGCAGGTCGGTGATGCGGGCGCGGAGCTGCTCATCCAGCAGCACCCCTGGCACGGGCGTGAGGGCGTCCCAGGCCAAGGCGTCGCGGATGGGGGGCGGCAGAAGATCCCGGGCGAGGTCGGCGGCCTCGGCGGGATCTCGAAAGATGGCGCGGAACAAGGTGTCGTGAAGCTGGGGCATTGGCGCGGCCTTGGCGGACGCGGGAGGTGGCGCGGCACCCTTAGCCCCACGCCCAGCCAAGATCTGACCGGTCGATCCTCGGTCAACGCGTCAGGGGCGCCTCCGTGAGCAGGCCGCCCTCGATCCGCCACACCCGGCGGCAGGTCGCCTGGGCGAGCTGGGCGTCGTGGGTGACGAGCACAAACGCGCCGCCGACGCCGCCAAGCGCCGCCTCTAGCCGCTCCACCGAGGGCAGGTCGAGGTGGTTCGAGGGCTCATCCAAGAGCATCAACCAGACCTCTCGATGAAGAGCGAGGGCCAAGGCGAGCTTTCTCGCCTCTCCGGGTGAAGGCCGCCTGCTTGACCACACCCGCTCCGGCGCCACGCCCAAGGCCGCGAGGCGATGCCCGAGCTGGCCTCGGGCCTCGGCGCTGAGCCCGTGGGCCTCGGCCAAGAGCGCCTGAACCTCGGCCTCGGTGAAGGTCTGCGGCAGCACAAACAGGCGCTCCGGGGGCAGGCGGCTGGCCTCGGCCAAGGCGCGGAGCAGGGTGGTCTTGCCCGCCCCGTTCGGTCCTCGCAGCCACACGCGGTCCTCGCGGGAGAGGCTCAGCTCAGCCGGCCCCGCGAGCGGCCGCCCGGCGACCTTCACCTGCGCCAGGGGCAGGCTGAGCAGGCGCTCCCGGGGCGCGCTCACCCCGCCCAGGCGCAGCGCCGCGCCCAGAGGCGCCGGGGTGGGCGGTCGCGCCAAGGTCTCGCTGAGCCCCTCCACCCGCCGTCGCGCCGCCGCCGCCCGTTTGGCCTGGGCCGCCGCCCCCATCTCGGCGCGGCCCCGGGCGAGGATCCCCCGGGCGTCGGAGTCTTTGGGGCCCTTCATCCGAACTCGGGCGCTCACCTGGTGATCCGCCGCCTCTCGGTCACGCCGCGCCTGATCGTGGCGGTGCTCGGCCCGTTTGAGCTGCCGCGCGCTCTCCTCCCAGCGCCGCCGCTCGGCCTCCTCTTCAGCCCGCCAGCGCGCGGCGGCGGCGGTGTAGGGCTCGTCAAAGCGGCGAACCTGCCCCGGCGTGACGCGCAGCGTGACCCCGCAGAGCTCGTCGAGCAGCGCCCGGTCGTGGGAGACGAGCACGCCCACCCCTCGATGGCGACGCAGCGCGCTCAGGAGCAGGGCACGGCCCGCGTCGTCCAAAGGGTCGCTGGGCTCATCGAGGAGCAGCACGTCGGGCTCAGACCACAAGGCCGCGGCGAGCTGCCAGCGGCGACGCTCCCCCACGGAGAGGGTCGGCCAGCGCCCCGGCCCGTCCGGCGGGAGCTGCAGCCGCGCCCGCAGCGCCAGGGCCGAGGCGTCTCGGGCGCCCTCAAGCCGCAGCACGAGCGCATCGGGCCGCTCGACCTCTTGGCCGCACAGGGTGACCACCCCGGCGGGCCGCAGGGTGACCGCGCCGCGTTGGGGGCGGAGCGTGCCCGCGAGGAGCCCGAGCAGCGTAGACTTGCCCGCGCCGTTCTCGCCGACGAGGCCGGTCCAGCCGGGGGTGAGGGTGAGGTTGAGCCCCTCAAAGAGGGCGGGGGACTGGGGCCAGGCGAAGCTGACCGCGCTGAGCGTTACCGAAGACGACATGGACACCTCACACGGGAGCGCCCACCGGCGCGAGGCCAGGGGCGATCAACGGAGGTCTCGGCGAAGGTTCACCCGCGCGACGATAGGGTCACACGCACAGCCTCACCGAGACGAGAGGCTCACCCACAAGACGTGGTGGGGTGAGCGGGGTCTCAGGCGCGGCGCAGACGCAATGGCGGAGCCCTCGGTGCGACCGCAGCGTAGCTTCAGCCTGCGCGGCTGGCAAGTCGGTGGGGGCGCCCAGAGCACAACACGCCCGGAGGAGGCTCCGAGCGTGTCGTGCGATCAGCGAGGAGGGATCACTCCGCGCTGGGATCGCCGTCCATGGGGATCTCGTCGGAGGAGGGCAGCGCCTCGCCGACGCCGTCGTTCGCCTCATCACCCGCCTCATCGGGGGTGATGTCCGAAGGAACCTCGGCGCCAGCGGCCTCACCACCCTGGACGGCCTGGGCCTGCTGACCACGACCGCCGCGGCCACGACCGCCGCCCCGGGCCTCGCCACCACCCGCGGCGCGCTCACCACCACGGCCCGAGCCTTTGCGGCGGACCACGGTGTTGCCACGATCGGACTGGTGCTTGACCTCACCGGCGGCCTGGGCGGCCTGCTGCAGGGCGCGCTCAGCGCGCTCGACCTCGGCGGCCTTCTCGATCTCGACGGCCTGGCCGCTCGTGATGAGCAGGGTGGTCTGGGCCGCGCGCAGCTTGTACAGCTCACGCTCGGGGATGCCTTCAGGGGCGAAGTTGATCGCCGTCTCGAACTCGCTCGCGGCGGCGAAGACCTTGCCCATGCTGTAGTACAGCTCACCCAAGGCGAAGTGCGCCTCGTGGGGGTTGGACTTGCCCTTGAGCGCGCGCTGGATGCGCTGCTCGGCCTCTTCTTCGCGGCGGGTGCGCGCCATGACCCGGGCCAACGCCAAGGACAAGCCGGGGTGTTTGCCCTCGAAGATCTTGTGGGCCTTGTGCAGACACCACTCGGCGCGGTCCATGTCGCCGTCCATGTCGAGGAGCAGGTAGGTCAGCTCCAAGAACGGCCAGCCGTAGCGGCTCGACTCCTTGATCGCGGCCTCCAGGAGCTCCTTGGCCTCCTCACGCAGGGTGGCGGCGGCGGCGCTGTCTTCAGAGACCATGGCCCGCACCCGCAGGAGGCGGCCCAGGCGGGCGCGGTGAACGCCACGCTCGGGCTCCAGAGACATCGCGAAGCGCAGCGCCTCTTCAGCGTCGGCCCAGCGCTCACGGCCACGGTTGACGAGCACCTCACCCAGGCGGGAGTAGGCCTCGGGCGCCATGGGCTCGAGATCCATCGCCTCACGGAGGACGGCCTCGGCCTCCTCAAACCGCTCGGCCTCGAACAAGACCCCGCCCAGGCGGCGACGCAGGCGCGCCTCGTTGGGGAAGGCCGCGGCGCCGCGGCTGAGCGTCTCGATGACCTCCACCCGGGCGTCTTTGCGCTGGGAGAAGGCGTTGGCGGCGGCGTGGTAGAGCTCCGGCGTGGGGCAGAGGCGCTCGGCCTCGGCGAGCCAGGTCTTGAGCTCGTCCACAGGCGCGTTGTTGGCGGCCATGGCCTCCAGCTTGAGCGCGCGCAGCTCGGTGTTGCCGTGGGCTTGTTTGAGGATCTCGTTCGCCCGCTGCAGAGCCATGTCGGGGCGCGGCTGGCGGCTGCGAAGGAGCCCGGTCAAGGAGTTCACGACGGGGTCGTTGTCGGGGTAGCCGGTCTCCAGGCGGGCGCGGACCTTGCGGGCGGCCACGAGCATCCGGTTGAGCTCTTGGGTGAGCGCGATCTTCTCGACGCCGGCGGTGGACTCCAGGCGCTTGGAGAGCACGGGGCCCACCTGCTCCAGGAGCTCGTACTCGCTGAGGTCGCGGCGGCCGATGGCCTCGGCGACCAGGTCGTGCATGTAGAACCGGCGCTCGTCGGGGTTGCCCGGCAGGCTGTCGAGCAGGCCCAGGTTGAGCAGGCGGATGCGCGCGTCCCGGGAGATGCCGAGGTCGCCCAGCTCTTTGCCCGTGAGCGAGAGCGGGCTGTGGCCGACCAAAAACAGCGCCTTACGCATGTCTTCAGGCATCGCCCGGAGCGCGCTCTGGATGTGCTCGATGACCGGGGCCGTGTTGTCGGCCTGGTTCATCTTGAGGAACTTCTTGTCGTCGAGGAGCTTGTCGCGCTTCTCGGTGTCGCGCCACGCCACGGCGTAGAGCCGCGTCGCGAGGGGGTGACCGGCGGTCTGGTTGAAGACCTCGCCCATCTTGTCCCGGGGGACGTCGCCGGCGTGCCAGCCCTCAAAGATCGAGTACAGCTCACGGCCGCGCAGGCCCTCGACGCGGAAGACGCGCAGGGCGAGGCGCTGGCCCTCTTTGTAGAAGACCGGCGCCTTGGTGGAGACAAACACCACCCGCAGGGCGACGACCTGGGTGAGCAGGGCGTGCAGGAGCAGGCCCGTGCGGTCTTGAGACCAGATGGCGTCGTCGGGGCCGAGCGCCGAGTCCAAGCCGCGCAGGACGATCACCTTGTCGGCCAAGGACTCGTTCTGCAGGGCGGCCATGAGGCGCTCGATGATCAGGGCCGGGGCGACGGGCTCGCGGCTGTTGACCAGCGCCTTCAGATCCTCGTCACCAGCGACCTCAGCGAGGCGAGCGACGACGGTGTCGAAGCCGACGCCGCGCTGCAGGTGCACCTCGGGCAAGACCGTCAGCGGCGTGCCTTCGGTCTTCAGGGTCTCGAAGGCCGTCTCGATGAGCCAACGACGGCCGACGCCGCTCGCGCCGACGACGGCGATGGGGCCCGCCTCTTTGAACAGGGCGACGAGCTCGGGCAGCTCACGCTCACGGCCGACAAAGTTGAAGTGTGGCGCGCTGGGCCCGCCCTTCTTCTGGTTGGCGTGGCCGAGGTTGCTCACGGCCTTGGCGTGGGCGGCCTGGACCTGCTGCAGCTCGATGGGGCGGCCGCGGCGCGGGGGCTCGGCGGGGGCCGGGGCGGGCGCGGCGACGGCCTGACCGGCGGGCACAGGCAAGCCGGAGAGGAAGTCTTTGGCCCGGGCCTTCTCGTGATCCATCTTCATGAGCCGCATGGCCATGGGGAGGGAGAAGGGGTTGAACGAGCGGGCCACGACGACGAGGCGGGGGCTCTGCCCCGAGGCCTTCACCAGAGAGGAGAGCTCCTCCAAGGCGCGGGCGTCGGTGGTGCCGTCGGGCTCGACGAGCACGAGCACGCCGCCTTGGCCGGAGGTGACCGGGGCGAGGGCCTCGGCGCTCAGCGGCTTGGCGGGGGACACCACGTCCGCGCCGAGCGACATCGAGGGGATCGTGCTGCGACGACGCAGCTCAGCGAGCACCTCGGGCTCCTGAAGAAGGCGGGCGCTGACGACTAAAAGGCAGCGGCCTTGGGCGATGGCGGTCTCTACGCGGTTCATGGAGCTCTCTCTGGCAGGTCCGAGCGACGCTTGGCGAGCTGAGCGGGTAACCCTGCGCTGCCTGGAGTTCAACACCCGAGGCTCCCAAAGCCTTGAGCGAGCCGTATACTGACCTCATGGAACGACCCTCCGACGATGGAGCGCGGCCGGGCCAAGGCCAGGACCGCCGCCAAGATGTGCCCCTCTCCCTCTCCAGACCGGGGGCCGACGAGCCCGGCTGGGACCGTGTGCCTGTCGGCGTCTCCGAGGCTCGACGCCTCGCGGGCTTGCCCCAAGGAGGCGCCTTTTTGGCCCTCCGCGCTGAAGGCGCCGACCTGCTCATTCAGCGTGTGGAGGGGATCTGCCCCGAGGCGCCGCTTCCTTTGCCTTTGGCCTTGGCGCTCACCGCGCTCGTCGCCGAGGCGCTAGAGCCTGTCCACGATCAGGGCGGCGCCTTCGGGGAGCTGAGCCCGGCGGGGATCTTCTTTGATCGCCACGGTGTGCTGCGGATCCGCCCCGCGCCCCGGCAGGCCCCCCTCGCCGAGCCCCAAGGCGGCGCGATCACCCCGGCGACGGACAGCCTCGGGCTCGGCGGCCTCTTGCGGTACTGGCTTGGCGGCGGCTGGCCGAGCCAGGCCCTGAAGGCCACCCCCGAGGCCGGCGCCTTGAGCCCCCTCGGCGTGAAGGTGGTGTTGGAGGGCCTCTCCCGGAGCTTGCCCAAGCTGCGCCTGCAGCCCGCGTGCTCGGCGCGGCAGGCGATCTACGCGCTCTTGCGCCGGGCGAACTTGGACGGCGATCAGCTCCTCCGCGACATGCTGCGGGCGCGGGGCCTCGGCGTGGCGCTGCGCGCTTGGTCGGAGCCCTTGCGCCTCACCGCCCGGGCCGCCCCGGTGCCCGAGCTGCCTCGGGTGACGCCGACGGGCCTCTTCGCCGCGAGCCAGCTCTTGAGCCTGAGCCCGCCGATCCCCGCCGCGCCCCTGTTCCCCGCGGCGCCCAGCCGGGATCCTCGGCCCCGCTCGCAGACGCTCCTGCGCGAGTCGCCCGCGCCGCGCCGGGCGCGCGCCGCTGAGCTTGGCGAGAGCGACGGCGGAGAGACGGAGGAGCTGCCCGAGCTGCCACGCTTCGCCCGACCGGCGGCGCGGGAGGCGGTGAGCGTGCCGGAGGCGCCCGCGGGGCCCGCTGGACGTCCGGAGAGGGCGGAGGACGTGTCGCCGGAGCTTCCCAAGCCGTTGGAACGAGCTGGGGATGTGTCCCCAGAGCTCTCCAAGCCGTTGGAACGAGTTGGAGAC
>JAKLKE010000107.1 GCA_023150775.1 Myxococcota bacterium
AACCCGAACGCCGTCGAGGTCTGCGACGAGCGCGACAACAACTGCGACGGGGCCATCGACGAGGGCGTGACGACCACCTCCTACGCCGACACCGACGCCGACGGCTTTGGCGACGCCGACTACGACATCGCCGCCTGTGAGGTGCCCGCGGGCTACGTCACCGACGCGACGGACTGCGACGACGGCGACGTCACCGTGAACCCCGCGGCCCAGGAGATCTGCGACAGCCGCGACAACGACTGCGACAGCCTCATCGACGATGATGATGACAGCGTCGATCTCAGCACCGGCGCCACCTCTTACGCCGACGCCGATGGAGACGGCTACGGTGACGCCGCCGCCGCCACCCTGAGCTGCGCCACCCCATCGGGCGCGGTGAGCAACGCTGAGGACTGCGACGACGGCGACGCCGCGGTGAGCCCCGCCGCGACGGAGATCTGCGACGGCCTCGACAACGACTGCGACAGCGCCGTCGATGACGATGACGGCTCCTTAGACCCCAGCTCGGCCACGACCTGGTACGCCGATGGCGACTCCGACCTCTACGGCGACCCCGACGTCACGACCTTGGCCTGTGAGCTCCCCAGCGGCTTCACGGCCAGCGGCACCGACTGCGACGACGGCGACGGCGCCATCAACCCCGGCGCCACGGAGATCTGCGACACCCTCGACAACGACTGCGACAGCCTCATCGACGACGACGACTCCAGCCTGCTGCCCTCGTCCCGCTCAAGCTGGTACGACGACGCCGACGCCAGCGACTGCGACGACACCGACGCGTCCATCAACCCCGCCGCCGTGGAGTCTTGCGACGACGTCGACAACGACTGCGACAGCGTCATCGACCAGGTCATCTACTTTGAGACCGGCTTTGACAGCGGCCTGCCCAGCGACCTGACCGTCAACGGCGACGGCACCTGGGCCACGTCGAGCGGCAACGGCTACCTCTCGCTCACCGAGGCCGTGGTCGGCAAGGTGTCAACGGCCCTGCTGAACGACACCGTGCCCGCCGACGATCTCTACGTCTCGTTCAACTTCTCTACCGGCGGCGGCGGCGGCACCGGCGCGGACGGCCTCTCCTTGGCGCTCCTCGACCCCTCCACGGCGGCCACGGCCATCGGCAGCGCGGGCGGCGGCTTCGGCGTGCTCACCCTCACCGGCTACGCGGTGGAGGTCGACACCTACGAGAACGGCGGCTGGGATCCCGACGGCAACCACATCGCCCTGATAGACGCCTCGAACCTCAGCGTCTACGCCACCAGCTCCGCCATCCCCACCATCGAGGACGCCGGCGAGTTCTTCTTAGAGATGACCAAGTCCGGCAGCACCATCACCGTGGCGCTAGACGGCACCACCCTGTTCACCCACACGCTCAGCTCCTTCCCCTACAGCGAGCTGCGCGTCGGCGTGACCGGCGCCACGGGCGGGTCGAGCAACTACCACTACATCGACGACCTCACCGTCATGTGTCCCTGAGCGCCGACCCCCTCCCCGCTGGGCGCGTTTGTTGAGCGCGCTCAGCGGTTGGGCGGCGATGGGGCCGCTCCATCCGTGCTCAGTCCGCATCAAACTTAGCGATGGCCCACCCCAGCTCCTCATAGGCGTTCGCGAGCTCGACCAAGTTCTCGCGAAAGTCTTCGGTTCGATCGCTGCTCTCGATGAACAGCGACACCAGGTACTCACCGATGTCCAGCACCCGGGCGATGTCTTTGTGGTCGGCCTTTGAATAGGCCATGGTCCGGCCGCCGATCATCACGGCCTGGATGGCCAGGAGCGCTTGCCGCCTCTTCGACTCATGAATCATGGGGGCCTCACTCGGTGTGGTTGTGATTGAGCTGCGATGCCTCAGGCGCTGGACTCTCTGCCGCGCGGCTAAGGGCCACCGCGCGGGTCAGGGCAATCCTTCTGTAGAACGATCCACGAGGGGGCTGGGTAGGCGGAGGAGTCCCAGAACCAGCAGGAGTCGATGGTGCCGTCTTCGTCGCCGTCAAAGCGCCCCACGAGGCCGCCGGTGACGCTGACCAGCACCTCCAGCTCATAGACCCCGGAGGCGTTTAGGTCGTAGAGCAGGCGAGATGAGCGGCGATTAGAGGTTCCGGGGCGTACAAACTCGGTCGGCGCCACGACGCTCACCCCGGTGATTCGGTCACGCACCCGAAAAAACTCCACCCCGTCCGCCCTCGCGGTGCTCTGCTCCCACAGACGCTCGGCCGGTGAGGCGGGCCGCCAGGCCGGAGGCTCCTCCAAGAGCAGCTCCAATCGTTCCATTGGGATGGTGTCGATTGAGAAGCGGACCCAAGAGGCCGTCTCGCCCGTGGCGAGCGCCATCGTCGGCGCGTTGGGACACTGTTCGTCTGGGACCCCTCCAGGAACCCGCGCGACCGGGGTGCGTCCGTCTTTGGGCCTCAACCAGGGTGACGGTCTGTCTTCTTCGGGGAGGCAGACAAAGGTCAGCCCGTGAGCGCCGCCAAACACCGCAGGCCGCACCGCGGCGGGCCGGCTCGGCGAGCGCAGCCAGACGGTGTCTAGCGCGGCGAGCTCGAAGGGCAACAGATAGCAGCCCTCCTGGTCGGGCATCGGCAGCGCCGTGGAGAAGCAGCGCTCACCACCCCATCCCGTCGTCTCCCGTGAGAACACGACGGGATACCCCAGGAGCGGCGCTCTCTGCGCCTCCGGCAGCCGCTCGATCGCCAGCAGCGCGGTCGCCGCGCGCCAAGCGTCCTCAAGCTCGTCAAACCCGTGCTCAATGGCGATTCGGGGCGCGTTGTTCGTCTCCGGCTGCCAGTCGAGCTCGCCCCAGCGCTGCCCCAAGCGCTCGTTCAGCCCCAGCGACCGAACAGAATGACATGAGAGCAAGAAGAGGAGCAGGTTCATCAGGGGCCTTCACGCGGGTTGGAGGAAGTCGGCCTCGTCGGGAAGTGGTTCGTCTCTGCTGGGCTTGAGCGCACGATCATACCCTCCCCGGCCGAGTTTTGGAGACGCGGAGGCCTTTTCCCGTGCTCGCCGAGGGCGCAACGCCCAAGAGACCGGGGATCCGCTCCCGCACACATCCTAAGGACGCACGGTTGATGAAGGGGATGGAGCGCCCATGATCGAATCCCAACCCGTGAAGAGCTCCCACCAGAGCTGGACTGGCGCAGCTTCCCGGTCGAACATTTTGTAGCGAAGCGGAGTGTATGCGCTGATAAACGACACGTCCTCCAGCATGGTCACACGCCACTCGTCGTCCTCAAACCTGAACGTAAAGAGAGGATCCGTACAGATGAACATCGACAGATCAACCCCCGCTGGGCCCTGAACGACCTCGGGTGGACGCTGAGGGAAATCGTCGAGCATCGGCCCCACGTTGGGCCGCTGGGCGTGGGGCACATGAAACGTAAGCAGCAGCTCATGCAGCTGGCGCGCAAACTCATCGGGCGAGGCCGATCCCGCCAACAGTCTACGCAGCTCGTCCAAAAACTTGACCGCTTGAACCTGCTCGTCCGGTGTCAAGAGGTTGAGGTCGCGCCTGATCTGCTCTGTTAGGCCCTCAGGGGCGATCTGTTCGAGGTCTATCATCACACGCTCCGCGTCAGAGGGGTCTGGCGGTTCATCGGCTCAAGGTCCTACGCGTCGGGGCTCAGTGTACAGCGGTCGGCGCCAGCTTGCGAGACGATGGGACCGCCCCACAGAGGGAAAGATCTGGCTTCGGCGCTGCTTTGGCCATGTTCACACACTCGTAGAGGATGACCTCGCCGCTCGGGGCCTTAACGCGTAAACACATCACCTCATTGTCCGGTAACCATAGCAGATGGACGTCGTCGAGCGGAGATGAGAGGCGCGGGTCGAGCTGCTCGTCCGGGATGTCCGACGCTGGGAGCCTGCGCAGCAGCTCGGTCGCCAGCGCCACTCCGTCGAGATCACTCGGCACCTCCCAAGGATAAAACCAGCCCGAAGGAAACCCAGCATCTCCGGTCACCGTCTCCGATGCGTAAATCCAGAAGGCGTCCCTAAATCCACCTGAATGGGGACAGATCACCCGGAGGTCGGCCGATAGGTCGTCTTGGGAGAGGCGAATCGGCCCGTCAATCGCGAACGCGACCCCATCCGCCCCGTAAGCGTAAGTCTCCGATCGTCCGCACCCCTCAAAGCTCAGAAGCCCCACGCTGATCGCGCCTCCTCGGCCCCGGCTCAACCGCGTCACCACGGCGCCTGGACAGTCCGCCGTGGCCGCGACGGCCGCCAGCGCGGGATCCTCAGGCGCGGGCGGTGTCTCTGGAGGCCGCAGGGCGAGGCATCCAGCGAAGACAAGCACGATCAAGTTGATGAGACGCGTCACCATCGCTCCTTCTTTGACACCTTCATCGAAGCACGTTTGAGGGACTAGGCCGCGCGTGTCGTGGCGGCCCACTGACACGAAGATTACACGCTGCCTACGCGGGATGGATGACCTTCTCCTGGACTCGCCGTAGCAGTATACAGCGGCGGTCATCGTTGGTGGGGGTCAAGAATCGGGGCTGCCAAAATCAAAGCCAGACCTCGGCCCCTCACTCCAACAACAGCGCGTCCAGGTCGATCGGCGTCCAGGGATGACGCGGCCCAAGGTGCCCAAACGCGATGGCCTCCACAACCTCTCCGTCAGCGTATCGCAGCGCGAAGAAGGCGTAATCTCCGGCCCCGGCGAGCATCACCAGCTCATCCACGCAGACTTGATTCGGCCAGTCCGTCGGGGCGAGGGACGTCAATCGGCTCGTCTCGCTCAGGACCCTCTGCATGAGCTTTACAAACGACCTCAAATACTCCAGCGCCTCCACGGACTCTGAGACGGTGATCCAGCCCCAGCCCCCAGGCTCGCTCACGAGGGGCGCGAGGACGCCGAGGCGGTCGAGCACACGTTTGTCCTCTCGGATCAGCGGCCACCACACACGACGGGGAAGCGGCGTGCGGCGCCTCCGAAAGAATCGAAACAGCATCAGCAGATGGTACAGGAAGATCATCGCACCTCCAGCTTGGCCAAGCGGCCCCTTCGGCGGCGCTCAGGCCCCCGCGAGCCCGCCCGCTCACTCCCCCCACCGCAACGCCAGCTCCGCGTGCTCGTTGAGCAAGGCGTAGCGGTCGCCGCGCTCCTCCCAGGTGACCGCGCCGTCAGTCCCACGCCGCACGAGCTTGTAGGCGAAGACGGTGCCCGCGGGCGCCTCGATGGTGGCGCTCAGTCCCCCGCTGGCGTCGGGGGTGAACGCCACGCCGGCCTCGGGGGACCAGGCGCCGAGCTCGGGCGCCGAGCCGACGACGATGAGGCCCTCCGACGCCTCGGCCACACGCAGGGTGAGCCGTGTTGGCGCGGGGTTGAGCACCCGGAGGGTCATCGACGCCAAGACCTCGCCGGGCATTGTTCCGACACAGATACGCGCCGAGCGAGGCGGCACCGGGCCCGCGCAGCCAGCGCCTGAGGACGACACCCCCACCCACGGCCCCGGGCCGAGCTGGTCTGAAGGGCGCTCGACGTCGCTGAGGTTCAGCTCCAGAAGCGCGACCGACTCCGGCCCCGCCCGCAGCACGGTGAGCCCGGCCTCATCCACCCGGAGCACCTGAGACGGGGCATCACGCAGCCAAGGGTTGGCCTCACGGAGCTGAATCAGGGCCTTGAGGGTTGGGTCTACGTCCCCAGCGCGCTCCCAGGGCATGTCGCGGCGGTTGTCGGGCTCTTCGCCGCCCTCCAGATGCAGCTCCGCCCCCCAGGTGAGCGCGGGCACACCCCGCAGCGCCATCTGGGTCACCCAGGCCCGGCGCACGGCGTCTTGGTCACCCCCACACTCGGTCAACACACGGGGCATGTCGTGGTTGTCTAAGAAGGTGACGAGGTCCTCGGGGTGTTGATACAGTCGGTCGCTGCCGAGCACAGAGCCCAGACGCCCGAGGTGCGCGCCGCGGCACAGGCTGTCGATGAGCGCGTAACGCAGGGGAAAGTCAAACATTCCGTCGAAGCCGCCCCCGGCGAAGGTGGCGGCGAGCAGGCGGGGGTCGCCCTGAAAGTCTTCGCCGAGGGTCCACAGGCCCGGCGCGGCGGCGCGGAGGTCGTTGTGCAGGCGGGCGAAAAACTCAGTGGGCATGTGGCGCACGGCGTCGATGCGCAGGCCGTCTACACCAAACCCCAGCGCCCACTTCAACGTCGCGTCCCGAAGGTAGGCGTACACCTCGGGGTTTGACTGGTTGAGATCGGGTAAGCCGTGCACTTGTCGGTTGACGAGCTGCTCGGGATCGTTCCAGTCCTCGATCGTCAAGGCCGGGTTGTACCAGTCGGGGTGCTCGGTCAAGGCCGCGGCGTCGAAGCTCGTGTGGTTGTAGACGACGTCGAGCACCAGCCGCATCCCCCGGCGCTCGGCGGCCTCAGAGAGGCGCTTGAGCGTGGCCTCGTCGCCAAAGCGGGGGTCAATCTGGCGAAGATCACGCACCCAATAGCCATGAAAGGCGCCCCAGCCGTAGAACTTCTCATCCTGACACAGAAAGATCGGCGAGAGCCAGAGCGTCTTCACGCCCAGCGCGGCGAGGTGGTCGAGGCGCTGAATCACCCCCTCTAAGTCTCCGCCGTGCCAGGCCTGAGGGTCGGACGGGTCGGCGTCTTTGTCGTTGGTGGGGTCACCGTTGGCGAAGCGGTCCACAAACACGAAGTAGACGAGGTCATCGGCGCGCTGGGGCCGCACGCCGGTGAGCGGGGCCTCTTCCCCGGGCGGTCTGTCTCGGCCATGGCAGGAGACCAGCGCCAACCCCAGCGCCGCCAGCCCAAGGCGACCGCCGCCGGTCATGGCGCGCTGAGCCCGCCGACGAGCTGATCGAGCACGCTCGCGACCTGCCGCTCAATCACCGGGCCCGCCTCCTCCAAGGCCACCTCTTCACGCTCGTGCTGGTACTGCAAGGCCACGGGCACCGAGAACTCAGACTGTACGGCTTGGCTGAGGTCTGACGCCGGGGAGGCCGTCACGCGCACGTCCACCGTCCAGCGGAAACGCCCGCTGATCTGGGTGTAATACTCGACCTGGGCCTCGACGAGCACGATCAAGGCCGCGTCGGCGCGTTTGTTGACTAGCCACTCCACCCGCTGCGGCGTCGAGCGGCGTGCACGAAAGGCGTCCGCGGCGGCGGCGTCGATCTCCACGAGGCTCGGGGTGAGGTTTCGGGCGATGAGCTCCTCCTCAAGCCCCTTGTTGAGGCTCGCCGGGGCCGAGGTCAGCGTGCCGTCGTTCACCTTCGTGAGCACCACACACAGCGCCGTCGCCGTCGCCGTCGCCGCACGAACAGGGGGCGTCTTGGGCAGACAGCCCGGAGCGAGACCGATAAGGGCGGCGCCGAGGAACGCGCCGAGCGCCGCGCGACGGGTCAGAACCATGCTTCCATCTCCAGAGAGCCGAGGTGGTGCCAGTGACGCTCTACAGACTTGAAGTCGGCGAACTGGTCCTGGGTGTCGACGAATGCGCTGCCGAAGGCGTTGTTCTGGTTGGAGTGTTGAACGCCGTACAGAAGCCGCAGCGAGGGCCGCACATACACGCCGGGGCCGAGGGGGTTAAACACGATCCCCGTCTTGCCTTGCCAGGTGTCGCGGGTGTCGGTGTCGCCGTACTCCAAGCCGCGGGTGTCGGGCAGCCCCCCTTCGCTGGCGAAGATCGAGTCAGCGTGCTCCCGGTAAGCGTTGCCGTTGAGCGACACCTCCCGGGCGACGCTCGACTCCACCAACAAGTGTACGGTGTCGTTCAGGTAGATCTGGGTGCGCAGCACGGTCGAGGCGTACCAGCGGTCGTGATCTGACGGCGCGATGTCGTTGTCGCCGTCTTGGTGTTGGCCGTAGAGGGCCGCCCACACCACGTCAAGGCGCTGGGGGATGAGCCGAAGCTGCATCTCGTTGCCCAAGAGCAACATCGTGCGCTCATCGGTGAGATCGTTCGTGTAGATCGTGTAGGATGTGCCCTCATACGTCTCCGTGGTGGAGAGCTGGGGGTGCATCTTCTCATAACGCACAAAGGTGTTGTTCCAGCGCAGGGGGCCCAGGCCACCAAAGCCCAGATAACCGATGAGCTGGCCGCTCTGGGCGCTCGTCGGCACGGGGTTGGGGAAGTCGCGCAGCTCGTTGGGGTTCTCCTCAAACCAGCGCTCGGTGACCTCTTGGCGCAGATAATCTTCATACGCCACGCCGGGGGTGTTGTGCGGCGCGAAGCGGTGGCCTTCGGTCATCGGCTGAAATCGATACTGCCCGCCGCCGCCCAGCTCAACGTGGCTGCCGAGGCGCATCCGCAGATACCCGCCCGCCGTGGGCATGGCGTGGTAGCTCGCCCCACGCTGCCAATACCCCGAGTCACCCACCCCCAAGAGCAGGTCCACGGGGCCCTTCTCGTACCGGGCGCTGAGGCCGACGGTGTCGAAGAAGATCTGCGCCGGGCGCATGTCGTACATGCCCAGCTCGCCCATAAACATATCGAGGGTGCCCACCTGCCAGGTCACATCGGGCAGGAGCACGTTGCCCGCCCGGGCGTAGAGCTGGGAGACCCGGTAGTTGTTGAGGTAGCCGTTGCCCGCGTCGGCGTTGGACACCGAGCCGCCCTCGATGCGCAGGTGCAAGGACGTCCAAGGGTCTTTGGCCAGAGGTTGACGTTCGAGCACGTCAAACTTCATCTCGACGGCGGCGTAAGAGCCCTCGTTCATCAGGCGACCGTAGAGGTTCCAATAGCCGAGACGCCCGTTGCCGCCTTGGAGATCGGGCCGGGCCGAGACGCGGAAGTACCCGCCGACCTCGGCGCGACCGGCGATGGCGTCAGGCGCCGACGCCGCGCTCAGGGCGAAGAGGCCGCTCAGGATGAGGGATCTGCGGAGAATCGATTCGCTCACCGCGCTCGCTCCTGCCAGACCGGGGGTGCGGTCGGCGATGGGGGTTCACACGTTCGGGGGGGATTGGTCACTGCTCCTCAAGCACCACGATCGTCCACTTGGGTCATCATCGCCGTAGCTGCCGGGCATGTCGAAGTAGGCCTGGGTGTCGATGATGCGCGCCCAGCCCAGCCCAGACGGCAGCGAGAACGAGACGTCGTAGTCCTCCATGTTGATGAGGATCATCATCTGCTTCCAGCCCTCGCCCGCGCCATAATAATGAATCGCCATGTGGCGTGTGGACCAGTCATCGCCGCTCATGTCGACGTTCTGGTCGTTCTTCCAGGCGAAGGCCATGCCGCCGCCGTACTCTGTCGGGGCGAAGGCGTAGGTGCGCTCTTTGCGGAAACGGATGACATCCCGCACAAAGTCGTGCATCCGGTAGCGGTCCCAGTTGTAGGACGACTGCCACTCGTTCCAGCGGTGCCAGTTCCACTCGTTGTCGGCCCAGTCGGAGTAGGCGTTGTTGTTGCCGTACTGGGTGCGCATCCACTCGTCGCCGCCGAGGATCATCGGCGTGCCGTGGGCGATCATCATCGCCACGAAGAAGTTGCGCATCATCTGGCGTTTGAGCTGCTCTTCGCCCCAGTTTGTGCTGCGGTTGTGGCTCTCGCCGCTGTTCTCGTCACACCAAGCGCTCGTGGGGTCGTCGCAGCAGATCTGGTTGAGCACGCCGCAGCCGTTCTGCTTCTCGGGGTACGAGACGAGGTCGTACATCGTGAAGCCGTCGTGGGCGGTGATGAAGTTGACCGAGTGATACGGCTTGCGGTCGTTCCAGCCATAGACCGGCTCGGTGCCCGTGAGCACGGTGCCGCCGTCTACGCCGCCGGTGGCCGTCGAGTTGAGGCCCCAGTAGCCATCGGACTGGTTCACGAAGCTGCGCCACCAGTCGCGGAAGTAGGGGTTCCACTCGCCCCAGCCGACGGCGTCGCTGTTGGTCGCCTTGGGGAAGCCGCCGATGCCGGGGCCGCTGCCCCCCGCCGTCCAGGGCTCGGCGATGATGCGGGTGTTGTAGGCCTGCAGGATGGGGTCGTCGGCGATCTCTTGGATCACCATCTCGCGGATCTCGTCTTGGGAGGGGCTGCGGTTTGTGCAGCCCTCGGGCTCACCCAAGATGCCCGCGAGGTCAAAGCGGAAGCCGTCCACGTGCAGCTCCTCCACATAATAATGCAGGGAGTCCATCGTCAGGCGGCGCATGGGCGTGTGGTTGGGGCGCGTCTGGTTCCCTACCCCGGTGTTGCCACAATAATACTGGTTCTCCCCGGCGAGCATGTACCAGGCCTGGTTGTCGAGGCCTCGGAAGGAGTACAGCCCGGCGATCTCTTTGGGGTCGAAGTTGACGGTGTAATCGGAGTTGTTGCTCTCAAAGTAGAGCTTCTCCCGCCACAGCCCGCCCTCGCCGGTGTGGTTGTACACCACGTCGATGATCACCTCGACGTCGTGTTTGTGCAGCTCATCCACCATCCACTTGAACTCGTCGAGCACCTCCAAGGGGCGGCCCGTGGACTGGTACTCGGCGGAGTAAGCGTTCTCGGGGGCGAAGAAGTTGAGGTTGTTGTAGCCCCAATAGCCGCCGTCTAAGGGCTTCTCGTGGATCGGCAGAAGCTCGACGGCGTTGATGCCCAGGTCTTTGAGGTATCCCGCCATCTCGCCCAGGCCGCGGAAGGTGCCGGGGTACTTCACGCCGCTGGCGAAGTTGGCGGTCATGCCCTTGAGGTGGACCTCATACAGGATGAGGTCTTCCCAGCCGTGGCCGGCGTGCTCGCCGCTCTGCCGCGCCGCGCGCCACGCGGCCTCCTCCGCCGACCACTCGTAGTCGGACTGAACGATCACGCTCTTTGAGCCCGCGGCGTAGGTGTTCTGCCAGCCGAAGGGGCCCGTGGACGTGGTGCCTTTGCCCCAGTCGTGATCGCGGTGAATCGCCTTGGACCAAGGATCAAAGAGGAGCTTGTTCGGGTTGAAGCGGTTGCCGTCCTCGTCTACGTCGGCCTTAAACCCGACGAACGAGTTGGGCACGAAGGAGGGATCGTAGGTCCAGTTGGGGCCCCAGGCGATGTAGCCGTAATGTTGGCCCACGCCGATGCCCTCGACGAAGACGTTCCACAGCGCGCCCGTGTCCGTGGCGCGCGTCAGAGGGATCTGCCGTGTGGGCAGCTCAGACTCGGGGTCCTCAAAGAGCATCAGCTCGATTCGCTCGGCGTTCTCGGAGTAGACCGTGAAGTTGACGCCGCCGTCGATGAGCGTTGGGCCCATAAAGTCCATGGACTCGACCTGGGCCCAGGTGAGCGACGGCGCGATCGGCTCGGTGTGGTAGAGCCGGACGTAGTCCTCCGACGCGCAAGAGAGCATCAGGAGCAGCGAGGCGGAGAGGGACATGGGGGATCCTCCTCGGGGTGTTGGGCTCGGGGTGTTGGGCAGAACTCGCAGAATAGCCTAGTGGCGCCGGGGATCTTGCGGGCCATGGACCGACGAGGCGCGCGGCGGGCACACGCGCCGTCTTGTCGATCGTCAAGAACTTGTCGTCACACCCCCGCGGAGCCTCGCGTAGTGGGGGCCAAAGAAGCGGCCTACAACTTGGGCCGCTCGCCGCAAAACCTGCTACGCTCCCGCCTCGCTTCGCTGTATAATCCCAACGTTCGTCGGCGCTCCCCCATGCGCCAACCCGTGAAGGAGTCCCAATGCGCTCGTTCAACCGCCCTTCGCACCTCATGCCCATCGTGGCCCTGGCGCTCTTCGGCTGCACCCCTGACTACGATCTTGAGAAGACGAACGACGGCGTCGATGAGATCGACGAGAACGGCGCGCCGGACATCGAGCCCAACCCCACCACGGTGAGCTTCGGCTCCTTGTCCGTCACCGAGGGCGCCTCCTCCTCCCAGACGGTCACCATCGGCAACGTCGGCACCGCCGACCTGCACATCTACTCCATCGAGCTCGAAGACGAAGAGGCCCCCTTCGAGATCGGCGCCGTCGGCTCGGTGCTCGTGGTCCCCGATGGTGAGACCACCCTCGCCGTCACTTACCGCCCGGTCACCTCGGCCGACGACACGACCTTCTTGCTCATCTCCTCCGACGATCCCGATGAGCCCGTCGCTGAGGTGGAGCTGATCGGCCAAGGCATCGCCCCGGTCATCGACATCGACCCCATCAGCTACGACTTCGGCACCTTGTACATCGGCTGTGAGAACCTCCAGCCCTTGACCATCTCCAACATCGGCAACGACGAGCTCATCGTCGAGTCTCTGTCGGCCAACACGGCCTCGACGGACCTGGTTTTCGACGCCGCTGAAGACGTGAACGGCGCCTTGCCCTGGTCCATCGCCCCCGGCGCCTCTCTGGACGTGTGGGTCGATTACGCCCCGCTCGATGAGTACAGCGACGTTCAGTACATCACCGTCACCTCGAACGACCCCGCGGCGCCCACGGTCATGGCCACGCAGAAGGGCGTCGGCGCGCTGTACGGCGAGACGGTCGATGTCTTTGAGCAGCCGATCAACGGCTCCACGGACATCATCTTCGCCATCGACTGGTCGTGCTCGATGTACGACGACGTCGCCAACGTCGGCGCGAACTTCACCACCTTCGTCTCTACCCTCGCCGCGATGGACGCCGACTACCACGTCGCCGCCGTCGTCGCCGACAACGGCTGCATCCTCGGCTCCGACACCTACATCGACAACACGATGTCCGAGTCCGACCAGCAGTCCATCTTCTCGACCATGGCCTGCTTGGACTACGGCGGCTCGTCCTGCCCCAAGATGGGCGGCTACACCGAGATGGCCTTCACCTTGCTGGAGGCGGCGCTCAAGTCCTCCAACATCGGCTCCGGCGGCTGCAACGAGGGCTTCTACCGCGAAGACGGCACCTTGGCCTTGGTGGGTGTGTCCGACGAGCGTGAGCAGTCGATCAACCCCTACACCTACTACATCTCGCTCTTCCAGAGCATGAAGGCCGACCCCGACGACATGGTCATGCACGCCATCGGCGGCGACTACCCCACGGGCTGCGGCGGCAACGAGCCCTACACCGGCTTCTACGAGGCCACCTTGGCCACGGGCGGCACCTTCCTCTCCATCTGCGCCGCCGACTTCGGCTCCAGCATGGAGGTCCTCGCTGAGAACTCCGCCGCCGACCTCACCTCCTTCGAGCTCACCGACAACCCCGTCGAGGACTCCATCGAGGTCAAGGTGGACGGCATCGCCGTGGTCACGGGCTGGTCGTACAACTACGCCACCAACTCTGTTGACTTCGCCGATGGCTACGTCCCCGAGGGCGGCTCCACCATCGAGGTGGACTACGCGCTCATGGGTGACTGCGAGGGCTGATCCTTCGGGGCCAAGGGCCTCTTTCACACGGCGCGCGGCGGGCTCATCCCCCGCCGTTTGCGCTTCAGGAGCGTGACGACGATGTGGGCCTGCGGCGGGTGGAGCGCCCCGACCCCACGCCGGGGCCAGGGCAGATCGTCGTGCAGATGTCGGCGATGTCGCTCAACTTTCGTGACCTGCTCATGGTCGAGGGCACGTACAACCCCAAGCAGCGCCTGCCGCTCATCCCGCTCTCGGACGGCGTGGGGCGGGTGGTGGCCACGGGGCCGGGGGTGCGCCGGGTGAAGCTGGGCGACCGGGTGTGCCCGACCTTCTTTCAGGGCTGGACGAGCGGCGAGCCGACGATGGAGAAGCTCAAGACGCCCCTGGGCGGGCCTCTGGACGGCGTCGCGGCGGAGCGGGTGCTGCTCTCTGAAGAGGGCGTCGTGGTGCCGCCGCCCCACATGACCGACGCCGAGGCGGCCACCCTGCCCTGCGCCGCGCTCACGGCGTGGACCGCCCTGGTACAGAACGGCGGCGTGCGCCCCGGCGAGACCGTGCTCATTCAAGGCACGGGCGGGGTGTCGCTGTTCGCGCTGCAGATAACTTTGCTCCTCGGGGCCCGGGCGCTCATCACCTCCTCCAACGACACCAAGCTGCAGCGGGCCTTGGACTTAGGCGCCGACGCCGGGCTGAACTATCGGCAGGAGCCGGGCTGGGCGGCCTGGGCCCGGGCGCAGACCGACGGGCGCGGCGTAGACCACGTCATCGAGGTCGGCGGCGCGGGCACCTTGGAGGAGTCGATCAAGGCCACCCGCCCCGGCGGCGCGGTGCACCTCATCGGCGTGCTCTCCGGCGCCAAGACCGAGCTGACCCTCACCCGGGTGTTTATGCAGGCGATCCGCCTGCTCGGCGTGCTCGTGGGTCACCGGGAGGCGTTCGAGCAGATGAACCGGGCCTTCGCCCAGGCGAAGCTGCGGCCTGTGCTCGATCGGGAGGTCGCCGTAGACACGCTGCCCGAGACCCTCGGGAAGCTCAGCCAGGGCGATCACCTGGGCAAGATCAGCCTTCTGGCCTAAGCCGTAGGCTTGAGCATCCCCCGGGCCCGGGCGCTGAGCAGCTCCGCGCCCCGGGCGCCGTCCTTGACGCCGACGCCGTCGAGGTGGTTGCCGGTCAAGAAGAGGCCGGGCAGACGGGTCTCGGCGGCCCGGGCCTCCTTCACCCGCTGGGGGTGGCCGGGGAGGTACTGCGGGATGCCCCGAGGGTGGCGAAACACCCGGGTGAGCTGCGGCGGGTGGCGCTCGCCGCCGCAGAGCTTGGCCAAGGCGGCCCGGGCGCGGCCGATGAGCGCCTGGTCATCCCCCAAGGCGGCCTCGGGGTGAATCGCGCCGCCGATGATCGTGCGGATGAGGTGCTCGTCGCCTTGGGCCTGGTCGGGGAAGACGCAGGAGGTGAACACGGCGCCCAACACGCCGCCCAGGTCTTCACCCCGGGCCTTGAGCACGCCGAAGCCCTCGGGCTCCCAGGCCCAGGCGCCGCGCGGGGAGGCCGTGACGACGACGGCGACGGGCGCGTAGGGGATGCTGGCCAAGGCGGCGGCGGCGGCGGGATCGTGGGGGCGCAGAAGCTCAGCCTGCACGAAGCCGGGGCAGGCCAAGGAGACGGCGTCGGCGGTGAGCTCACCGCGCGGGGTGCGCACACGCCACCGTTCACCCACCCGCTCCAAGGCGAGGGCCGGGGCGCCCAGAGAGACGGCGTCGCCGAGGCTCGCGGCGAGGGCCTCGGGCAAGGATCCGGCGCCGCCGTCGAAGGTGACGAGGTGCCCGGCGGGGGCGCCGCCTCGGCGCAGGCGCAACATCGCCAAGAACAGGCTGCGGTGCTCACGCTCCAGCTCCGCCATGCGGGGGAAGGCGGCGGCGAGGCTGAGGCGCTCGGGGTCGGCGGCGAAGATGCCCGTGACCATGGGGGCGATCATGCGGTCGAGGAGCCCAGCGCCGAGGCGACGGCGCACAAAGTCGGCGAGGGACTCATCTTCTGCGCTCACCCGGCGGGGCAAGAAGGGCTCTAGGAGCAGGCGCAGCTTGGCGGGCCAAGAGAGCAGGCGGGTTCTGAGCAAGGCCGGCGGCGAGAGCGGCGCGGCGTGGCGCTCCCCCATCGCCCAGATCCAGCGGGTCTTGTAGCGGTCGCTCGCCCGGATCACCCGGTGATGCAGGTCTTGTCGGGTGAGCAGGCGGTCCATGGCGGGCTCGTTGTCGAGCCAGCCGTTCGCCGCGCGGTCGAGCACCCGGCCCTCAACACGCTCCGAGCGCACGTTTCCGCCGGGGGAGTCCCCAGCTTCAAGCACCCGAACGCTCCAGCCCTCCGCCCGCAGCGTCACCGCCGTGGAGAGCCCGCTGACGCCCGCGCCGATGACGATCATCTCACTCATACGCGGCCACTATCCCGAACCCGCCCGTTTCGCCGCGTTGACGGGGGTGGACACTCATTGGCCTGCAAGCGCAGAGCCGATTGAATAAAG
>JAKLKE010000108.1:0-297 GCA_023150775.1 Myxococcota bacterium
GTCGGGTCACCCCCAGGCCGAGCGCGCCTGGTCCACCCGCGGTGGCTACGTCAGCGGCTTTGAGCAGGTCTTCGACCCCAGCGGATTTGCTGCGTCGCAACAGGAAGTGTCGGGCTGGGATCCCCTCGTTCTGTGGTTGCTGCATTGCAGCAGAGACGCCCTGCGGGGTGTGCGCCGCGAGGGCCAACGCGCGGGCGGGGTGTTCGGCAACCTGAGCTTCCCCAGCGAGGGCTTGAGCCGCTACGCCGAGCGGGTGTGGTTAGAGCGCGGCGGTCATCAAGCCTTGCTCCAGCCCGA
>JAKLKE010000108.1:307-15705 GCA_023150775.1 Myxococcota bacterium
CACCACGCCGCCCAGGCCGAGCGTCGCTTTCATTCGGGTCTGCCCGCGGCCCACGTCGCCCGGGCCTTGGGCCTCGACGGCGGCGCGATGTGCCTCGACGCGGCCTGCGCCAGCGCGCTCTACGCGATCAAGATCGCCTGTGATCGCCTCCGTGACGGTGATCTCGACCTCGCCTTGGCCGGTGCGGTCAACCGCGCCGACGATCTGTTCATCCACGTCGGCTTCTGCGCGCTGCAAGCCCTGAGCAAGTCCGGTCGCAGCCGCCCCTTTCACCGGGACGCCGACGGCCTCATGCCCGCTGAAGGCGCCGCCGTGCTCGCGCTCAAGCGCCTCGACGACGCCGAGCGTGACGGCGACCCGATCCTCGGCGTCATTCGTGGCGTCGGCCTCTCCAACGACGGTCGTGGTCGTGGCCTGCTCGTGCCCACCCAAGAGGGCCAGGCCCGGGCGATGCGCCTGGCCTTTGACGAGGCCGGGCTCAGCCCCGGGGATGTGTCGTTGATCGAGTGCCACGCCACGGGCACGAGCGTCGGCGACGCCACCGAGCTGGGCAGCATGGCCCAGGTCTATGGCGCACAGTCCGGTCTGCCCATCGGCTCGCTTAAGTCAAACATGGGCCACCTGATCACGGCGGCCGGGGCGGCGGGGCTCATCAAGGTGCTCGCGGCGATGAAGGCCCAGAAGCGCCCGCCGACGCTGCATGTGGACGTGCCCAACCCCGCCTTGGAGGGCGGCCCGTTCCGCCTGCTGCGCGCGCTGGAGGACTGGCCCAGCGAGGGCCCCCGGCGCGCGGCGGTGAGCGCGTTTGGGTTCGGCGGCAACAACGCGCACCTGCTCGTCGAGGAGTACCTCGGCCCGGCGGCGCGGCCGGTCTCGGCGCCGAGCGTCGTGACGCCCAAACCGAAGGTCACCGTGGTCGCCATCGGCGCCGCCATCGGCCCGGCCCTCGGGGAGGCGCCGCTCTTGCGCGCCGCCGCCGGGGAGCGGGTCGCCCACCGCGCCCTTGAGGTGGAGCTGCCGCTCACGGGCCTGCGCACGCCGCCGAACGACCTCAAGCGCTGCTTGGGCCAACAGACCCTGCTGCTGCGCGCCACCTTTGACGCGCTGTCGAGCCTCGGGGAGCGCCCTCGCGAGCGCGCCGGGGTGTTCATCGGCATGGGGGTGGACGCTGAAGTCGCCCGCTACGGGATGCGCTGGCGCCTGCCGGGCTGGTTTGAGGCCCTGGGTGTAAGTGACGCCGCCGCCGTGACGGCGGCCCAAGACGGTGTCTTGCCCGCGCTGGACGCGGCCGGGGTGCTCGGCACCATGCCCAACATCCCCGCGAACCGGCTCAGCGGCCAGTTTGACCTCGCCGGGCCGGGCTTCACGATCTCCTCCGAGGAGCGCTCGGGCTTAGACGCCTTGGACCTCGCCGTGCGGGCGCTGCAGGCGGGTGAGCTGGATCTCGCCGTCGTCGGCGCCGTCGATCTCAGCGATGAGCCGGTGCACCTCGCCGCCCTCGCCGCCTTGGGGGTGTCCGCCCCTGACGGCGCCTTAAGCGGCGACGCGGCGGTGGTGTTGGTGCTGCGTCGCAGCGATGACGTCGGCGATGGCCGGGTGATCTGCACGATCGAGGGCGCCCAAGGCCTCGCCGAGGCCAAAGCACCCCGCGCCGCAGCGCCCCGCGCCCACGCCGCCGAGGGCCTGGTGCAGCTCGCCGCCGCGGCCTTGGCCATCGAGGCCGGGCTTGGCGAAGGTCGGCCGTCTCGGGCGGCGCGGGTCGAGGTGTCGGTGCCTGTGCTCGACGCCCCCCCGGCCCGGGTGGTCCTCGGCGCGCCGCCCCGCCGCCGTGGGTACGCTCCGGACGCGCCGGTGGTCACGGGCTTCGCCGCCGCCGACCGCGCCGGTCTGCTCCGCGCCCTCGACGGTGACGGGGGAGGGGACGGCCCCGCCCGCCTCGCCTTGGTGAGCCGCACAGACGCCGAGCTTGTGGCGCTCAAAGCCGAGGTTCGCCAGGCGCTTCAGTCCGGCGGCGCCCTGCCGTCTGGCGCGGTGATGTTTGAGCGCCCCGTCGAGGGCCAGCTCGCCGCCGTGTTCACCGCGCCCGGCCCTTCGTATGACGGCATGGGCCAAGGCCTCCGCCTCGCGCTGCCCGAGCTGTTTGATGAGGCGATCTTCTCGGTGGGGCTCGGCGGCGCCGAGCGCCTGCTCGATCAACCGCGCACAGTCTTAGAGAAGCTCTGGGGCGCCTCGACGCTCATCCAGGCCCACGCGCGCCTGAGCCTTGAGCTGCTCGGCCTTAAGCCCCAGCTCGCCTTGGGGTACTGCTCCGGCGAGTCCAACGCGCTCTTGGCCTTCGGGGTGTGGTCCGACGCCGCCGGGCTCGCCCGGGACACGCTCACGAGCGGCCTGTTCACCGAGGCCTTGGGCGGCCCGATGTCCGCCGTGGCCCAGGCTTGGGGAGAGTCCGCGCCGGCCTGGGACGTGCGCGCCGTCGCGGCCTCGGCGGAGTCTGTGCGTGCTGCGCTGCACAATGAACCTCGGGCGCACCTCACGCTCATCAACAGCCCCACCGACTGCGTGATCGCTGGGGCGCCAGAGGCCCTCGACCGCGTCGTGGGGCGCCTCGGCGTCGTCGCCCAGCCCGTCGTGTATCCCCTCGTGGTGCACTGCCCCGAGGTCGAGCAGGTCGCCGCGCCGTGGCGCGCGCTGCACCTTCGCCCCAGCGCCCCGCGCCCCGATGTCCGCTTTTATAGCGCCGGCGTCGGCGGGGCGTATGAGCCCAGCGCTGAGAACAACGCCGAGGCCATCCTCAACCAGTCCCGCCGCACCGTGGACTGGCCGGCGCTGGTGCGCCAAGCGTATGCCGACGGCGCGCGCATCTTCGTTGAGCATGGCCCCCGCGACCTCTGCGCCCGGTGGATTCGCGAGATCTTGGGCGACGCGCCCCACCTCGTCGTCTCGTATGACCGCCGGGGTCAAGATCCGCTCCAGCAGGCCGCCCTCGTCGCCGCGACCCTCTGGGCGGCGGGCCAACCCGTGAACCTCCTCGCCTGGCGCGACCGTCTGCGGTCCTGCGCGCCGAGCCCCGCTCCCCGCCTCGTCGGTCCGACCGTCCGCGTCGCCGCGCACTCTCCCGAGGTCGTCTTGCCTCCTCTCTCCGCCGCTCCCTCTGTCGCCCCCGTCGCCGTTCGCCCCTTCGCGCCTCCCGCTGAAGGTGGGTTTATGGCCCCGGCGCCGACGCTGCCGCCGATCTTGGGCGTCTCGGCCCCGCCCGTGTTGCAGGCGCCGAGCGCGCCCCAGGTTGCGACGCAGCATTCTGCTCCTGCGGTGCAGCGCGCTGTCTCCGTGGAGAGCCCCCCGCCCGCGGCCCAGGTTGTTGTGACGCAGCACGCGCCGATGACCTTGCCCCCTGGCGTGTGGACTCCGGCCACCGTCGTGGCGATGCAGAGCGCCCGGGTGGCTCAGGTGCAGGCCGACTTCTTGCGCCAGCAGGCGGATGTTCACGCACAGTTTATGGCGCTGCGGGCCGCCCAGGCCGAGGCCTTGTTTCTGGGCTTCGCAGGTGTCGCGCCGGGGGTCGTCAGCGCCCTGCCGCAGAGCCTCGCCCCCGCCGCGCCGCCGGTGAGCGCGCCCGCTGCGCCCGTCGCCGCCGCGCCGCCTGCGCCGGTGGCCGCCGCCCCAGTGGCCGCCGCCCCAGCTCCCGCCGCGCCGGTGGCCCCGAAGCCGATCCCCGCCGCGCCCGTCGTCGCCGCGCCCGTGGTCACCCCAGTGAAGCCGCCCGCCGTCCCCGAGGCCCCCGCCGCCGAGCTCGTCGCCGCTCCCACCAAGGTGCACGTCAACAACGACACCTTGCCCGGCCTTCGGATCAGCCGCGAGCAGCTTGAGCACATGTCCCACGACACGATCTCGGCGGTCTTCGGCCCCGAGTTTGTGCCTCAAGACGGCTACAGCGTGCAGGTCCGGATGCCGACGCCGCCGCTCCTGCTCTGTGACCGCGTGACGGGGATCGACGCAGCGCCCCTCTCGATGGGCACCGGCACCATCTGGACCGAGACCGACGTCGGCTCGCAGACTTGGTATCTCCACGGCGGCCGGATGCCCCCCGGCGTGCTGATTGAGTCGGGCCAAGCCGACCTCCTGCTCATCTCGTACCTCGGCGTCGACATGCTCAACCAAGGAGAGCGCGCCTACCGCCTCCTCGGCTGTGAGCTGACCTATCACCGCAGCCTGCCCCGCCCCGGCGAGACGCTGCGTTACGACATTCACGTCGATGGCCACGCCAACCAAGGCGCGGTGCGTCTGTTCTTCTTCCATTACGACTGCCGCATCGACGGCGAGCTCATGCTCACCGTGCGTCGTGGTCAGGCCGGCTTCTTCACCAAACAAGAGCTCGCCGAGTCCATGGGTGTGCTCTGGGACGCCGCCACCGCCCCGGCCTTGCCCGGCTGCCGCGTCGATCCGCCGGCGGTGAAGTCTGTGCGGGGTCAGCTCAGCGGCGCCCAGCTCCACGCCTTCTCTGAAGGCCGGATGGTCGAGTGTTTTGGCCCGGGCTACGAGCGTGGCGAGACCCACAGCTCTCCGCCGACGATTCAGGGCGGCCGGATGTTGTTCTTGGAGGAGGTCACACACCTCGATCCCAAGGGAGGGCCCTGGGGCCGGGGTTATCTGCGCGCGGTGGACCGTATCCGCCCCGATGACTGGTTCTTTAAGGGCCACTTCCACAACGACCCCTGTATGCCCGGCACGCTGATGTTTGACGGCTGCCTGCAGGCGATGGCGCTCTATGTGGCGGCCTTGGGCTACACGCTCGACCGTGACGGGTGGCGTTTTGAGCCGGTCACCGGCGAGACCTACAACCTGCGCTGCCGCGGCCAGGTGACGCCGACGAGCCAAGAGCTGGTCTACGAGCTGTTCGTTGAGGAGGTCCACGACGGCCCCTTCCCCACGCTCTACGCCGATCTTCTGTGCACGGTGGACGGCCTCAAGGCTTTCCATTGCCGCCGCATGGGCCTACGTCTGGTGCCTGACTGGCCCCTCGCCCGCTGGACACATCTGCTCAAGGATCACGGCCACGACGGTCCCCACGCGGTCATCGACGGCTTCCACTTCGACTACGCCTCGCTCATGGCCTGCGCTTGGGGTCGCCCCAGCCTCGCCTTCGGCCCGATGTATGAGGTGTTTGACAGCACCCGCAAGGTCGCGCGGCTGCCCGGCCCGCCGTACCACTTCATGTCCCGGGTCTCCAAGATCAACGGTCCCATCGGCGTCTGCCAGCCCGGCGCCGAGATTGAGCTTGAGTACGACATCCCCGAGCGGGTGTGGTATTTCGACCAGAACGGCTGCCCGTCGATGCCCTTCGCTGTGCTGCTTGAGGCCGCGCTGCAGCCCTGCGGCTGGCTGGCGAGCTTCGTCGGCAGCGCCCGCACGACGGATCTCGACCTCTACTTCCGCAACCTCGACGGCACGGCCACCTGGCACAGAGAGCTCACCCCGGGCTGCGGCTCCTTACGCACCCAGGTGAAGATCACGAACGTCTCGATGTCTGGCGGCATGATCATCCAGTCGTTTAAGGTGGTCTGTCTGCTCGGCGACGAGAAGGTCTACACCATGGACACGGTGTTCGGCTTCTTCCCCAAGGTGGCCTTGGAGAACCAGATCGGCCTGCCGTCGAGCCCCGAACAGAAGGCGCTCCTCACCGACGCCGCGCCGATCAGCGTCGATCTCCGTCGCCGCCCCGCGCGTTTCTGCGCCGCCGAGCCCCGCCTGCCCGGCCCGATGCTGCTCATGCTCGACCGTGTGGGCATCTGGGACGAGGGCGGCGCGAAGGGCCTCGGGCGTCTGCGCGGCGAGAAAGACGTCGATCCCAAGGAGTGGTTCTTCAAGGCCCACTTCTTCCAGGATCCCGTGCAGCCAGGTTCCTTGGGCTTAGAGGCCTTCGTTCAGCTCCTCCAGGTGTTTATGCTGCATCGCGGCATGGCCGAGGGCGTCGAGGCCCCGCGCTTTGAGCCCTTGGCGATCGGCCGGGCGATCTCCTGGAAGTACCGCGGCCAGGTGGTGCCCACGAACAAGCTCATCTCCAGCACGCTTGACGTGATCGAGGTCGGCCGAGACGAGCGCGGCCCCTATGTGCTGGCGGACGCGAGCCTGTGGGTAGACGGAAAACGCATCTACGAGGGCAAAAACTTCGGGATGCGTATCGTCTCCGGCGCGCTGCACCAACCCCGCTTCACGATGACCCTTGATCCCGTCCAGGACGCGTGGCTCGGCGATCACCGCCCCACCTTCACGCTCCCGGCCCTGCCGATGATGAGCATGGTGGACCAGCTCGCGGAGGCGGCCTTGGGCCAGTCCGAGGGCCGCCTCGTCGCGGCCTTGGAGGACGTGCGGGTGCGCCGCTGGATGGTGCTGGATGGACCGCGCACGGTCCAGGCCGAGATCGGCGGCCGCTGGGAGCGCGCCGAGGTCACGCTCTCTGACGAGCACGGCCCTTACGCCTCGGGCGCGGTCATCTTACGCCAAGAGCGGTTTGAGGCCCCGGCGGCCTGGGGCAGCGTCGAGGGCGAAGAGGCCCCGGATCTGTACGCCTCGGGCGCGCTCTTCCACGGCCCGGCGTTTCAAGGGGTCACCCGCCTCGTCATCGGGGATCGGGGCAGCAGCGCCTGGGTAGACGCGGCGAAGATCACCGTCCCCCAAGGTGCCCTGGGCCAAGGGCTCCTCGACGTGATGACCCACGGCATCCCCCACGATCGCCTGAGCCGCTGGGCGCCTGAGCTCGGTGACGACGTGGTCGCTTACCCGGCGATCATCCCCGGCCTTCGTCTGTACGCCGAGCTGCCTCGGACGGGGATGTTGCGGGTAGAGGCCCGCTTCGCGGGGGTTCAGCCCGGCGGTCGTTTTGTCGCGGTCGACCTGCAGCTCATCCAGGGCGCGGTGGTGCTCGCCGAGCTGCGTCTCATCGAGGCCTTGTTCCCCAAGGGTCCGCTGGGTCGGATGGCGCCTGAAGATCGCGCGGCGTTTCTGCGGGATCGGGCCTTTGTGGAGGGCGCGGGCCTCGGCGTCGAGCGCCCCGAGGGGGTCGCCGTGGAGCGCGCCGCCTTGCGCCAGTCCGACTGGCTGCCTGGCACCATCGCCAGCCTCTACGCCTTGACCCCTGAGGAGCGTGTCTCTGAAGACAGCGTGCTGGCCGCCGTCGCCGCCCGTGAGGCCCTCGGAGCTCGGCTCAGGGTCCACCCCGCCGAGGTGACCGTGCGTGACGGCGGCGTGGCCTGGGCGGGTTACCCCCTGAGCCTATACCCTGTGGCGGTTCAGGTGAGCGCCGAGGGCGCCACGGCGTCGCTGAGCGGCCCCCCGGCGATTCAGCTCGGCCCGGTGGAGCGTTACTGGTCGGCGCGGTTTGACCTCGGGCGCTGGCCTGTTGAAGATCTGTATTACGGCCTCATCCGCCGCTATGTGCGTGGGGTGATCGTGCAGGATCCCCAGGCCCACGCCCAGCTTCGGGGTCGGCCCCTGCTCTACCTCGCGAACCATCAGGTGGGCGTCGAGAGCCTCCTGTTCTCTGTGCTCGCGAGCGCGCTGAACGCGCTGCCGACGGTCACCCTCGCCAAAGCCGAGCACCGCGCGTCTTGGCTGGGCGACCTCATCCGTGAGTGTTTCACCTGGCCCGGCGTGGTCGATCCCCAGGTGATCACCTACTTCGATCGGGACGACAAGGCGTCTTTGCCGGCGATCATCCAAGAGCTCGCCGCCGAGATGGCCGCCGGGGAGCGCTCGGTGATGGTGCACGTCGAGGGCACTCGCTCCTTGGAGTGCCGCACCCCCGTGCAGAAGATGAGCGGCGCGTTCATCGATCTGGCGTTGAACGTCGGCGCGCCGATCGTGCCGGTACGTTTTGTCGGCGGCCTGCCGACCGAGCCCCTCGATCGCCGCGTTGAGCTGCCCCTGAACCACGGCCAGCAGACCATTCACCTCGGTCGGCCGATCTTGCCCGAGGAGCTCGCCGCGAGCCACTACGGCGAGCGCAAACGCCGGGTGCTCGACGCCATCAACGGCCTAGGCCCCGACAACGCCGTCGAGACCCCCCACGCCGGGGACCTCAACTTCGCCGCCCGCGCCCGCGCCTGGGCGGCCGAGGCCCAGGTCAGCGAAGAAGACGCCGCGCTGTGGCAGGTCCTTGAGGAGCACCCCGCGCCCTGCGCTGAGGTGATGGCCTTCCGCGACGCCGTTCGCCGAGGTCACCGTCCCGCCGTCACCGGGGAGAAGGGCGCCTGGCTGCGTGGCTTCGCGCGCCGGGTGTTGGGCGCCCGCGCCGGCGGCGAGGAGTGAGCGCCGCCGCTCACTCTTCGGTGCAGGTGTTGGGGGCGCCGGGGGTGCCGTAGTCGGAGTAGTCTACGCCGTCTTCGGTGACGGTGAGGTAGACGTCGGTGGTGTTGCGGCACCAGAAACCGTCAGTGGAGGGAGAGTCTCCATCAAAAGACAACTCTAATGAGTGGCTTCCCGTACCATCTGGCGCCTCGGGCCAGCCAAATGAGGAATTGAAACTGACCGTATCAGTAAAAACGGTGGCCTCACCATTTGTCACATGCACCGTAAGGCGAGTTTGTATGGAGGAGAGGTTCGGAATCGTAGTATCTGTTGTGTCGTAGGACTTACCATCGCCGTATTGCGCATCGCAGGCAAAATAGTCAAGCGTGCTGTAACAGAGAAGATAGATCTCACCAGGAGCGAGCGTGACTGCACCCTCTACTTTTGCAGGGGGACTTTCAATAGTCTGGTCGATGTTAACCTGTAAACCATCAAGATAAAGACTATTGGTGGTCATATTCCTCAACTCGATCCACTCACCAGTTGGGTTCGGAAGACTCGAGCTTGGCTGAAACTCTGTGATGATGATCATGCCCTCTTCGATGCAAGGGGCATCCGCACCTTCATCCTTCCAGTCATCACAATCATTGTCCACCAGATCAAAACAGACCTCCTCCGCCCCCGGATAGGCCGTCGCGTTCGTGTCATTACAGTCCGTCCCGCCCGTCTCTATCGAGGCGACCCCGTCCCCGTCCCCGTCCGTGCCATCGACTCCGTCGCAGTTCTGGTCGAAGCCGTCTTGGACCCCGTCGGAGGCCTTGGGGTTGAACGTGCTGTTGTCGTCGTCGCAGTCCCCCGGCAAGTCGCTCATGTCTTTGCGGTCGGGCAGGGGGCAGGTCGTCACCGGGGCCCCACCATAGGAGTCCCGGTCTTCGTCATGGTAGAGGCCCTCCATGTCGGTGACGCCCTCGTCGATGAGCGAGTCGCAGTCGTTGTCGAGGCCATCGCACAGCTCAGGCGCGTCGGGGAAGGTCTCTGCGCGGTCATCATCGCAGTCGTCCCCGCCCTCCTCAGGGTGCTCGGCGCTCACGAAGCCGTCCTGATCGTGATCCAGCGCGGCCTCTCGGAGCACCTTGTAGTCTTTGGGGCTGGTCAAGCAGGAGAGGAGCGTGAGCAGGGACAACATCAGGCCTCCATCGGAAGGGGAACAGGGCCAGTATAAACGATTCGTGGGCCCGCCGAGGGGGCCGTTCCCAAGCGCTCACACGTCGCCGGGTCAAGAGCCCAGCCATGGCCCTGGCGGATGCGTCAAGGGGCCTCCTTGGGGCTCTCCGGGGCGTTTTGGCGCAAAACAGGCTTGTGGGCTGTTGAGGGTGATCACGAATCTATTCGTAGTTTTGATGGCTTACGAGCGCATATGGCGTAAACGTCAAATTTGGGTAGGCCAAGATCTAGTCCCCGTGGTATCGTTCTAGCTCGGAGAACAGCACCCCATGAAGACCCTCACCCTCGGCCTCACGTTTACGCTCCTCACCGCTCTGACCGCCTGCGTCGGTGACGCTGGCACGAAGGACGGCGTCGACGACTCCACCGCCGCCACCGATGACGACAGCGGCAGCACCGGCGATGACGACAGCGGCGGCGGCGACGACAGCAAGGGCACCGACGACTCTGAAGCCCCTGACAACGACAAAGACAACGACGGCTACGACGCCGATGAAGACTGCGACGACGGCGACCGCTCGGTCAACCCCGGCGCCACGGAGACCTGCGACGGCGTCGACAACGACTGCGACGGCGACGTAGACGACGCGGACAGCAGCGTCACCGGCCAGTCTGAGTGTTTCACCGACAACGACCTCGACGGCTATGGCGCTGGCGCGGCCGTCGGCTCGGCCTGTGAGTGCCCTGAGGGCCAAGCGAGCCTGGGCGAAGACTGCGACGACAACGACTACTACCGCAGCCCCGGCACCGTCGAGGAGTGTGATGGTGGCATCGACAACGACTGCGACGAGCTCGTAGACGCCGACGACCCCTCCTTGGCCGAGGGCAACACCTACTACCTCGACAAAGACGGCGACAAGTACGGCGACGACAGCACCGGCATCCGCTCCTGCTCTCGCGTCGCGGGCCGCATCACCACCGGCGGTGACTGCGACGACGCCGACAAGACGATCAACCCAGGCGCCGAGGAGATCTGCGAGGACGAGATCGACAACGACTGCACCGACGGTGTGGATGACGGCTGCGGTGGGGACACGGGGACGGGTGGAGAGTATGAGAGTTGGACGGGGGCAAGTCTCTTTTATTATGGCTTTGATACGAAGACTGGAACTCTTCAATGTGAGATGTATTGGGAGAACAGCGGCACACCCTCCTCGATGAGCTGTCCCGATTGTGACTTCACATTTGACGTCGATTTTGTCTATGACGAGGCCAGCAGCTCGTATACAAATACGGGTTGTAGTGCCTTTGAGGGCGATTTCTCGATTACCATTGGCTACAACCCTGACTATTACTATCCTACGTATGGTCCGCTCCCGTCCGTGATGTATTACGTCGGTTCTTACTCTGCTTGGTATTGGTATGGCGCAGCCTACTTCAATTCGACCTCAGGGGAGCTTATTCACTCCAACGGAGTGACGGATTACCCTTACAAGTACAACGGCAAGAAGTACTACATCACCTACCTCTTCTACGGGCAAGCCTACATCGAGTAGGGATCGCTCGGCGGCTCCCTCACCTCCCCCCTCCCGACCCCTCCGGTGTACACTCAGGCGAGCTCGGGAAAAGCATGAACCTCTCCGCACACCTCCAGGCCCTCGGCTGTCTGCTCGCGGGCGCGCTGATGTTGTTGCTCGGCACGCCGGGCGTCGACTTCTTGGGCCGGAGTGACCTGCGCACCCCCAAAGATCGCGCCGCCTTACGCAAAGAGGTCGGTGAGCCCGCCGCGACGATCGGCATCACCATGGCCGATCTCAACCGCAGCCTGCGCTTGCCGCTCTACGACAAGGTGGCTTGGGTGCAGAAGCCGTTCCGCCTGAGCCAGAACTGGTCGCTCTACCGCGACGGGCCGCACCGCGTGCGCCGCCTGGAGATCTGGGTCGATGGTGATCTGAAGCATCGAAGCGCCGATCCTGACTACACCTGGCTCAACGCCCAGCTCCGCAACCGTCGGGTGCGCCCGATGGTCGAGAGCACGACGATGAAGAAGGGCTCACCGAACTGGCGTGGCCTCTCCCGCTACATCGGCGCGCGCGCCCAAGAGGACTACCCCGGCTGTCAGCGGGTGGAGCTCCGGGCGATGGAGGGGCCGTTCCCGGGGGTGAAGATGACCCAACACCACCAGATCGTGCTCACCGCGCCGAGCTGGAAGGCGGAGGAGTCGTGAGCGCGCTCCTGCGCCCCTGGACCTGGTTCGTCGAGCGCTGCATGGCGCCGGTGGATCTGCGCCCCCTGGCTTTGCTGCGCATCTTTGTGCCCCTGTGCATCTTCTTCGACCTGCTGCGTGTCGCCCAGGTCGGGCTCACCAAGATCCTCTTCACGCCGTATGCCCAGGGCGGGCTCTCTCAGGTGCAGGACGAGGGCCTGTGGCTCGACCAGCTCGTCGGCGCCGAGCGCGCCGGGCCTGTCGCATATGTTGTGACGCTGTTGTGTATGCCGCTCGTGAGCCTCGGCGTCGCAGCCCGCCCGGCGATGCTCATCGGGGCCTTGGCCTACGCCCAGCTCGGCCACCTCTACCCCCCGGGTGACCGCGCCATCGATCGTGTGCTGCGTATGGTGCTGATCATCTTGGCCTTCTCCTACAGCCACAAGGTCTGGACCTGGTGGACCTGGCGGCGCGGGGAGGGGAGTGACACGACGGGCCCCGTCTGGCCCGCGGGCCTCATCCGCTGGGCCCTGTGCCTCATCTACATGTCCGCGGGCATCTCGAAGCTGATGCAGCAGCCGCGTTGGCTCGCCATCGACGGTGTGCCCGTGCTCTACCGCATCGTCACCGACCCCCTCGCCGCCCACCTCGACCCCGTGGCCTGGGCAGACACCCGCTGGCCGTTTTATGTCGGCGGCATCGGCACCATCGTGATGGAGGTCGGCGGGTTCATGGTGCTCACCCGCTGGCGGCCTTGGTATGGCCTCTTCGGCGCGGCGATGCACGTCGGCATCTTCGGCTCGATGGAGCTCGGCATGTTCAGCCTGGGCATGCTCTCGCTCTACCCTCTGCTGTTTGACCGCTGGATGCCGCCGCCAAAAACGCAACAAGCGCGTTGAGTTGCCGTGGGTCGGCACACAACGAGGTCGTTGCCTTGTTACGCCGTGGGCGTGAAGGGGTCGGCGTGCAGGGCGCTCAGGCTGGCCCCGGCCAAGAACAGCGCGCGGCGCAGGCGGTTGACCACGGCGGCGTCCCCGCAGAGGTAGACCCGGGCGCCCGGCGCCGCGGCGTAGCCCCGCTTGGTGACCTCGACCACGTCGCCGATCTCAACCCCCTCAGGGGCTGGGCCTTGGAGCACGACCCGCCGCCAGTCTAAGCCCGGCCAGCTCGCGGCGAGGGTGAGGAGCGCCTCGGGCTCGTACAGCGCGGCGGCGGTGAGGCCGGCATGAATGAGTGTGACCGGGGCGCGCCAAGCATGGGCGTCGGCGTCGCGGGCGAGGCCCACCATCGGGGCGAGGCCCGTGCCGACGCCGACCAAGAGGAGCGGGCGGTCTTGTTCCTCTGCGCGTAGGGTGCAGTCGCCGAAGGGGCCGCGCACCCCAAACCGCGCGCCGATGGGCGCGGCGTCACACAAGGTCGTAGACATTTGTCCGCCGGGCACCTGTCGCACATGAAGCTCGACGAGGTTGTCGTCGGGCAGGCTCGCGACGGAGTAGGGGCGGCTGAGCCCGTCCTCGCGGATGAGGTGGAGGAGCTGACCGGCGAGGGGGCGCAGCCCCGGGGGCGGGAGGAGGTGCAGCACGGCCACGCTCTCTGTGGGGTGGGCGCGGCGGGTGAGCACCAGCTCTCCAGCCAGAGAGAGCGCCCCCGCGGGCTCTAGCTGGAGGCCCTCGCTCACGGGCAGCCGACAGGCGAGGACCTCACCCCGGGCGCGCTGATCGTCCCGCAGGCCGGCCTGGGCTTGTTGGGGCAGCTCACCCGCCCGCGCGCGCACGAGGCAGGACTGGCAGGCGCCCGCCCGGCAGGCGTTGGGGATCACAACACCCGCGTTGAGCAGGGCGTCTAAGGCGCTCTGCCCGGGCTGGGCCTCGATGGCCTGGTCTTGCCAATGAAGGATCGGCACAGAGACATCCTCAACGCGCGGCGTCGCGCGAGCGGTGGAGAGGGGGCGTGTCGTCCGGGGCCGCGTGGGCACAGGGCTGGGTCGGCCTCGCCCACGGAGCCGAACGCGGCGGCCTGCCGCCCGAGAGGACAGGTCTCACCCTCGGGCGGCGGCGGGGATGGACCTCAGCGGTTCAGGACGTGGTCCCGGACGCTGTTGGCGATGGCGGCCACCTCAGCGATGTCCGCGTCCGCGGCGCCGAGCTCCTTGAGCACGCCGCCGAGGTGCTCGATCACCGCGTCGACGTGGCCGTCGTTCAGGCCGCGGGTGACGAGGTTGGCGTGGGCGGCGCGCATGTCTTTGCCGCTGTAGTTCGCCGGGCCGCCGAACACCATCGTCAAGAACGCCTTCTGTTTCGCCATCTGGCGATCCATATCGACGCCGTCGAAGTAGTCGGCCACACGCTCATCGCTGAGCATCCGGCGGTAGAATCGTTCAACGGCCACGTTGACCGCTGGCTCTCCGCCCAGTCTCTCGTACAGGCTCGCCATGTTGACCTCCTCAGGTTAAGTGGTATGATGAGTACCACTTTACGGATCCGCCGCGCGGATGTCAACCCCAAAAGTTTGGGTGGGCCTCAGACGGCGCTCCCGAGGCGCGAATGCAGCTCACCTGGTTCACCGATTATGGCCTCCGGCTGCTGCTCTTCGCGGCGGCGCACCCGGATCGCCGGGTCACCGTCGCCGAGGTCGCCAGCGCCTACCAGATCAGCCGCGACCACCTGATGAAGGTGTCGCAGCGGCTCACCCAGCTGGAGATGATTCATGCGACACGGGGGCGCGGCGGCGGGCTGCAGCTCGCCCAAGACCCGGCCAGCTTGAGGCTCGGCGCCGTGGTGCGGGCCTTAGAGCCCGACATGAACCTCGTCGAGTGCTTCAGCCCGCTGACCAACACCTGTCGCATCAGCGCCGCCTGTCGCCTGAAGGGCGCGCTCCTCCGGGCGCGGCGGGCCTTCTTGGACAGCCTCGACGAGCACAGCCTCGCCGATGTCGTGGGCGACCCCGAGGCGCTGCGGGCCCTGTGGGCGTCGGGGCCCGCGCCGCCAGACGAGGCGTCTCAGAGGCCCTGAGGTAAGGTCGCGGCGTCTTCAGGGCGGCTGAGCATCCACCACTGGTGCAGGAACCAGCCCCACTTCACCGTGGACTGCCCCTCTGGGATGAGCTGGTGCAGCTCATCTCCGACGCGGATGTGCAGGGTGTTCTTGACCTCTAAGGAGACCATCTGAATCTCCTTGAGGGGCTGCTCCCAGCGCAGCACGCCGCCCTCGCCGAGCACGCTGAGCGAGCCCTCGTTGAGCTGCAGCGCCCCCTCGGCGACGGTGATCGGCGCGCCGCCCCGCGGCATCCGCAGCACCCGCGCTCGGGCGGCGGAGAGGATCGGCGCCGGGGCGTCGTCCCGAAAGCGTGGGCGCGGCCCCAGGCGCTCGGTCATGCGGTCATGGGCGCTCGCGACGCTCTCCCGGTTGAGCCCTGGCGTCAGCGGGTTGAGCCGGGCCATCACGTCGATTCGCCAGCGCGAGTCGCAGGCGCGGCAGGAGATCTCGTCGCTGTGCGTCTCCGAGACGACGATGGACTCCTCGGCGAGGCAGTGGGGGCAGGCCCAGAGGTACTTGGGCAGCCCCCAGGCCAGTCGCACCCCAAAACACCGCTCGCCGTGAACCTCAAGCTCGGGATCGATGCGCACCCCGGCGTTCACCGCGGCGACGATCTCCTCCTCGGTCTTGCCTTCGAAGGTGACCGGCGGGCTGAACTCGACGGTGAGCGGCACATAGCGCGGGTAGCTCGCCCAGCGCGGCTGGGTCAG
>JAKLKE010000109.1 GCA_023150775.1 Myxococcota bacterium
CGACCCGCACCCCCGACTCGCCACGCACCTGGGCGGTGAGCCCTTGGGCCTCATCGGAGCAGGCCGTCATCGCCGCGCCGGGGCCGTCCACCATCGCCTGGGTGAGCCGACCCTTGAGCGCGGCGCCGAGGCGCCCGCCCGCGTCCGTGGCCTTGGCCAGGGCCAAGGCGTCGGCTTTGGGGTCGATGACCTCGACGGGCGCCGGGGCTGGGGGCGGGACAACTTCGGCGGCGGGGCGTTGCGGCGCCTCTCCACAAGCGCCGAGCAGGAAGAGCGAGACGGCGAGGAGGGTCATACGTTGTGGTCCTTCGGGGTGGACGTTATCCTATCCCGCCTCTCACGATGCGCGTCCTCGCAATTTTTCGGCGCTCATCGCGTAACGAAGCCGACCCGAAGGCATCTCGTCCTCCAGAAGCCCCAAAGCGTCGAGGAAGCCATGAAGCTCACCGCCGATCCCCTCACCTTAGCCGTCGCCCTTGGCCTCTTAGGCCCCGCCGCCCTCACCCCCGCCGACGGCGGAGATCGCCGCCGCGAGTGTGAAGACGGCTGCGCCTGTGACCCGGAGAACATCGAGCGGCTCAGCGAAGACCCCTTCGCCCTCGGTGAAGACGACGACTCCAGCCTCTTCTCCGACCTGAGCATCTCCGTAGACGAGCTGCTCCACGACGCCATGGGCCAGCGCACCTTCTGAGCGCGATGCTCACCACGTCAGCTTGTTGAGCAGCGCCCGCACGTCCTCGCTCATTCGATCCGCAGGGCACAGCTCCAAGAACACCTCCAGATGCAGCACGGCCTTCTCCCGGTCGTTGAGCTGCATCCCGTAGAGCTCGCCAAGATACCGGTGCGCCCGGCAGTCCTCGGGGCAGTAGGCCAAGGTCGTGCGCAGCTCGGCGGCGGCCTCCCGGGGCTTGCCCTCCCGGGCGTAGAGCAGGCCCAGGTTGTTGTGGGCCTTGCAGTAGGTCGGCGACTCCAGAAGCAGCCCCCGCCAGGTGGCCTCGGCCTCGTCTCGCTGGCCGAGCTGGGCCTGCACGAGGCCGAGGTTGTTCGTGGCGTCCAGCAAGGCCGGGTTGAGGGCGCGGGCCCTCTGGTACGCCGTCGCCGCCTCAGCCAGCTCCGCCTTGAGGCGTAAGGCGTCGCCCAAGCCGTACCACGCCTCGGCAGACTCGGGGTTCTTCTTCACGGCGTCCCCCCACAAGGCCACCTCGGTCTGCCACAGGGTGTTGCGCGCCCGGGTGAGCCCGACCTCGGCCACACACAGCGCCAACAGCAGGCCCAAGCCCGTCGAGCCCGGCAGCCGGCGCAGGCCCTCGGCGGCGATCCAGCACAGGCCCAAGAGCGCGAGGTAGGGGCGATGCTCAGCCATCGTCTCTTTGAGGGGCACAAAAGACGACGAGGGCGCGAGGCAGAGGAGCCACCACAAGACCCCCAGGCTCAGAAGCGGCGCCTTTCGCGCGGCCACGACGGCCCCGATCCCCGCGCCCAGCAGCCCGGCCATGGCCAAGGCGGCGCGGGCCGTGAGCCCCGTCGCCGGGTGATCGTGAAACACCGACTGGCCCAGGGGCAAGACGGCGAGCTGCACATAGCGCCAGATCACCTCGGCCTGGGTGAAGAGCTGCACGTCCCGAGGCCGCAGGTCGGGCAAATCCGTGGTGATGACGCCATACACCCGCAGCCGCAGCGCGAAGAAGGCCACGAGCGCGACGAGCCAGACCAGGTGCCCCGCCAGGCGCACCTCTCTCCACGCGCCCTTTCGCACCACGAGCCACTCCAGCAGCAGAAACGCCACGGGCAGCACCACGGCGACCTCTTTGGTGAAGAAGGCCAAGGCCGTCGCCCCGCCGCACAAGGCCAAACGCCAGAGCCCGCCCTCAGCCCGCCAGCCCACGAAGCCCAGGCAGGCCAAGAGCATCAGCCCCCCGGCGAGCTGCTCACTTCGCCCGGTGACATAAGACACCGCCTCGGTGTTGAGCGGGTGTACGCCCCACAGCGCCGCCGAGGCCGCCGCCGCGAAGAGCGCCCCCGGCCGATCCCCGAAGATCCGCAGGCCCAACAACATCGCCACGCCGACGTTGAGGCCCTGCAGCACCAGATCGAAGACGTGGTAGGGCCAGGGGTCGAGGCCCGCGAGGCGGTAGTTCAGCGCGTAGGTGGCGATGAGCACCGGCCGCGACCAGTTGTAGGCCAAGACCAGCCGCCACTCCTCCAGAAACCGCAAGGTGCGGTTGCCGACCACCTCCACCTTGTCGTCGTAGGTGAACTCGCCGTAGAGCATGTTGTTGAAGGCGAAGAAGGTGAGCGCCAACAAGGCGGCCCAGGTCAACCACAGCTCGGCCTCACGACGTCTCACGGCGGCCTCCTGCCTCTCGTTTGGCATCGAGCACCTCGGCGTAGAGCGCCGCGTGGTCCCGGGCCACACGCTCAAAGCTGAGGTGCTGCTCAATGTACCGCCGACCGCGCCGCACCATGGCCTCCGCCGAGGCCCGGTCGCTCAGAAGCGCCTTCACCCGCTCGCGGAGACCCTCCACGTCGCTGTGGCGCACGAGCAGCCCCGCCCCGGCCTCGGCGATCAGCTCGCCGCAGCCGCAGTCCCCGCCGACGATGACCGGCGCGCCGCACAGGAGCCCCTCAAAGGGCACGAGGCCGAACACCTCATCCGTCGAGGGGTACACCAGCACGTCGGCGTCCACCAAGAGCGCCAGCCGCTCGGGCCCCTCCAGAAGCCCGGTGAAGATCACGCCGTCGTGGTCTTGGGCCTTGGCCTTCGCGAGCCCGCCCATGTCGTTGCCGCCGATGACCAAGGTGGCCCCGGGGATGGCCCCGCCGCCGAAGGCCGCCACGAGGTGATCCACCCCTTTTCGGGGGGAGATCTGCCCGAGGTAAGCCACCATCGGCCCCTTCACGCCCCAGCGCGCCTTGAAGTCTCCCGGCGCGGGCAGGGTCTCAAACTCCTCCAAAGAGAGGCCGTTGGGGATCTGCCGGGCGCGCTCTGGGGGCAGGCCCGCCCGCCGGAGCTGGCCGAGCTCGGCCCGGGACACGGCGATGATCCGCGCCGCCCCTCGGGGCACGGCGTCGGCCAGAAACCAGTCCCAGAGCCGCTTCACCCCGACCTTTCGTTCGTGCCGAGGCAGGGTGCCGTTCGGCGTGAAGACGTAGGGCAGGCCATGGCGCCGGGCGAAGGCCACGGCGACGTTGTTGAGCAGGTGCCGGTGCCCGTGCAGGTGCAGGATCTGCACAGGGCGCTCGGCGTAGAGCTGCTGGCCATAGGCGAGGCGGTTGGAGCGGTTGGGGCTCACGAAGACCTCGACGCCGTCGAGGCTTCGGCGCGGCGGCACCTGGGCGCGGCGGTGGTCCAAGGCGTCCGTGGTCCACACGCTGTTGGTCACGCCCTGCTTGGCCAAGGCGCGGCTCAGGCCATGCACGATCCGGGGGATCCCGCCATACGCCCAGGTCGGCGGGAAGTACGGCGTGACGTGCAGGACATGCACCAGAGGGCGCTCCAGGGGGCCCGCCGTCTTTGGGGGCGCACCGCCGGGGAGTATCGCACAGGCGGCGCGTCGGCGGCAGCCTGACCGAAGCTTTGCCCGGCGGCGGTTGACGCGCCGCGAGGCGTTAAATACCCTGGGAGTCCCTACGCAGGAGTGGTCCGTGCTGCTCGTCCTCCTCTTCACGACGCTGACCGGCTGCGGCCGCCCCAACTGTCAGAACACCTGCCAGTACATCTACGGTGACGGCAACCAGAACATCGAGGGGGAGCTCGTCAACAACTGCGGCATCCCCCGCCCGGGCCGGTCCACCTCCGAGCTCCTCACCGACTGCCTCGTCTACTGTGAAGAGGCCCTCGATCAGCCGGGTGAGCTGGGCACCTACGATCCCTACACCCGCCAAGGCTCCGACGTCAGCATCGAGCTCGACAACGAGGCCCAGGCCGCGGTGTGGATGGAGTGTGTGACGGCCTCGGACTGCGAACGCCTTGAGGAGGGCTATTGCGCGCCCATCTGGTAGGGGCCCTGGCCCTGGCGGCCGCCGCGCTCTCCTCGGCGGGCTGCACCCCCTCCTGCGACCAGACCTGCCGCCGCCTCTTCAACTGCGAGTCGCTTGAGGTCTACGGCATGACTGAAGACACCTGCGTCGAGGACTGCCTCTACCAAGAGGCCGTCTACGAGCGCTGGGACGACGTCGAGCTGCGGGAGGCCTACCAAGAGTCGCGGCGCTGCGTGGCCGACGCCACCTGCGAAGACCTCGCCGCCGGGGTCTGCTTCGACGAGACGCTCTACCCGTACTGAGCCGAGCCCGCCCCTCTCGCCCTGAGGCGCCGATGTCCCACAAGCGCCTGCTCTTCTTACACACCGGCGGCACCCTGGGCATGACCAGCCGGGGCGACCCGGGGCCCCTGGCGCCGAGCGCCTACGCTGAAGACGTGCTGCCCTTCGTGCGTGGCTTAGAGGAGCTCGTGCACATCGAGGGCGAGGTGCTGTGTAACCTCGACTCCTCGGATCTCCTGCCGACCCACTGGGAGCGCCTCGCCGCGCTCATCGCCGCCCGCCTGCACGACTACGACGGCTTCGTCGTGCTGCACGGCACCGACACCATGGCGTATACGGCCTCAGCGCTCTCGTACTTGCTCGACGGCCTGCCCAAGCCCGTGGTGTTGACCGGCGCCCAGCGCCCCATCGCCGAGCTGCGCACCGACGCCCGCAACAACCTCATCCACGCCAGCATCAGCGCCACGATGGACGTGCCCGAGGTGACCGTCTGGTTCAACGATGAGCTCCTGCGCGGCAACCGCTGCACGAAGGTCTCGGTGCAGTCCTACGCGGCCTTCGCCTCGCCGAACCTCCCGCCCTTGGTGAAGATGGGCGCCGACGTTGTGCCCCAGCACACCCCACGCCGCCCCCGGGGCCCGTTCACCCTGCGCAGCGGCTTCTGCGAGGACGTCGCCGTCTTGTGGCTCTTCCCCGGCGTGTCGCCAAACCTCCTCGACCTGCTCGTCAGCTCCGGCGCCCGGGGGGTGCTGCTCGTGGCCTTCGGCGCGGGCAACGTGCCCCAGCGCGGCTGGCCCGAGGCCATCGGCCGGGCCACCGCCCAAGGGGTGCAGGTCGTCGTCAACACGCAGTGTGTGGACGGCGCCGTCGAGCTCGGCCGCTACGAAGGCAGCGCCGCCGCCCAGGCCCAAGGCGCGCTCTCGGCGGGGCCGATGACGATCGAGGCGAGCCTCACGAAGCTCATGTTTCTGTTGGGCCAGGGGCTCAGCGCCGAGGCCTTGCGGGCGCGGTTTGGGGAGGATCTCGCGGGGGAGCTGCTGCCTTAGGCCGCTTACGGCCTCGTGAGGGTCACGCCGAGGCGGGCGCGGAGCACAGCCGGGAAGCAGTGGTCGAACACGTCGTGGCTCATCGCCGAGAATGAGGCGCTCGGGGACAGCTTCGCCCTCGTGGTCCGTCGCCACTCGTCCTGAAACTCCACACACGCAGACGGGCTCCCAGCGCGTAGCTGCTGAAGCGCCTTGTCACGAAGCTGGCCGAGCCGCTCAAGATCAGGCTGGAGGTCCGACCAATGCCTGCTGTACAAGACCCGTAGCTCACCGTTGTTGAGGCCCAACACGTCGATCGTCTTGGCGCCCCGAGGGCTGCCGTTCCGTGGCGTGACCCACCAGTCATCCACTCGGGCCGACATCCGCCGGTAGATCAGATGCTCAGCGGGATCCTGGCCGTGATCGCTCGGGTCGATGACGCGGGGCTGCTCTCTGCCCGGCGGCGCCTCTTTGGGGCGCAGACGATGGGCCTCATGCCGCAGAGGGAACTGATCGTTCTTGTGATACCGATTGCAGTGGTCGCAGGAGAAGAGAAGGTTCTCCCAGCTCCAGGCGAGCCACCAATAGACGCTCTTGGGGCGAAAGTGCTCTAGGTCGCGGTTGGTGAGGCGCTCTCGGTACTCACAGAAACAACATTTGTAGTGCTGGGCCTTCCAGAGCGTTCGTTTGAACAGCAGCTCGTCGGCGGAGGTGCCCTTGTAGCGGTCCCCAAAATCCTTGGAGCTGAGCGTGCCCGCCAACGCCAACGCCTCGACACGAGCCACCTCTTGTGAGCGGATCGGCGGCAGCTCCGGCGGCTCGGCCCCCCGGATCACCCGAATCACGGGGCGTCTCGGCGCTGAAGCTCGGGGTCGATGGGCACCGGCTCCCAGCCGGGATCGACGCCATGCTCAGCGAGGACGGCTTGGAGCGCCCGCAGCTCCTCGTCCTCCTTGGGCGAGCGGCCTGGGTCGCCGATCAGGTAGCCCAGCCGCGCCATCGCCTCGCCGAGCTTGTGGGGGTAGGTGTCGGTGACCCCAAAATACTCGGCGAGCAAGGCCGTGGCGGTCATCAGCGCGGGCGCGGGGCCTTGGGGCGCCTGCACAACGTCGCCGTGCTCGTCCATCACCAGCCGGACGATCTCATCGGGCAAGAGCCCCGTGAGCACCAGCGGCGAGTGGGTGGTGACGATGAACTGCATCTTGGGGAGCAGGCGCTTGAGGGCGGGGACGAGGCGCACCTGCCACTTGGGGTGGATGTGCATATCGGGCTCGTCGATGAGCGCGACGCCTTGGATCTCGCCCAGCGGGATCGCCCGCTTCTGATCCCAATAGGCCTGGCCGATGATGTCGGCGACCAAGGAGAGCAACGACTGGTAGCCCTGGGAGAGCCAGGTCGCGGGCAGCACCACGTCTTCGCCCCCGGCCTTGAGCGTGACGCGGTGATGGTGCCGCAGGCCCTCGGGGGTGCGCTCGGCGCCATCGCCTGCGCGCAAAAACTCCCCCAGCTCGGGGAGCAGCTCGGAGTCGCGGATGACCGTGTTCAGGGCGTCGAGGTAGGGCTGGACCAGCTCGGGCTTCTCGGACGTGAGGTGGCGTACGAAGTCCGTGCCGATCACCTGCTCGCCAGTCAGGAGCGACAGCACCCGCTGCCGGGCGGGGTTGTTGGGGAAGGCCGTCGTGCCAGGGAGCGGGAGGGCTCGGTTGATGCCGTAGGCGACGACGAGGTGGCCGGGGGTGTTGGTGTCGCGGAGGGTGGCGATGAGCGGGGGCGGGCTGAGGGCCTCAAGGACCTCGCGTAAGGCCTGGCGCTGCTCATCGGGAGAAGAATGCGGGGCGAGGGGCTTAAGATTCTTGATTTGAGCGGCGAGCTTCTGCGGATCCGGGCTGCCGTGAGCCGCCCACGAGGACTCGTTCGGCTCCACAACACCGCCAACATGGAGCTTGCCTCGCTCATCGCTAGCAGGCGTGGTGAACTGCCCCCACACGTTCGTGATGAACGGCTCCGCCCGGCGAATCCCCCGCAACGACGCCACATCCCGAAACTGGTTGGCGATCACCCCGCCGCTGAGGCTCATGGCGATGGCCTGCAGGATCGAGGTCTTGCAGTGGCCGTTCTCGGCGAGGATGACCGTCCACATGCGCGGCGCATTGTCACGCACCAGGGAAAGGTCAAGCTCCCGCACCAAGCGCAGGTTCTTCACCTGCACTCTGTTCACATACATCCGCACCTCCTCCCCTGCCCTGCCGCGCTCACGCCTCGCGCTCGTCGTCGTGGTTGCGGGAAGTGGAGACGGCCATCGGAGACTCCTGCGTGCGCGGGACGGTGGAGCAGACGATAACACCGCGCGCGGCGCGACCGCAAGCCGGGGCAGGCGGCGCGGCGCGCGCTCGGCCTTCGCACCCCCTGCTCCAGATGCGGCGTCCCCTCCGAGGGTCTTCGCACCCCATGCCCGAGAAGCGGCGCGTCCTCGGTCGGCCTTTGCACCCCAGACGCAGGGGAGCTCCTGCCCTAAGCTGAGCCGGCCGCCGACATCGCCGCCTTACGCCGCCAGCGCCGCACCAGAAACAAGGCGAAGAGGGTCATGCACAAGAGCGCGAGGCCCGGCAGCAGCACCGACATGAGCACGGCGAAGAACGCGGCGATGTCCTCCAGCACGCTCAAGATCGGGTTGCCGATGGTGCCGGTGAACGCCGACGACAGCACCCGCAGCTTCGCTTTGCCCAGGTGGATGACCTCGGCGGCCACGCCCCCGGTGATGAGGCCGACCACCGCCGCGAGGAGTGGATCCATGCCGGTGATCATGCTCGCCGTGGCCAAGGTGGCGGCGAGGGGCTTGATGACCACGCCGAGGCCGTCCAGCGCGTGGTCCACCGCCGGGAACTTGTCGCCGACGAGCTCCAGCACCACGGCCACGCCGAAGGCCACGGCGGCGGGCCAGGTGCCCATCCACTCGTAGCCGACGCCCAGGCTCACTTTGCCCGCCAAGGAGAGTCCGCTGAGCGTGAACAGGGGCAGAAACGCCCGCAGCCCGCAGGTCGAGGCCAGAGCGAGGCCCATGGTGAGGGCGAAGAGCGGATCGACGAGGTCGGCGGGGCTCAGGGCGATCGGGTCCATGTCTCGGCTCCTTGGGCGGACGACGCGCACAGCATACCCGCTTCTTGATCCTCAGGCGGTGCTCGGCCCGGGCGCAGGATACAAGCCCCCGATGAGAGCCCTCATCACCGGCGCCGGAGTGCGCTTAGGCCGCGCGACGGCCCTTCAGCTCGCCCAGGCGGGCTTCGACCTCACCCTGCACGTGCACCGCTCCCGCGACGGCGCCGAGGCCGTCGCCGCCGAGGCCCGGTCCTTGGGTCGCCGGGTGAACATCCTCCAGGCCGATCTCTCGCGCCCCGAGGACTGCGCGCGCCTCGCCGCCGAGACCCTCGCCGATGGCCCCCTCGACGCCTTGGTGAACAACGCCGCGCTCTATGAGCAGCGCGCCTTGGCCGAGATCACCCTCGCGGACTGGGAACAAATGCTCGCCGTGAACACCCGGGCGCCGTTCTTGCTCATCCAGGCCCTCGCCCCCGCCCTCGCCCTGTCCACGAACCGCGGCGGCGGCGCCGTGGTGAACATCGGCGACATCGGCGGCGAGCGCCCCGAGCCGGGCTTCGCGCACTACAGCGTCTCCAAGGCCGGCATCCTCATGCTCACCCGCTGCCTGGCCGCCGAGCTCGCCCCCAAGGTGCGCGTCAACGCCGTGTCGCCGGGGGCGGTGCTCTTCCCCGTGGAGCTGCCCGAGGCCGAGCGCGCGGCCATCCTGCGCACGGTGCCGTTGGCCCGGGAGGGCAGCGCAGAGGACATCGCCGCCGCCGTGGTCTTCTTGATCACCCAGGCGCCTTACGTCACCGGGCACACCCTGAACGTAGACGGCGGCCGCCTCGTCAGCCAGCTCACGCGGGAGGGCTGATGCGCGCACGAATCTCGATTGAGGGTGTTCGTGTGGAGTGTCTCATCGGCTGCTTCACCCGAGAGCGCGGCGAGCCGCAACCTCTGGACGTCGAGCTGCAGGTCGAGATCGACACCCAAGGCGCGGCGGACCACGAAGATCTGCAGCAGACCTGGGACTACGGCGCCTTGGAGCGTGAGGTGACGTTTGTGCTGCAAGCCGGGCGCTTTTTGCTGTTAGAGACCGCCGCCCGGGCGCTCTTACGTCTGTTGCTCTTGCCGCCGCCGCCCAACACCCCTCGCCCGCCCGCCACCTGGGCCCAGCTCCGCCTGAGCAAACCCAACGCCTTGCCCGGCGGCGTGCTCGCACGGGTCGCCGTCGAGTCCAGCGCCGCCGAGCAGTCCTACACCCAAGAGGTCAAACCGTGGGGCAGCGTCGATCTCATCGACGGGAGCCGCCGCCTCGCGCTCTACCGCCTGAACCTGCTCCCCGGCGCGGTGCTGCCCCGGCATTTTCACCGCCACACGGTCGAGAGTGAGCTGACCCTCTCCCCGGGCCTCTGGGGCGCCCAAGACGGCGACGCCGACGCCCCGCTGCCCGTAGGCCACCGCCGCCACTGGCGCCGGGGTCAGGTGCACGGCTACCACAACCCGAGCCCCCACATCGCCTCGATCCTCTGTATCGACACGCCTCCCTTTGAGGGCGACACCGTAGACGTCCCATGAGCGAGCGCCGCGCCCTCATCGTCGGCGCCACGGGCGCGCTGGGCCCCGCCATCTGCCGTGGCCTCTCGTCTCTGGGCTTTGGCCTCGTGCTCGTCGCCCGCCGCCCAGATCCCCTCGCCCGCCTCGCCCGCGGCCTGCGCGCCCGCGCCTTGCCCTGGGACATCACCCGCGACCCGGCCCTGCTCCTGGACCTCGCCGGGCCCGTCACCCTCTTGGTGAACGCCGCCGTGCGCCGCCCCCTCGCCCCCGAGGCCGAGGACGTCTGGTCCCCGGAGGTCGTGCGGCGTCTGTTTGAGGTGAACGCCCTGGCCCCCGCGCGCCTCGTGCGCGCCTTCGCCGCCCAGCTCACCGCGCCGGGCCTCGCCATCTTGCTCACCGAGGAGGAGCCCCCGTTGAGCCCCTACGCGGCGTCGATCGCCGCCCTGGAGACGATGGGCCCCGCCCTCGCCGAGGGCTTCCCTCTGTGTGGCATACGCTTCCTGAGCCAGACGCGGGGGCCCAAGGTGGGTCCGCAGCGGACGGCGGCGCGGGTGGGGGAGCTGGTGTCGGGCCTCGGCGCCGAGGAGCCCTGACACGCCACGGCTGCCGATCGGGTGTATGCTCCCCAGCACGTCCCCCCAACCTGCAGGAGCCTCTATGTCTACCGCCACCTCCCCTGAGTGGAGCCTCATCGGCGAGGCCGCCACGCTCCGCGAACGTGCGGTTCAGCCGGTGACCGTCGGGCGCCAGCGCATCGCGCTCACCTACCACGAGGGCCAGTTCGGCGCGATCTCCGCGACCTGCAACCACGTCGGCGGCCCGCTCTGTGACGGTCACCTCGACGGGGGCTATGTCGTCTGTCCCTGGCATTATTGGAAGTTCCACGCCCGCACGGGCGAAGGGGAGCCAGGTTTTGAGTCTGACCGTGTTCCATCCTGGCCGGTGAAGGTCGAGGACGGTCTGGTCTACGTCGATCTCAACAACGGCAGCCGCCGTCACAAGCACCCTCACGCGCCCCACCGCCTCGCCCGCCCTGTGGAGCGCGCCCCCGGCCCCATCCGTGTGCTGGGCCTGTCCACCACGGCCATGACCGCCGACCACCCCCGCACCTCCACCTCCGACGCCCTCTTAGAGACCGCCCTGGCCCACGCCGCGGCCTGCGGCCAAGAGACCCAGCTCATCCGCCTGCGCGACCTCAACTTCCGCGCCTGCGAGGGCTTCTACTCGAAGTCCGCCCGGGCCTGCACCTGGCCCTGCTCCATCACCCAGCTCGACCCTGAAGACGGCTTAGAGCCTGTCTATGAGGCCCTGGTGCACTGGGCCGACGTCTACCTCATCGCCACGCCCATCCGCTGGGGCGCCGCGTCGAGTCTGTACTACAAGATGGTCGAGCGCATGAACTGTATCCAGAACCAGGAGACCCTCACCAACCGCCACCTGCTCAAGAACAAGGCCGCCGGCTTCATCATCACCGGCGGCCAAGACAACGTGCAGGCCGTCGCCGGCCAGCTCCTCGGCTTCTTCGCCGAGCTTGGCGTACAGTTCCCGCAGTTCCCCTACATCGCCCACTCCCGCGGCTGGTCCGCTGAGGACATGGAGAACAACGTGCGCGCCGTGATGAAGAGCGAGGCCCTGCACGCCGCGTCCCGGTCCTTGGTCGAGCGCGCCTGCGAGATGGCGAACTTGATGATTCACGGCCAACTCCCGGATCATAGCCATGTGCGCGGTGGGCGGAAGGCGCATGGGGCGGCGGCCGAGGAGTGAGCGGGGCGGGCGCTACGTCGCTGGGGCGGGGCCGGTCCCGCTCTGACCCTCCGGCTTCCGAGACGAACGCTCTAGGGCCTCCCGACTCTCGACCTGAGCTCGTGCGGCATCCCCAAGCTGCCCCTTCGCCCCCCGCTGGCGCTGTGGGCGACAGCCTCTTCCCAGAGCAGGACCCCTGCGGCAAATCGGCTGACCCAACATCCACAACGTCACCTCCCCCTCCCTGGCGGCGCGTGGCCCTTCTCCCGCCCCCAAACGTCGGCTATCCTTGCTTCACACCCAAGCCAGGAAGGCCCTCATGTCTCGACGACTCCTCTTCGCCCCGCTGCTGCTCGCCCTCGCCTGCAAGGGAGACAGCGTCGAGGTCGTCGACAGCGAGATCCCGCCCAGCGACTCCGCCGCACCCGCGGATCTCGACGGGGACGGCTCACCCGCGGGGGAGGACTGCGACGACGAGCGCGCGGACGTGTTCCCCGGCGCCGAGGAGCTCTGCGACGGCGTCGACAACGACTGCGACGGCACGACGGACGCCGGGGCGACGGACGCGACCGCCTGGTACAACGACGGCGACGCAGACGGCTTCGGCGCCGGAGAGGCCACCCTGGACTGCGAGGCGCCTGCGGGCGCCGTGGCCCAAGATGGGGACTGTGACGACAATGACGCGGCGTACAACCCCGCCGCCAGTGAGACGGACTGCGCCGATCCCAACGACTACAACTGCGACGGCTCCGTAGGCTACGCCGACAACGACGGGGACGGCTACCCGGCCTGCCAGGACTGCGACGATGCCGACGCGGCGTTTCACCCAGGGATCTCCGAGATCTGCGACGGCGCGGACAATGACTGTGACGGCCTCACCGATGACGCCGACGACAGCCTCGACCCGACCACCCGCGCGCGCTCGTACCAAGACGCTGACAGCGACGGCTACGGAGACCTCGACTTCTTCACCGACTCCTGCGTGGTGCCCGAGGGCTACGTCTCCGACAACGCCGACTGTGACGACGGACAGGCAGACGTCAACCCCGCCGCCGCCGAGGTTTGCAACGGCCTCGACGACGACTGCGACGCCTTGGTGGACGACGCGGACGACGGCGTAGACACCAGCACAGGCACGACGTTCTACGCCGACGGCGACGGCGACGGCTTCGGCGACGCCGATCGCGCCCAGGCCGCCTGCGCGCAGCCCTCGGGCTTCGTCAGCGATCAGACCGACTGTGACGACGCGGACGCGGCCATCAACCCCGACGCGGATGAGGTCTGCAACTCCGTTGACGACGACTGTGACGCCCTGGTGGACGACGCGGACGGCGACGTAGACAGCTCCGCGGGGGCAGTGTACTACGCCGATGTGGACGGGGACGGCTTCGGCGACCCCAGCGCCGGGGCGCGGGCCTGCGCCCAGCCCGCCTCGGCGGTGCGCGACAACGACGACTGTGACGACGGCGACGCCGGGGTCAACCCCGACGCGGTGGAGGTCTGTGATGGGGTTGATGACGACTGCGACGGGGACATCGACGACCCCGACGCGCTCTTGGGCTCGGCGGCGGCTTGCCCCGCCGTGGACTGCCTCGACGCCGCCACCACCCTGAGCGCGCCGTCGAGCGGCCTGCACTGGATCGATCCCACAAGCAGCGGCGCCGCCTATGAGGCGTACTGCGACATGAGCACGGACGGCGGGGGCTGGTCCCTCGCCATGCGCTGCGTGGCCGACTACATCGACTACGACGACACCGCGTGGACCACCACGGCGCTGTTGGACGAGTCGGTGATCAACTTCACCGCGCCGGGCTGCTCCAAGTACGAGGCGTTCAACAGCGTCTCATTCACTGAGCTGCGCAGCTCCTCCACCACAGATCTCACCAACGACTATGTCGAGACCTTCTCCGGCGGCTACACCAGCGCCTTGACCCTGTTCTCGGGGACCGGCTTTCAGATCTCGACCACCTACCAGTCTTACTTCAACGACATGATGGACCCCTTCGGGCAGGAGTGGGGCTGCACCAGCTACCGCAGCTACGGCATCAACCAGCGGGACTACCTGGGCACCGCGTTCATCTCCGGGGGCTCGTACTGTGACTGGAACGGCGGCGCGCGCTGGGGCCAGCGGGTGAACGCGGACCACAGCGGCACGGGCAACCACGCGGGCCAAGGCTGGGGTGTCTACAGCACCATCGGCTACCAGTGGTCGTGGGCGGTAAGCCAGCTCATGTGGGTTCGCTGAAGGCGCGGCGACCGGCGCGCGACGCGGCGGAGCGCCGAGTGAAGGGCGCTGGCCCGACGGCGCTTGGGCGACCCGTGCGCTCACTCGGCAAGCCTGCGAGGGACATGAGCGGTGGCGCGAGGCCGAGGCCCAGGTTGAGCGGCCTCGTGAACCTGTCGGAGCTGTGCCGGGAGTACGAGATCAGCCGCAGGACGGGCTACGAGTGGCTTCAGCGTCTCAAGGAGGGCGGGATCGAGGGTCTATGGGAGCGCATTCGACGAACGCACAAAAACGGGGCATATCCTGGTCAGATACGACGGCGTAACAGGCTACCACAATCATCCAGGGCAAGACATCATGAATGAGCCCACGAATGTGGTCATGATCAAGGGACCGAGGCACATAAGCATTGTCCCCACCTCCCCCAACAAAACGCCAGGGAGCCCGAGATGAGTAACATCGAGTACGAGAACGGCATTGTCATTGACCTTGTAACGGCGATGCTCGGATCCATATCCAATAACTTTAGGCGCGTGAGCGTGAAGGTTGTGGAGGATGACATTCGCCTGGAGTTCGTGCTCCAAGAAGAGTCTGAGGAAGATCGTGAGGAGATCTCAGATATCGAGTTCGAGTTTGAGGCTCTCCAAGTGACGTCAATCAAGGTAGACATTGATGTACTGGTCACTACCGAGGATTTGGGCACACTCCATCGTTTTGGCCGTGCGATCTTCGTGCGTCGAGAGCCGTAATCACCTGCCCTGGCCATCCCACCTGTTCCATCCCTGACGGGGGGTGGCCTGGGCGCGCACCCCCTAGCCCAGCTCCGCCAAAAGACCCTCGCGATGCTCTCAACGCCGAAGGTCTATCGGCGGTGGCTGAGAAGACCTGCTCCCCAAAGACCGACCTGTCCCGTATGTCCTAGCGTCAGACCGTTCCGCCAAGCTCCCAATCACACCCCCCTCGCCCAATCCCGACACACCCGCTCCGCCTGCTCAATCACCACGACCACCGCGTTCTCCCGCTTGTCCGGCGGATACCCGTAGCTCCGCAAGAGCTTCTTCACCTTCCGCCGCATGTCGGCGCGCACGGCCTCCTTCTGGGTCCAGTCGATGGTCACCGAGCCCCGGATGGCCTCGACGAGATCGTGCGCGATGGTCGCCAGGATCTTGTCGCCCATGACCTCACGCACGCCGCCGTGGTCGGCCAAGGCGTCGTAGAAGGCCAGCTCGTCATCGGTGAGCCCCAGCGCCTCGATCAGCTCAACGATGACCTGGGCGGCCTCGATGGTGCGGTTCTGGTAGCGGAGCAGCGTGCGCTCTAACATCTCGGAGAACTTGCGGGCCACGACGACGTTCCGGCCGCTCTGCGCCTTGATCTCGTCGTTGAGCAGCTTCTTGAGCAGCTCTAGCTGGAGGTTCTTGTGCTCGGACTTTCTCACCGTCTCCAAGAACTCATCGGAGAGCACGGAGATGTCGGGCTTGGGGATGCCCGCCGCGCCGAACACGTCGATGACGCCCTCGGAGGTGACGGCGCCGCTC
>JAKLKE010000010.1 GCA_023150775.1 Myxococcota bacterium
GGGCCCTGGATCTGAAGTGTCAGAGATCTTTGGGTCAGGCGACGCGCCGGGGTCTCGGGGCCGGGCCTACGCGCCGTCAGCTCACCCGAGCGAGCTCCGGCGGGGGAGGGTCGCGGCGTGCGCGCAGCCCGCGGAGCGCGGTGCGCCGATGTGTACGGCGTCAGGCGCCCCGAGCGCGCCCCGGCGGATGAGCTGCGCGGCGTCCGCTCCCTCCCCGGAGCGCGGTGCGCCGGGGTGTACGGCGTCCGCTCTCCCGCCCGACCTCCGGTGGGTGAGGTGTACGGCGTCAACTCCCTCCCCGGAGCTCGCTCGGCGGGGGCGCTGGCGTCGGGTGACCCGCCCGACCCCCGGCGGGTGAGCTGCGCGGCGTCAGGTGACCCAATCGATCCCCGGCCTGTGGGGTGAACGGCGTCGGCTCATCGTCTAGATCTCGCTCGGCGTGGACTCCCTCGTCAGGCGCCCCGGCCGAGCCCCGGAGGGTGAGGTGTACAGCGCCCGCCCCCTCGGCAGCGCGCGGGTGACCAAGCCGCGCCGCGTCAGGTCGTCGCCCCCAACGCCTCCGGCGGAGGATCACCGCGGATCGTAAGACACGAGCGCCCAGGCGGGGGAGGATCACGGCGTCAGCACGCGCTCGACCTCGATCCTGCTCGGCCTGGGCCTCTTGTTCGCGCCGCGCGGCGAGTAGGGGCGCCCCTTTACACCCGGCTCCTTCGGCCCCACCCCCTCCATGTCAGGGCGCTACGCCCCATGGAGGTGCTCATGTTTGAGTCCGTCGCCACCGCTCGCCCATCCCCTCGCCGCCGCAAGGCCGGCGCCCTGCTCTTGGCGCTCGTCTTCGTCGGCGCGGCCGCGAGCGCCGTGGGCCTCGCCGGGAGCCAGCTCGTCACCGAGCTCGCTGAAGGCCCGCCCATCGAGGTGCGCCTCGACGAGCCCATGGAGCGGCCGAGCTTGGCCGCCCCCGCCGCCCCCGCCGCCCCCGCCGTCGTTCGCCGGGGCGTCGAAGATCCTGGCGGTGAGGTCAAGGCGGCCCCGCCTGAGGAGGCGCCGCCTGTGCCCACCGAGGCCCCCGCGCCCGACGGCGCGGCCACGGACACCGCCGCCGACATCTCGAACGGCCTCGGCGCGGGCCCCGAGGGCGACCCCAACGGGGATCCCGAGGGCCAGCCCGAGGGCGAGCTGGGCGGCGAAGGATCCGGCGGCGACGGGGGAGGGGGCGGCGGCTTACGCTTGGTGGAATGGACGGAGGTGAAGGTCAAGCGCCAGGCCCAGCCGGTCTACCCACCTTCAGCCCGGGCGATGCACATGGAGGGGAGCTGCACCCTGCGCTTCATCATCGACGAGCGCGGTGTGCCCACCAGCGTCACGCCGACGGTGTGCCCCGCGCCGTTTCAGGAGAGCGCCCTGGCCGCGGCGGCCCAGTGGCGTTTTTACCCGATGAAGGTCAACGGCGTCGCCCAGCCCGCCACCTTCCAGCTCGTCCTACGATTCAGGCTCTCGGAGTGACCGCCGCGCCCGCGCGCCTGTCCGGGGTCAGCCGCGCTCGTGAAGATCGTGTCGGCGCGTGGCGCTGCGCCCACGTTTTTCGCCGCATTGGAACGAATCTCCCCGATGCGTGGTCGACCGCTCCCTGTTCAAGCGGGTAGAATCCTCATATAGTGGTCGGTCTGACCTTGAGGGCTGGTCGCCCTCGAAGGAGCGTGCCTTGTTCGACACCGTCGGCAAGAACCGGAAAGTGAACCGTCGGCGCCAGACCGGCGCCCTCATCCTCTCTGTGATCCTCATCGGCTCCGCCTTCTCGGCCTTGCTCTTCGCCGGTCGCCAGATCGTCGAAGAGGTCGCTGAAGAGGCCGTGGTCGAGGTCACCTTCATGGATGACATGGCCGCGCCGCCGCCGCCGCCTCCCCCTCCGCCGCCTCCGGCCTCCTCCGACTCCAAAGAAGAGGAGGAAGAAGAGGAAGAGGAAGAAGAGGAGCCCGAGGACCCTGAAGAGCCTCTGGAGCCCGAGGCGCTCCCTGACGAGGTGCCTCCTCCCAAAGAGGACGGCGGCCAGAAAGGGGGCATGGAGGGCGGCGTCGAAGGTGGCGTCGAGGGCGGCGTCGTCGGCGGCGTGATCGGCGGCGTCATCGGCGGTGAGCTGGGCGGACAGCTCGGCAGCACCGGCGTCAAGACGGTCCACTGGTCTGAGATCAAGGCCAAGAACAGCGTCAAGCCCAAGTACCCCGCCGCCGCCCGCGACATGAACCTTGAGGGCGACTGCAAGGTGCGCTTCTTCATCGACGAGAAGGGCAAGCCCTACGACGTGAAGATCGAGGCCTGCCCCAAGCCCTTCGAGCAGGCCGCCATCGACGCGGGCATGGCGTCGAGCTTCTACCCGATGAAGGTAGAGGGCAAGGCCGTGAAGACCTCGTTCGTTTACAACTACAAGTTTAAGCTCTCCGGCTGATCTCCTTCACCCGCCCGCTGAGCCGCACCCCCAAACGCGCGCGCGCGCCACGCACCTACCTGAGGTCCTGAATGTCGTTTGATCCAGCTCATCTCTGGGAGTCCATGGGCATCGTCTCGAAGGTCATCTTCTTCGTGATGATCATCATGGGCATCGCCAGCCTCTACGTCGGTATTGAGCGCCTCGTGACGCTCTCCAAGGCGCGCGCCCAGTCTCGGAGCCTCGCGGAGTCCCTCACCCAGCACCTCGTGAAGGGCGACGTCGCCGCCGCGCTCAAGGCCTGTCAGAACCCCGAGTACAAGTTCTCTTACCTCGGGCACCTCATGGAGGCGGGCCTGCGTGAGCTGAACGGCCGCTTCGACCGCTTCGGCGTCGAGTCCGCCCGCCGCGCCATGGACCGCCGCTCGGTGCAAGAGAACGCCGATCTCCGCCGCGGCATGAACATCCTCGCCACCGTCGGCTCCACCGCCCCCTTCGTGGGCCTCGTGGGCACGATCTTCGGCATCATCAACGCCTTCTCCGCCATGGCGGCCTCGGGCTCCGGCGGCTTGGCCTCGGTCTCCGGCGGTATCGCCGAAGCCCTCGTCGCCACCGCCGTCGGCATCGTCGTGGCCATCATCGGCGTGTGGCAGTTCAACTACTTCACCAGCCGCATCGAGCTCATCACCAACGACATCTCCGTCTCCGTCGAGGAGTTCGTGGACTGGTGTGAGAAGCAGCTCATCGCCCGCGCTGAGGGCAGCCCCGACGCACCCACCCAAGAAGTCCACGCCAAGTAAGGGCGCTCGGCAGGGGTCGTTATGGGCGCCAAAGTCGGCGGCAACAAAGGCGGAGCCATGGGGGACATCAACGTCACCCCCCTGGTGGACGTCGTCCTCGTGCTGCTCATCATCTTTATGGTCGTCACCCCGATGCTCTCATCCGGCGTCGAGGTGAAGCTCCCCAAAGCGAAGACCACCACCCAGGCCCAAGACAACGGGCAGCACCTCGTCGTATCGGTGCGGGCCGACGGGGCCATCTTCGTGGACTCCCGGCAGGTGCCGCTGGAGATCCTCGTCGATGAGGTCAACGCCGAGTTCCGCGCCACGCCGAACCGGGCGATCCTCATCAAGGCCGACTCCGGCCTTCATTACGGCGAGGTCCGCGCCGTGATGGACACCCTCTCCGACAACGGCATGACCACGCTCCTGCTCGCCGCAGAGAAGCTGAAGGAGAACTGAGTGGCCTTCAAGATGCGTGGAGGGGCGAAGTCGGCGGAGTCCGACATCAACGTCACGCCCCTGATCGACGTCGTGCTCGTGCTGCTGATCATCTTCATGGTGCTCACGCCGCGGGTCATCGAAGAGATGAGCGCCAACCTGCCGAGCAAGACCGAGGTCAAGCCCAACAAAGATCCCGACAAAGATCAGCCGCTCGTCGTCGCGGTCTACGACAACGGCGACATCGCGCTGAACCTCAAGGTGATGCCCAAGGCGGAGCTGGCCCAGGAGCTCAAGGGCCGCATCGCCGCCCGGGATCAGCGTGTGGTGTTTGTCGACGCCCACCCCAACCTGGAGTACGGGATGGTGGTGGACGTGATGGACCTCGTGCGCGACGCGGGCGCTGAGCGTGTGGGCCTCGCCCGGCTCAAGGATGAGGGCCCGGCGCGACCGGCGGCGGCCCCGGCGGACGGCGCGGCGCCTGCGGAGGGCGCGGCTCCGGCTGCCCCCGCGACGCCGTGAGCACCTTCGACCTAGAGGCGTGGAGCGCCCCGCGCCGCGAGCGGCTCTCCCGCTCCTTACTCTCGCTCTTCGGTGACGCCTGGCCCGAGCCGATGACGGCGATGTGCCGCCACCCGCTCAACGCGAGCGGCAAAGGGATGCGCCCGCTGCTCGTGCTCGCGGCCTATGGGGTCGTGCAGCCCGAGGGCGCCGATGATGCGCTCGTGTGGCCCTACGCCTTGGCCATTGAGCTGATCCACGCCTACTCGTTGGTCCACGACGACATGCCGTGTATGGACAACGACGACTTCCGGCGCGGTCAGCCCACCACCCATGTGCTCTACGGCGACGGCTTCGCGCTGCTCGTCGGCGACGCCTTGCTCACCGAGGCGTTTCGGGTGGCGGCCACGGCGAAGGGCCTGCCGGCCGCGCGCCAGGTGCAGCTCATCGCCGAGCTGGCGACGGCGGCGGGGTACCACGGGATGATCGGCGGCCAAGCGGCGGATCTCGGCGCCGCGGGCCAGGTCACCGACATCGGCACCTTGGAGCGCCTGCACGCCGGGAAGACGGGTGCGCTCCTGCGCCTCGCCGCGCGCCTGGGCGGCCTCGCCGGCGGCGCGGATCAGACCACGCTCACCCAGCTCACCCGCTACGCTGAAGCTCTGGGCCTCGCGTTCCAGCTCGCCGATGACGTGCTGGATCTTGAGCAGGACGCCAAAGTAGACGGCCCGCCGTCGTTCCCCAAGCTGCTCGGCGTCGAAGAGACGCGGCACCGCGCCCGGTCGCTCTCGGATCAGGCCATCGCCGCGCTCTCCGGTTTACGTCGCACGGAGCCCCTGGTGGCCCTGGCGCGGTACGCCGTCGAGCGCAGCCTCTAAGCCTTGGCGGCCACGCCAAGACAGCGGGCGGATCTTCGCCTCGTCGAGCTGGGCCTCGCGCCGACGGTGGAGCGCGCCCAGGCCTTGATCCTCGCCGGGCAGGTGCTCTGCGACGACGCGCCGGTGAACAAAGCCGGGGATCGCCTGCCGATCTCCGGGATCTTGCGCCTTCGGGGGGCCGCGCCCCATGGTTATGTCTCCCGGGGTGGGCTCAAGCTCGCCGCGGGCCTCGACGCCTTCGGGGTGAACCCCGAGGGCAAGGTCTGCGCGGATCTCGGCGCGTCCACCGGGGGCTTCACCGACTGCCTGCTCCAGCGCGGCGCCGCCAAGGTCTACGCCATCGACGTCGGATATGGGCAGCTCGCCTGGAGCCTACGCCAAGATCCCCGGGTGGTCGTCATGGAGCGCACCAACGCCCGGCTGCTCACGTCGTTGCCCGATCCCGCCGAGCTCGTCGTCGGGGACCTCTCGTTCACGGCGCTGGCGCCGATGTTGCCGGCGATCCGCGCCATCTGCGCCCCGGGCGCGCTCCTCGTCTTGCTGGTGAAGCCGCAGTTTGAGGTGCGCAGAGATCAGGTGAAGAAGGGGGGGCTCGTGACCGACCCGAACGCCCGGGCCGAGGCCGTCACGGGGGTGCTCGCCGAGGCCCAGGCCGAGGGGTTTGAGCCTTTGGGCAGCATCGAGAGCCCGGTGACGGGGCTCAAGGCGGGGAACATCGAGCACCTCCTCGGCCTGCGCGCGCCGGGGGGTCGATCGGGCTGATCCCGACGAGCGCGTCGGTGATGTGCTATCTTCAACTCCAAGGAAGGAGACAGGAACTTGCGCCTCTTCGGCCTCTCTTTGCTCGCGCTCGCCGCGGGCTGCAACTGGGTCTCTCCTGAAGACCTCGACGCGCGCCTCGGTCAGCTTGACGATGACGGCGACGGCTTCACCCGCGACGGCAACGGGGATCCCGCCCGCATCGACTGCGATGACGCCGACGCGGCGATCTACCCCGGCGCGGTGGAGGTCTGGTACGACGGCGTCGACCAGAACTGTGATCGCCTGAACGACTTTGACCAAGACGGCGACGGCGTGGTCATCGCCGGCTGCGCCGACCCCCGCGACTGCCGCCCAGAGATCCCCGGCGGCGACTGCGACGATCTCAACGCTGAGGTGTTCCCCGCCGCCGTAGACGAGTGGTACGACGGCCTCGACTCCAACTGCGACGCGGCGAACGACTTCGATCAAGACGCCGACGGCTTCGTGCTCGACGGCTGCACCGATCCGGTCTACTGCGGCGCGACGGTGCCCGGCGGCGACTGCGACGACGTGGCCGAAGGGGTCAACCCCGGCGAGAAAGAGGTCTACTACGACGGCCTCGACGCCAACTGCGACGCCGCGAGCGACTACGACGCCGACGCCGACGGCCACGACTCCGATGAGCACGGCGGCCGCGACTGCAACGACACGACCGACCGCATCAGCCCCAGCGCGGACGACGACTGGTACGACGGCGTCGATCAAGACTGCGACGGCGCCAACGACTTTGACCAAGACGGCGACGGCCTGGTCATCAAGGGCTGCATCAACTCGACCTACTGCGGCGCGGACGTGCCCGGCGGCGACTGCGACGACACCGACGAGACGATCTTCCCCCTCGCCCAGGAGGACGTGCAAGACAGCATCGACTCCGACTGCGACGGCGGCGCCGACTCCTTCGCCCTCGCCCTGAGCTCCAACACCTTCGCCAGCGGCGTCGATCTCGCGGCGGGAGAGTGGCAAGACCAGGTCTACTTCTCCATGGGCGTGGGCTACGCGGCCTTTTTGGGCGAAGAGGGCCCTGAAGAGACCTGGGACGCCACCGTGGCCTCGGCCTACTCCGTCTTGCCGCCCTGGCTCAACTTCGCCGACGCGGCAGACTACAGCATCGACGTGGTCGAGACCCTCCCCTGGGGCGCGGAGCGCACGGCGGATCCTTCGTTCAGCATCACCTCGGGCCAGTCGTTCTCTGTGGAGACCGTCGATGGCCGCGACTGGATCTGCGGCGGCTCGGGCCTGATGTACGGCAGCTCCCGGGGCCTGAGCACGACCTGTTTTCAGCTCAGCAAGAGCGGCGGCACCTCGTCTACGCGGCGGCGCTCGGTGTCGTTCGGCGTGAGCGACACGGTGGGTGATCTCGACGACATCACCACCGCCCGAGACGCCGACGGCGACTTCCACACCTTGGGCTGCGCCACCACCGACGGCGGCAGCCTCCAGTACCTCATCGTCTCCGAGCTCGGCTTAGAGGCCGGCACGTCTCTGGCGAGCCAGCTCTTCACCGACGTGAGCATGTCGGCCTGCGCGGCGCACTTCTTGGCGCCGAGCGGCGACGGCACCCTGATCTACCTCGACGGCGACACGAACGAGTACGTCGTCGCCACCTGGGATCCTACGGCGCCCGAGACCTACTCCGGCGGGTTCTCCGGGCTCTTCACCGAGACCTACCGCGGCACCACGTCCATCGCCGATCTCATCGTGCCCCCCGGCGCGACGACGCCCATCGAGATGGTCGTGACCGTCTCCGGCGGCCTCATCGTGTACGAGGGTGGCCTCGCCACGGGCACGGCGCGCTCGGTGCTCGGCGCGACGGCGGTGCGTGACGCCGACCTCGCCTTGGGCCCCGGCGGCGAGCTCTTCGCGGTGTGGCTCGACTCTTTGGGCAAGGTGCGCGTCGGCTTCGGCCAGGTGGGCACGGGCTTCACGTCCTCGGCGAAGGTGACGACGCCGTTCACGCCCACCGAGGTCACGGCCTGGTACACGGCGACGGGCTACCTCTTCGTGGCGGCCACCGACGGCAGCGCCTTGGCCGTCGGCGTCATCGAGCCCCCGTAAGCCCCACGCGCCTCGGCTCAGAGCCCGAGGCCAGGCAGCCAGCGGGCGAGCAGGGTGTCGGAGAAGAAGAGCACGATGATGCCCCCCACGGCCAGAAACGGCCCGAAGGGGAGCTGCGTGCGAAAGCCGCGGCCTTGGGTGATCATCAGGCCGATGCCGATGATCGAGCCGAAGATCGAGCCGATCATCACGACGGCGAGGGTGGGCCAAGGCCCCAAGAACGCGCCGATCATGCCCAAGAGCTTCACGTCGCCGTAGCCCATGCCGTCTTCACCGCGCAGGAGCTTGTAGGCGAGGAGGATGCTCAAGGGGGTGGCCGCGCCGATCACGGCGCCGACGACGGCCTCTCGCCAGCTCGGCCCGCCGTCAAAGCCCAAGGCGCCCAAGCCCACCGCCGCGAGCACCCCGAACGGCGCGGCGTACACCGAGAACTCGTCGGGGATGATGTAGTGGCGCAGGTCGATGTAGGTCGTCGCGACGAGCATCCCGATGAAGGCGAGGTACACCGACCACGCGGCGAAATGACCGAGGGTCAGCTCCGCCGGGCTGGGCACGAGCTGCCGGAACAAGAGCAGCCCCAGGCAGCCCACGAGCAGCTCGGTCGCGGGGTAAAGCGGCGAGATCGGCGCCTTACACGCCCGGCATTTGGCCCGAAGCAGCACCCAAGAGAGCACGGGCACGTTGTCGAACCAACGAATGCCCGCCCCGCAGGAGGGGCAGTGTGAGGGCGGGTACGCCACCGAGCGGTCTTCAGGCATCCGGGCGATGCAGACGTTCATGAAGCTGCCGACACACAGCGCCACGACAAAAGCCCAGCCCTGGGAGAAGAGGTGCGCCTGCTCCAAGGTCACGCGGACTCCATCACGGCGGTGATCACCCGCGCCATGTCCTCGTGGTTTAGCCCCTCATGGGCAGGCAGCGCCAGGGCCCGGGCGCAGAAGGCCGCGGCGTTGGGGCAGGCCGAGCGGCCGTCGCCCCCAAAGACCGGCTGCTTGTCCATGGGCGTGGGGTAATACACCGCGCTGTCGATCCCGGCGCGGTGAAGCCCCGCCTGAGCCGCCGCGCGACGGCCCGGGGCGCAGAGCACGACGTACTGGTGAACCCCGTCGTCGGGGTGGCGGGGCAGGGGGGTGACCGGCCCGTCGCGGAAGGCGTCGTCGTACACCTCAGCGGCGGCGCGGCGGGCGGCGGCGCGGCGGGGGAGCTCGGGCAGGTGCCCCAGCAGCACGGCGGCCTGAACCGCGTCGAGGCGGCTGTTTCGCCCCCAGCGCTCATGCACATAGGGCGCGCTCATGCCGTGGCTGCCGATGGCGCGGGCCAAGGCGGCGATCTCGGGATCGTCGGTGAGCACCGCGCCGCCATCCCCGGCCACACCGATCGTCTTCGTCGGGTAGAGGCTCAGCGCTGAGGTCACCCCGCCCGGGGCGCCGTGGCCCCAGCCGAGGCACTGCGCGGCGTCGGTGACGACGATCCGGCGGCCCGGCGGCGCCGCAGCCTGCATCCCAAAGAGGTGCACGGGCACGACGATCTCCACGTCCTCGGGCACCTGGTCCGGGTCGAGGAGCGGCCGGTCGGGCAGCACGTCCACGAAGACGGGCGTGGCCCCGATCATCTGCACGGACTCCGCCGTGGCGAAGAAGCTCAGCGCGGGCAGGGCCACCCGCTCCCCGGCCTTCACCCCGGCGGCCAAGAGCGCGATGGCCAAGGCGTCGGTGCCCGAGCCCACGCCGACGGCGTAGCGGCGGTGAAGCGCCTGGGCCAAGGCGCCCTCCGCCTCGTCCACCACGGTCCCGCCGATGTACCGGCCCGAGCGCAGCACGGCGAGCACCCGGGCCTCGACGTCCTCGGCCACGGCGGCGTGGCGCGCGGCGAGGTCCACCATCCGTATCCGCGCCGGGCCTTGGCTCACTTAAAGTCCCGGCCGCTGAACACCCAGACCGCGAGGGTCAACACGGCGACGGTGTAGCCCAGGCCGTAGCCCGTCGCGCCGATGAGCTGCTCCGTGGGGATGGGCAGGTGGTGCACGGCGAGGTCGTGCACGTTGAACACCGAGAGGTTCGGCAGGAACCAGTACAAGATCCCGGCGAATTGGCGGACCTGCTCACTCTCGGCCTGCAGCCCAAAACGCCAGATGTCATCGGCGAGGTGGCCGATGATGAAGACGGCGATGGAGAACGAGGCCGCGGTGATCGGCGCGCTGTACGACGAGAACAGGATCGCCCAGGCCGTGAGCAGGCCCAGCTCCACGGTCAACATCCACCAAGACGCATAGACCGAGGCCGCCGGAGGCCCCTGCTGGGCCAACATCAAGAGGATGTAGAGCCCGGCCATGAGCGCGATCATCGTGACGATCACCCCCATGAGCCCCAGGTATTTGCCCACGATGAACACCCAGCGGGCGATGGGCTTGGACACGATGGTGTAGACCGTCTTCTTCTCGATCTCCCTGAAGACGAGGCCGATGCCCAAGAAGATCGACATCACCGAGCCGAAGGCCCGGATCGCGCCCAGCGCCACGGAGCGCACGACCTTGTCTTGGTCACCGATGGTGATCTCCTCCATGACCAAGCTCGCGCACAGGACGAGCACGGCGAAGAAGACGATGGAGTACAGCACCCGATCCCGGATGTTCTCGCGGTAGGTGTTCGCCGCGATGGCCCAGAGCTGCATCACGCGAGCACCCCCAGGTGCTTCTGGTTGACCGGCGCGGCGCGCTGAACCTCGTCCAAGAGCACGCTCTCCAAGTGTTCGCGGGCGGGGGTGACCGAGAGGATCGAGGCCCCGGCGGCGCGTAGGGTGTCGATGGCGCGGTCAGCGTCGTCGGGGCCGACGCGCAGGATCACCGCGTCGCCGTCGCGGCGGATGAGCTCGCCGGGCAAGCTGAGGTCGTTGTTGGGGAGGCGTGTGGCGATGTCGATGTGTTTGACGCGGTCGCCGACGAGCTCCCGCACCGTGCCCAGGCCCCGCAGGCGCCCGCCGACGAGGATCGCCACGCGGTCGCAGATCAGCTCGACGTCGGCGAGGATGTGGGAGGAGAAGAACACCGTGCGGCCCCGGCGGCGCTCCTCAAAGATGAGGTCGCGGATGAGCAGGCGGCCCATGGGGTCAAGGCCGCTCATGGGCTCGTCGAGCACGAGCAGCTCGGGGTCGTTGATCAAGGCCTGGGCCACCCCGGCGCGCTGCAACATGCCCTTGGAGTAGGCCCGCAGGGGCACATCGGCGAAACGCTCCAGCTGCACCCGGGCGAGGAGCTCGTCGATACGCGCGGCCCGAACGGCCTTGGGCAGGCCGAAGAGTGAGCCATAGAAGTGTAAAAACTCCCGGGCGGTGAGGTGCTCGTAGAAGTACGGGCGCTCCGGCAAAAAGCCGACCCCCCGCTTGGACTCCGGGTCGCGGTGGTCTTTGCCCAGAAGCTCGGCTCTGCCGGAGGTGGCGGCTTGTAGGCCCATGAGGCACTTGATCGTCGTGGTCTTCCCGGCGCCGTTGGGGCCGATGAAGCCAAAGATCTCGCCCCGACGCACGTCGAGGCTGAGATCCTCAAGGCCGATGTAGGGGATCCTGAAGAAGCCGCTGCGATAGACCTTTCCTAAGCCTTCGCAGCGCAGCACGACCTCAGAGGGGGATGACGACGCGGGGGACACTGCTTTACCTCCCTTCATTGGGCTCCGTTGGCGGGGCGGCGGCACGACGCGCGCGCCAGCGGGCGGTGAGCGCCGGGTCGTTCTGGGCCTTGAGCCAAGACTCAACGTCAGCGTCGGGCACGGCCCCGGCGGAGCGCCAGTTGCAGCGCGTACACAAGGGGCCGCTCGCCTCGAAGCGGCCCTCCACATGCGCCCGACGCCAGGACTGCATGAGCGGCCCACGCCAGAGCGCCGCGAGCGGCGTCTCGACGAGGTTGCCGATGCGGTTCTCTAAGTGTTCGTCGAGACAGCAGGTGGTGACGCTGCCGTCGACGTGCACCATCGGGGTGCTCCACAGTCCAGCGCATGGGGGTCGCATAGGTGAATGATAGCACCCGCGGGGTTATGAGGCGGGGCCTCACGTCTTGAGCGGGCGTCGATGTGAGCCCAGGAGCGGTTGATGTTCGAAGCGTTCATCCTCGGCGTGATTCAGGGTCTCACCGAGTTTTTGCCGGTGTCGAGCTCCGGGCACCTGCTCCTCTTCCAGCAGTGGCTCACCATCCCCGGCGACCCCCTGCTCTTTGACCTCGCGGTGCACCTCGCGACGCTCATGCCGGTCCTGTGGGTCTACCGCGAAGATCTGCTGGGCATCGTCCGCGCGCCGTTCCAAGAGCGTGGGGCCCTCGCCGAGCGCCCGTCCACACGCCTCGCGCTCCTCGTCGGCGCGGCGACGGTGCCCACGGGCCTCATCGGCCTCACCTTCAAAGACACCTTCGAGGCGATGTTTCACGAGCCGAGCACGCTCGTGATCACCTTCACCCTCACCGGTGTCTTGCTGTTCATCTCCGGTCGGGTGCCCCAGAAGGGCATCACGCTCGACCAGATGACCTTTCAGCACGCGCTGATCATCGGCTTCGCCCAGGGCCTCGCGATCACCCCGGGCATCTCTCGGGCGGGCACGACCATCGCCGTGGCGCTGCTGCTCGGCCTCGATCGGGAGCTCGCCGCGCGCTTCTCGTTCTTGTTGGCGATCCCCGCGATCTTGGGCGCCTTCGTGCTCACGGCCAAAGATGTGGATCCCTCCCACATCGAAGGCGACATCTTGCTCATCGGCGGCGTCGGCGCCCTCGTCGCGGGCTACTTCGCCCTCACTCTGCTCGTGAAGCTCGTGAAGCGGGGCGACTTCTCCCGCTTCTGCTACTACGTCTGGTTCATGGCCATCGTCGCCGCGCTCTCCACTTGACCACCTCACGTCGAGCGGATAGGGCAAAGCACGCTGTAGGGGTATAGCTCAGTCGGTAGAGCAGCCGGTTCCAAACCGGCAGGTCCCGGGTTCAAGTCCTGGTGCCCCTGTTCTTAAACGCCGCTCGTCCTTCATGGATGAGCGGCGTTTTCGCTCTGCGTGCCGCTGTTCCATGGCCCAGCGCGCCAAGAGGGTGATGGTGGAGCCGAACGCGCCTTGGGAGATCCCCGCTTTTCGCCGCTGGCTCCAGCTCCGGGTCTTCGGGGCCATGGCCGCGCAGATCCAGTTCACGGCGATCGGCTGGTGGGTCTACGAGGTCACCGGCGACCCCCTCGATCTCGCCTGGGTGGGCCTCGCCCAGTTTTTGCCCGTGCTGACCCTGTCGCTGCTCGGGGGCCAGCTCGCCGATCGTTACGATCGCCGCCTGGTGCTGGGCCTCGCCTGGCTCACCCAGTCCGTGTGCGCCGTCGGCTTCGCCACGCTCTCGGCCCAGGGCTACGCCGAGACGCCGCTGTTGTTCGCCTTGTGCTTCATGATGGGCACCGGCCGGGCCTTGGGGAACCCCTCCGGCCAGGCCATCGCCGCGACCTTGGTGCCCCCGGCGCTGTTAAGCCGGGCGGTGGCGGCGTCTACGGCGGTGTTTCAGGCGAGCACGCTCATCGGGCCGTCCTTGTGTGGTGGGCTCATCGCCTGGACCGGCGGGGCCACGGCGGCGTTCGTTCTGGCGGCGATCTTCCCGGTGATCTCGTCGCTCGGCGTGGCGACCTTGCCCCTGCAGCGCAGCGCCCCGCGCTCGATCACCGTCGAGGCCCTGATGGAGGGCCTACGTTTTGCTTGGGACAGCCGGATGCTCTTCGCCTGCATCAGCCTCGACCTCTTCGCCGTGCTCTTGGGCGGGGCGACGGCGCTTCTGCCCGTGGTCGCCGCGGACGTGCTGAAGGTGGGCGCGGAGGGCTACGGGATCTTGCGCGCGGCCCCTGCGGTGGGCGCGGGGGTGGTGGCTTTGGGCCTCGCGTGGCGGCCGATGGAGCGCCATGTCGGCCCCCGGATGCTGCTCTCCGTGGCGGGCTTCGGCGCGGCGACGGTGGTGTTTGGGCTCAGCACGAGCTTTCCGCTCTCCCTCGCGGCGCTGGTCTGCCTCGGCGCCTGCGACATGGTGAGCGTGGTCATCCGGCAGACGCTCGTGCAGCTTCACACCCCGGACGAGATGCGGGGGCGGATCAGCGCGGTGAACCTCGTGTTCATCGGCGCCTCCAACGAGCTCGGCGAGTTTGAGTCCGGGCTCACCGCGCGGCTCTGGGGGGTGGTGCGCGCCGTGGTGTTCGGCGGCGTCGGCACCTTGGTGATCACCGGTCTCTGGGCGCTGATCTTCCCCGAGCTGCGCCACACCGACCGCGTGACCGACCACCGGCGGAACTAAACCCCGGGCCTGTCAGCCAGAACGAGGGGAGATCGTGCCGTTTGAGGCCATCCAGGGGGATGGGCCGCTGGCACAGGGCTTGCGATGGGGGCGCCGTCCCCAGGAACCTGCCCATGAACCTCATCGACACCGACGTCTTCCCCGACCGTGACGTCGAGGCCCTCACCGACGACGCCTTACGTTTCACCCGCTCCCCCCTCGCGGATCCTCGGGCCTCGGTGATCATCGAGGGCTCCTTGGCGGCCTTGCGTGGGGCCTGTCGCCAGGCCAACCGCCAGCTTCGTGAGGCCGAGCGCCGCCACGAGCAGGCCAACGACACGATGATCCTCGCCGAGGACACCCTGAGTCGCCTCATCTCTCTGCTCAACGACGGGCCCCGGCCCCCTCGGGAGGCCCTCGACGACGACCTCACCGTGGCCCGTCGCCTGCACCAGACCCTGGCGCGGCGCGGCGAAGAGGAGCGCTGCCGGGCGCTGCGCGCGGCCATCGAGGAGGTGACGACCACCCGCCTCGACGAGTCCGACGCCCACTACCGGCACCTCGCCGCGCAGCTCGCCCGGGCCGAGCGCCGCCGCCAGCTCGAACACCGTGTGCGCCGCGTCGAGCGTGGCCTCACCCGCGCCTTCGGGGTCGGTGAGGCCCGCCGAGCCCTGCGCCTGCCGCCTCCGCCCGATGAGGCCTGAGCCTCCCGAGGCCCCTGGCGCCCAGGGCTTGGGCTTGGCCGCCAGATACGATAGGATACGGACACTCCTCGCCGTTGTGCCCCAACCCCGTTGTGTGAAGGTGCTGCATGGGATCTCGCGCGCTGCTGATCCTCTCCCTCGCCCTCTTCGTGGCCTGCAGCGGTGGATCCCGCGACAAGGCCCCTGAAGAGGCCGCCAAGCCAAGTCCTTCGGAGCAAGACGCCATGATGCCTCCCCCCGCCTTCCCGCCGCTTCCCGGCTGGCTCGCCTTCACCGTACAAGCGCGGGACACGCGCCAGAACCCTTGGACGCCCGTCCACCCCAACGCCAAGATCGTCGTCTTCAACCCCGCGGGCTGGGACGAGCTGAACGAGAACACCCCCTTCACCGCGCTCTCCGCCCAGGGCGCGCTGCGGGTCATCTACTCCGAGCTCTCCTACATCCCCTTCGGCTGCGACGACAACCCCACGCAGATGGTCGCCTTCCAAGGCGGCTACGACTTTGCTGAGGAGGCCATCTGGCTGCTCCCAGAAGGCCGCGAAGGGGGCAAGAGCCTCGGCGTCACCGCCGGCGCCGCCACCGAGGATCGCCGCGAGTGGAAGGCCGGCGACTTCACGATCATCGCCGAGCGCACCGGGCCCAGACAAGGCAACCTGCGCATCGCCCGCCAAGGCCAAGACGTCTACAACCAGCCCTTCGAGAAGCAGCTCATCGACGGCGCCGACGACTCGCCGATCAACCTCTCCGCCGACTACGAGGTGGGCCTGCCCGTGCCCATCGCCGCCTTCTCCTTGGCCGAAGGGATGCCGCCGGTGCTCGTGCTCAAGACCGCCGGCTACGAAGGTGTCGGCTTCTCGGTGTTCACCACCGACGGCTCGCGGGGCGTCATGGTCGGTGAGCAGAGCCTCTACCTCTGCGCCTTCTGAGCCCCCTCGCCGCGCCGCCCGCGGGCCTCCCGCTCAGGTGAGGTCCGCGAAGCGGCGGCGGTGATGGGCGAAGACCGAGTAGCCCAAGGTGAACGAGAGCCCCGAGAACAAGAGCGTCAGCAGAATCTGCCGCACGTTGGGCAGGCGCTGGTTGAGGATCAGCTCCTGGTAGATGCCGACGATGTGCGCCAGGGGGTTGAGCTGCAGCAAGAGCTGGAACTGCTGGGGGTACGCCGCCGGGGGGTAAAAGATCGGCGTGATGAACATCCAGCCCAAGAGCCCGGCGTTGACCCAGTGGCTCGTGTCGCGAAAGTAGACGTTCGCCGTGGCCAAGAAGAAGCCCAGGCCCATGACGAACAGCGACTGGACCAAGATGAAGGCCGGGACGACCATGAAGGTCACCGAGAGCCCGTTGCCCAGAAAGATGACGCCCAAGCCCAAGATGAGCGTGCGCACGAGCTGGTTGAACACCGCCGAGACCACGACGAAGGCTGGGAGCACCGCCGCGGGAAAGTTCACCTTCTTGATGAGGTGGGCGTGGTCGGTGATCGCCGTCGTGGCGCGGGTGAGGCCCTCAGACACCGAGAACCAGGCGACCATGCCGCAGAACAAGAACAGCGAGTAGTGGACCGTGCCGCCGGAGGGGTGGAAGGTCACGCCCATGAGGATGTGGAAGACGAAGGTGTAGGTGACCAGCTCGATGATCGGGTTCACCACGGTCCAGAAGAACCCGATGGAGCTGCCCACGTAGCGGTGGCGCAGGTCGTTCGACGCGAACGCCAACAACAGCGCGCGGTGCTGCCAGAGCAGGCGCAGCTCGTCAGTCAGCGGTCGTGGGGGTGGGCCTTCTGGCTCAAGCTCTGGAGGGGAGCCCGGCAGCTCAGGCCGCAAAGCGGGAACGCTCACGGCTCCTCGGCGTCGTCATGATCGCCCTCAGTGTACACCTTCACCGCCGTCTTGGGCGGGTCCGCGTCATCGGCGCGGGGGGCGAAGAGAGAGAGCTGAAGTAAGAACCGCCGCTGGATTGCTCCAGCGGCGGTATGGCGGGGTCGACGGGACTCGAACCCGCGGCCTCCGGCGTGACAGGCCGGCGTTATAACCGACTTAACTACAACCCCATAGCCAGTTTCGTGTGCCTCTTAACGAGGCGAGGCGGACTCGTCAAGCACAACCGAGATGGGCGGAACAGGGATCGAACCTGCGACCCGCAGTGTGTAAAACTGCTGCTCTCCCGGCTGAGCTATCCGCCCTTGAAAGACCGTTCGAATGCTTGCGTCACCGCATCGCCTCCGAGCCCACCCAAGTTAACGGGGCCCCCGGAGGCTGTCAAGGCGGCGCGATCCTCCGGTCTCTGCCTAGGCCTTGACGGCCTCGCGGAGCCCTTGACCGGCCTTGAACCGCACCGAGCGGCTCGCGGGGATCTCCATGGGCTCCTTCGTCTGGGGGTTGCGGCCGACGCGGGCCTCTCGCACACCCACGGAGAACACGCCGAAGCCCACCAGGGTCACCTTGTCACCTTCAGCCAGGGCCTTCCGCACGGCGTCGGTGAATGCGGAGAGGGCCTTCTCGGCCTGGGCGCGGGTAAGGTTCGACTCCTCAGCGATCTGCGCGACCAAATCAGCCTTGTTCATCTTTTCGCTCTCGGGAGGGCCTGGAGGAGATCGGCAAGGATCCCCTCCGCGACGGGGTTTATCAGCACGAACCCGGACAAATAGCCAGGGGCCACCGCGCTGTCAATCCGCCGCAGCCCTCACCGCTCACTCGCGCTCAGGCGTCACCGTCGGCGCGGGCTCTCGGGCGGAGAACAGGCCGTCGCGGCGGGTGATGTCCATCGCCGCCAAGAGCACCTCGTCCATGTGCTCCACGAGCCGAACGTCGAGCTTCTCCAAGACCAAGCGGGAGATCTCGGCGAGGTCGGGCTCGTTGTCTTTGGGGATGAGCACCGTGGTGATGCCCGCGCGGTGGGCGGCGAGGAGTTTCTCTTTGAGGCCGCCGATGGGGCTCACCTGGCCGCGTAGGGTGATCTCGCCGGTCATCGCCACGTCGCGGCGCACGGGGATACGCGTCACCACGGAGACGACGGCGGTGGCGATGGTGATGCCCGCCGAGGGGCCATCCACACCCCAGAGCTCGGGGACGTGAACGTGGATGTCGAGCTCTTGGTAGAAGTCGGGCTTGAGGCCGAACGAGGCCGAGCGGCTGCGGATGTAGGTGATCGCCGCCTGGCAAGACTCCTGAAACACCGTGCCGAGCTGGCCGGTGAGGGTGGTCTTGCCCGTGCCGCGCACGGCGGCGGCCTCGATGGGCACCATGACGCCGCCCACGTTGGTCCAGGCGAGGCCGTTGACGAAGCCGATGTCGTCACGCTCGCCCAGGCGCCCGTGGCGGAAGCGCGGCGCGCCGAGCAGGCGCTCTAGGTTGCGGGTGGTGATGCGCGCCCGAGCCGTGGGCCCCGAGCGCACCACGCGGCGGGCGACCTTGCGGCAGATCGAGGCGACCTCACGCTCCAGGTTACGAACGCCGGCCTCTTTGGTGTAGCGGCGGATCGTCTGCAGCATCGCCTGCTGGGTGACGACGAGCTGCTCGCCCTCTAAGCCGTGGGCCTCCATCTGCTTGGGGATGAGGTACCGCTTGGCGATGGCGAGCTTCTCTTGTTCGGTGTACCCGGCGACCCGGATGATCTCCAGGCGGTCTTGGAGCGGCGCGGGGATGCCGTGCAGGGCGTTCGCCGTGCAGATGAACATGACCTTGGAGAGGTCATAGTCCATGTCGAGGTAGTGGTCGCTGAAGGTCTCGTTCTGCTCAGGGTCCAAGACCTCCAGAAGCGCCGCGGCCGGGTCGCCCCGGAAGTCCGTGGACATCTTGTCGATCTCGTCGAGCAAAAACACGGGGTTGTTGCTGCCCGCTTTGCTCAAGGCCTGGATGATCTTGCCGGGCATGGCGCCGATGTAGGTGCGGCGGTGGCCCCGGATCTCGGCCTCATCGCGCACGCCGCCCAAGGCGACGCGCACAAACTGGCGGTTCGTCGCCCGGGCCACGGAGCGCGCCAGAGACGTCTTGCCGACGCCCGGCGGGCCCACGAGGCAGAGGATGGGGCCCTTGAGGCGCTCCACCAAGGCCGCCACGGCGAGGTACTCCAGCACCCGCTCTTTGACCTTGCGCAGGCCGTAGTGGTCCTCGTCGAGCACCTTCGCGGCGAAGGCGAGGTCGATGCGGTCTTCGGTGTAGGTGTCCCAAGGCAGGGCCAAGACGGAGTCGAGGTAGTTGCGCACCACCGTCGCCTCGGCGGACATCGGGCTCATCATGCGGAGCTTCCGCATCTCTTTGAGGCACCGATCTTTGGCCTCGTCGCTCATCGGCTTCTCGATGACGCGGGCCTCAAGCTCTTGAAGCTCGCTTCGGAACTCGTCTTTCTCGCCGAGCTCCTTCTGAATCGCCTGGAGCTGCTCGTTGAGGTAGTACTCCTTCTGAGACTTCTCGACCTGCTTCTTCACCCGGCTCTTGATCTTGCGCTCGACCTGCAAGATCTCGATCTCGGACTGGATGTTCTTGAGCAGGGCCTCCAAGCGCGCGGCGGGGTTGAGCTCTTGTAAGAAGCTCTGGCGCTGCTCAATCTTGGTCTTGAGCTGGGCGATGATCACGTCGGCGAGGCGGCCTGGGTCGTCGATGGCGGAGACGAGGATCGGGCTCTCTTGGGGCATCGTGCGGTGGGTCTTGCCGTACTGGTCGAAGGCCGCCTTGGCCTGGCGCACCAGGGCCTCAAGCTCGTTGGAGGACTCCGTCGTCTCCTCGACGTCCTCGACCTCCACCCGCATCACACCTTCAGAGGCCACAAAACGCACGATGCGGCCCCGGCGGCGGCCCTCGACGACGATGCGCACGGTGCCGTCGGGCAGGCGCAACATCTGGGAGATCGCCGCGAAGGTGCCGATCTCGTGGATCTCGTCGGGGCTGGGGTTGTTGGTCTTCGCCTCTTTCTGGGCGGCGAAGAACACCTCTTTGTCGCCCCGAGCGACTTCAGTGAGCGTGAGCACCGAGCTGTCGCGCCCGATGATCAGCGGCACCGCCATGTGCGGAAACAGCACCAGGTCACGCAGCGGCATCATCGGCATGAGGCGACGGCGCGGCGGATGCGGCTTACGTTTGTCGAAGAACATCGCTCGAAGACCCTCTCAGCGCGGCGTCACCCCAGAGGCGGGGAGGCGCTCATGCCCACTCAGCGTCGGTCTCGTACACCAGGATCGGAGGTTTACGCCCGGAGACGACCTCCTCAGAGATGATGCACTCCTTGATGTTCGTCTTGTTGGGGATCTCGTACATCACGTCGAGCATGATCTCCTCCATGATCGAGCGGAGACCCCGGGCGCCGGTCTTGCGCTGGAGCGCCTGCCGCGCGATGGCGAAGAGTGAGCCCTCGGTGAACTTGAGCGCGACGTTCTCCATCTGGAAGAGGCGCTGGTACTGCTTGACCAGGGCGTTCTTGGGCTCGGTCAAGATCGCGATGAGCGTCGGCTCGTCGAGCTCATCCAAGGTGGCCAGCACGGGCACACGGCCGACAAACTCGGGGATCATGCCGAAGCGCAGCAGGTCTTCGGTCTCGCAGAGGCCCAGAAGCTCACCCACACGGTACTCCCGCTGGGACTTCACCGTGGCGCCGAAGCCGATGGACGACTTGTTCACGCGGTTCTCGACGATCTTGTCGAGGCCGACGAAGGCCCCGCCGCAGACGAAGAGCACGTTCGTGGTGTCGATCTGCAAGAACTCTTGCTGGGGGTGCTTGCGGCCACCTTTGGGCGGCACGTTGGCGACGGTGCCCTCGATGAGCTTGAGCAGGGCCTGCTGCACACCTTCGCCGGACACGTCGCGGGTGATCGACGGGTTCTCACCTTTGCGGGCGATCTTGTCGATCTCGTCGATGTAGATGATGCCCTTCATCGTGCGCTCGACGTTGTACTCGGCGGCTTGGAACAGCGAGAGGATGATGTTCTCGACGTCTTCGCCGACGTAGCCAGCCTCAGTGAGGCTGGTGGCGTCGCAGATGGTGAAGGGCACGTTCAACAGGCGCGCGAGGGTCTGGGCGAGGAGCGTCTTGCCCGTGCCCGTGGGCCCGATGAGCAAGATGTTCGACTTCTGCAGCTCGACGTCGTCATGGGCCGTCGTGCGGGACTCGATACGTTTGTAATGATTGTGCACCGCGACGGAGAGCACCTTCTTCGCGCGGTCTTGGCCGACGACGTACTGGTCGAGGTGCGCGCGGATCTCTTTGGGCTTTGGCACCAGGGCCCGAGACGCGTAGTAGTCCTCGCGCTCGGACTCCTCGGTGATGATCTCGTTGCACAGCTCCACGCACTCATCGCAGATGTAGACCGAGGGGCCCGCGATGAGCTTACGCACCTCCTTCTGCGACTTGCCGCAGAAGGAGCAGGAGAGCTCTTTGCCGTCAGGGGTCTTACGCGCGCGCAAGCCTCACTCCTTGCCCTTGATGGGCCGGGTGAGGACCTCATCGACGAGGCCGTAAGCGACGGACTCTTCAGCCGAGAGGATGTAGTCGCGGTCGGTGTCCCGGGAGATGCGCTCGTAGGGCTGGCCGGTGCGCTCGGCGAGGATCTTGTTGAGGACCTCACGCATCCGCAGGATCTCTTTGGCGTGGATCTCGATGTCCGTGGCCTGGCCGCGGGTGCCGCCCAGCGGCTGGTGGATGAGCACCCGGGCGTTCGGCAGGCAGCGCCGTTTGCCTTTGGCGCCCGCCGCGAGCAGCACCGCGCCCATAGACGCGGCCTGGCCCATACAGATCGTCGACACGTCGGGCCGGATGATCTGCATGGTGTCGTAGATCGCCATGCCCGCGGTGATCACGCCGCCGGGGCTGTTGATGTAGAGGTAGATGTCTTTGTCGGGGTCTTCAGACTCCAGAAAGAGCATCTGGGCCACGATCACGTTGGCGACCTGGTCGTTGACCTCGGTGCCAAGGAAGATGATGCGGTCCTTGAGCAGGCGGGAGTAGATGTCCCAGGCGCGCTCGCCGCGGTGGGAGGACTCGATCACGGTGGGGATCAGGTAGTTCATCATCGGGTCGGAGGACATCGCAGGCGCTCCAGCTTCGGGCGTTCCAGGGTCCAAGCGGCGTCCTTATGAACGCCGTTCCGCTTCACTTAAGCGCCCGTTGACGCTTCGCACAGCGGGGGGTCACGATAAAGACTGAGAGGGCGGAGAGGGGTTTGGCCCCGCTCCGCCCGCTCGGCTGCCGCGCGGTGTGGCCGGGGCCTCACTCGGCGGCGGGGGTCTCGGCGACGGCGTCGTCGTTGTCGTTCGCCGGGTCAACGGTCTCCAGCACCGCGGCCTCCAAGAGCCAGTCGATGACCTTCTCTTGCAGGAGGCGGCCGCGGAGGTCCTCGATGGCGTTCTCTTTCTGGAAGTAGCCGCGGATGGCCTCGATCTGCTGGCCACGGGAGTCGGCGAGGGCCTGGAGCTTCTCGTCGATCTCAGCGTCCGTCACCTCGATGGACTCAAGCTGGGCGACCCGCTCGATGAGCAGGCCGGCCTGGGCGGCGAACTTGGCGCGGGTGCGCAGGTCGCCGAGCTGGGCCTCGTTGAACTGGATGCGGCGGGGATCTTCGCCGCCGTAGGTGCGCTGCACGCGGAGCTCTTCCATCACCTCGGCGAGCTGCTGCTCGACCATGCCTTTGGGGGCCTCGATGTGGTTGAGGTCGATGAGCTTCTGGAGCAGGGTGGCCCGGGCCTGGTTGCGGCCAGCCTCTTCAGCGGAGGCCTCCAGCTTGCCGCGGATCGCGAGGCGCATCGCCTCAGCGCCGCCCTCGTAGCCGAGCTGGGTGGCGACCTCGTCGGTGAGCTCCGGGGTCTGCATCGCCTGGATGGACTGCACCGAGGCCTTGACGCTCAGCGTGCGCCCGGCGAGCTCGGGGATCTGGGCGTTGTCGCCGAAGGTGACCGTGCCCTCGACGGTGTCGCCGGTGTTGGCCCCGGTGAGCAGCGTCTCGATGCCGGCGTAGTACACGTCGCCATCGACGTAGACCATGGAGCCGGGGTGGCTGTGCACGATGGCGTCGCCATCGCGGATGTCGAGCTCGGCGAGCACGTAGTCGCCCGCGGTGACGCCGCGGCCCGAGACCTCGTTGAGGCTCGACTGGCTCTGCAGGCGGCGGGTGAGCTGGGCCTCGACCTGCTCGTCGGTGACGACGGGCTTGGAGTAGGTGACGCTGACGCCCTTGTAGGTGGTCAGCTCAAGCTCGGGCTTGACCTCAAGGGTGATGGAGAAGCTGAAGGTCTCGTTGGCCGACAGCTCGCCCTGGCGGTTCACCTTGGGCTGGCCGAAGTAGTCCATGTCGGCGGAGGCCTGACGGAAGGCGCGGGTGATGAGCTCCATGGCCACTTCAGCGCGGATGCTCTTGCCGAAGCGCTGCTCCAACACGGCCCGGGGCACCTTGCCAGGGCGGAAACCCTTGAGCTTGGCGCGGCCTTGCATGTTGCGGAACGCCCTCTCCAGCTCAGTGTTGACCTGGTCGCCGGGGATGTTGAAGTTCAGCTTGCGCTCAACGGCGCTGACGTTCTCGACCTGGAAGTCCATGAAGGGGCCTCGTGCGGCTTGGCGTTCGAAGGAGGGAGGAGAGAGGAAGGATAGGAGGTGCGAGAAGGGGGAATCGAACCCCCACGGGGCTAGCCCACTGGCTCCTAAGACCAGCGCGTCTACCAATTCCGCCATTCTCGCGAAGCTCGACCGAAACGAGCGGGGCCACGTTTCGGACAACCGGACCTTGATAACGCCTCGTCGCCGGAATCACCAGCGCCGATCAAGTCTGGCCGCCGCCCGGCCGAGAAAAAGGCGCAAAGGGGGCGGGCGAGAGGGGAGGAGCTGAAGCAAGAACCGCCGCCCCGGTGAAGGAGCGGCGGTTCAGGAGAGAGTGGGCCCACCAGGACTTGAACCTGGAACCTGCGGATTAAGAGTCCGATGCTCTGCCAATTGAGCTATGAGCCCATAGCTGTGAAGAAGTGGGGTGGATGAAGGGATTTGAACCCTCGACCCTCGGAACCACAATCCGATGCTCTAACCAACTGAGCTACACCCACCGGAGAACGTACGGCATGTAACGGAGGGCGGCCGAACGCGCAAGGGCAGAGATCGTCTGGACCCTGCGGGGCGCGGGCGAAACGGGCCAAAACGATGGTTTAACGGTGAAGACTTCGGATCATCCAGCCGGACGCTCTCAGGGCACGACCTGGGAGAGCGCGCCTCGGGGCGTCCAGCCGGGCACCCAGGTCAGCGCGGGCTGGCCCGCGAGCTCTTGGTGGAGGAGCGCGCGGAGCACGTCTTCAGCGCGCAGCGGGGTAGACGGCGGCATCGCGGCCTGGAGCGCGAGGAACGAGAGGGGGTCGAGGTGAATGGGCAGGCCCTCGGGGTGTTGGCCCCAAGGATCCTCCGGGGTGGCCGCCGAGGGGCCGAGCCAGCCCGCCGGGGGCGCCGCCGGGCGCAGGGCGACGGAGGGCGCGTCGAAGAGCTCCCCCAGCTCTCCCAAGGCCCGAAGCAGGGCCAAAGGATCGGCCCAGACGCTCTCTGGGGCGTAGGGCGCGGGCTCCCACCACGGCGAGGCGACGCCGTCAATCTCGGGCCAAGGAGCTGGGCTCGGAGGCCCGTGGGCCCAAGGAGGGCGCCAGCGCGGGGAGAGGGGCTGGCCGGAGTAAGGGTCCCAGGCCCCGGCGCCGTCGAGGGTGGGGGCCTCGGCGGAGGGCGTCCAGAGGCCACGCCAGCCGGGCCAAGGAGGGGCCTCGCCGAGGGCGGCGCCCAGGGGGTTGTAGCGCAGAAGGCGCAGCAGCTCGCCCTTGTCGGTCAAGGCCCGGGGGCTGCCGCGCTCACCGACGGCGACGTTCACCCGAGTCGCGCCGCCTAAGGCGAGCCCGGCGCTGAGATCGCCCAAGATCTCCGTGGCGTGTCCATCGACGATCACGCGCAGCGGCCGATCGAGGCCCCAGGAGAGCCGGCTGTCCCCGTCGGGGGCCTGCACCCGCGTCGGCCGCCCCAGAAGATCCCAGACGAGGGCCAGAGGGCCCTGGCCCGCGCCGCGGACGGGGCGCCCGAGCTCGTCGTACTCCAGGCTCACCCGGCCGCGCTCGCCGCGTAAGGCGGTGACCTGCCCGGCCTCGTTCAGGCTGTAGTCGAGGCGATCTTCGCCGAGGCCCCAGGCCACGACGCCCAGGGGCGGGACGGCGGCGCTGGGGCGGCCGTCGGGGGTGTACAAGGCGCGCTCGCCGTCGGGGCCGGTGAGCTCGTCGAGGCGCCAGATCCAGGCCCCGGCGGGCTCGGTGAGCGCGGTGGGGCGGCCCAAGGCGTCGAAGGCCCAGCGCTCCTCCCCGCCGCCGCGACGGGCGCTGAGCACCTGACCGGCGGCGGAGAGGCTGAGCTCTAAGTCGTCGATGACGTCGCCGTCTGCGGCCTCCAGGATCGCCGCCGCGTAGCCCGGGGCCCGCTCGCGGCGGTCCAAGACGCCATCGGGGAACCGCACGAGCAGGGGGCGCCCGGCGGCGTCGCGGTCCAGAGACAAGGCGAGGCCCGTGGCGCTGGTCCAGCGGAGCACCCGGCCTTCAGCGTCTCGGGCGGCGCGCTGGTCGAGGTCGCCGATGCGCTGGCGCACGGGCAAGCCGCGCACGTCCCGCTCGACGCTCAGCGCCTCGCCGTCGCCGTTGAGGCCGATCACCCGGCCCCCGGCGTCCCGCTCCAGACGTAGGGCGCGGGCGCCGTCGTCGAGGCCGACCACCCGCCCGGCGCCGTCGCGGTCCACCCGGATCGGCGCGGACTCCCCCAAGCTGAGCTGGCTGACCTCCCCGGCGCTGTTGCGGCCCAGGCGCAGGCTGAGCCCGGGGCCTTCAGCGCTGATGAGCCGCCCCAAGGCGTCCCAGGCCCAGCGCAGGGGGCCCAAGGCGCTGGGGTGGCCGCGCTCGTCGCGCTGAATCGTGCTGCGCTCGCCGTTGACCTCGACGCTGATCAGCTCGCCGAGGCGATCCCAGCCCAGGCGCCACGGGGGCTGGCCCGGGGGTCGCACGGCGCTCAGGCGGCCGTCGAGGCCGTACAGGAGGCCCCAGACGGCGCCGATCTGGCTGATGAGGCCGTCGGCGCGGTAGCGGAGGGTGCGCCGCTGGCCGCCAGGGCCCCGAAGCTCAGTGAGGCGCCCGGAGAGGTCGCGGATCCAGTCGAAGCGGGCGCCTTCAGGGCTCTCCACGGCGCGCACCCGGCCCAAGGTGTCAAAACGGAGGCGCAGCTCGGCGCCGTCACGAAGGCGGATGAGGCCGGGCAGGCCGCCGCGCCGCTCGCTGAGGCTGATCTTGCCCCCGGCGGGATCTTCGACCTCCACAAGCTCCCCGGACTCGGACCAGCGCAGGCGCACCACGGGGCCGCCGGGGGTCTCGATCCGGGTGATCCGGCCGTTGACGTCGCGGACGAGGCGGGTGGTCTCGCCGCCGCGTTTTTGGGACTCCAAGGCGCCGTCTGGGCGGGTGCTCAGCTCCCGGCGGCGGCCCAGAGGGTCGATGAGCGCGGTGAGCGCGCCGTTGAGATCCCGCAGCGCGCGCCACTCTCCGCCGCTGGGGTCGATGAGCGCGACGAGGCGCCGGGCCTCCCAGACGAGGCGCCAGCGCCCCGCCGGGGACTGAAGCTCAATGAGCTGGCCCTCGGCGTCGCGGCGGAGGGTGGTCGTGGCGCCGCGGGGGTCCACAAAATTGGTCAAGCGACCAAACTCATCGCGCTGGGACTGGACCACACGCCCCGAAGGCCCGGTGACGACGAGGCCCTTCGCCTCCTCCCGCAGGACCCACACCCGGCCCACGGCGTCTCGGGCGGTGAGCTGGCCGTCCGCGCGCCAAGAGAGGAGGAGCTGGGCCGGGCCTGGGCCCAACAGCGCGATCACCCGCCCGGCGGCGTCTCTCTCAACGAGCGCGCTGGAGCCGTCGGCCCACAAGATCCCAGCGAGGCGCCCGGCGGCGTCGTAGGTGTAGCGGGTGCGGGGGCGGGCGCTGCCGCTCACGGCGAGGAGCCGCCCGCCGATGCTGTCGTAGTAGAGCGCCTGGCCGCCGGGGAGGTCGAGCTGGGCGGGGAAGCCGTCGGGGCCACGCAAGACCTTGGCGAAGCGCCCCTCGGACGCGCTGAGCCCGCTCACCTGGCCCTCGGCGTAGGTCAGGCTGAGCGCGCCGACCTTCGGAGCCCCCAGCGGCAAGGCGTCGAAGCTCATGCCCCAGCGCCGCGCGGCCTCGTCCCAGCGCCGCCGGATGACGAGGCCGCCGTCGTCAACGTCCAGGGCCTCGACGATCAGGGCGCCGGTGACGGGGTGAACGACGATCCACTCCCGGCCCTGCTGCTTGGAGCGGGGGTCGTCCGGGGTCACCGCGCCCAGCCACATCGGCCCCTCTGGGCCCAAGATCGGCGGGATCACCACGTCGCCGCCGCCAGCCTGGGCCCCAGACGGGGTGGCGGCGGCCAAGAGCAGGAGCGTGGTGAGCGCCGGTCCTCGCATCCTGGCTCAGGGCAGGTCGTAGAGGAGGAAACCGCTCCACCACGATGGATCGAAGTGGGCGTTGTCTTCGCCTTGGAGCGCGCTGCGGCCGTCCACCAGGGCCACGCCGGGCTTGCGGTCCTGGATGATCGACTCGAAGAAGCGGAAGAGCACCTTCGCCCGTTTGTCGGGGGGGATGAGCCAAGACGAGCGTAAGACCGCTCTCACCCCGGCGGCGTGGAGGGCCTGGGCCCAGCGCTCTTGCACCGCGGGGGCGGCGTCGCTGCTGATCACGGCGATCACGCCCTTGAGGTTCAGGCCCCGGGTGGCCGCCAAGCTGAGGCGCTCCTCACCGAGCTCAATCGAGCCCCGATCGCCGATCACCGGCATGGCGAGGTGGATGAACCGCGCCGTGGGCAAGATCTCCTTGAGCTTGTCGAGCTTGAGATCGGCCTTGGCCGGGGTGGACCGGCGCTCGGCGGGGAACTGCCGCCCGGTGGCTTCAGTCTCGCTGGCGAGCTTGATGCCTTCTGAGGCGTCCGTGGCCTCGCCGAGCTCTAAGCCGAGGTAGTCCGTGACAAAACGTTCGGGGGCCTCGGGGATCGGGCGGCGCAGCTCGGCGACGGTCATGGCCTGGGTGACCGTGCGCACGTCAGCCAGAAACCGCAGGCCCTGCTGCTGCTCGGGCAGCCCGGCGAAGGAGAGCTCCCGCAGGGGGCCATCGGCGACGATGAGGTAACGTCCGACGCCGATGAGGTCGTCCAAGAAGGGATCGATGAGCTGACGGCGCAGGCTGTCCCCGAGCTTCGGCGACACCTTCGACCCGCCGCTGGCCTCCCCGGCGCGTAAGGCGGCGACGAGCTGCTCGCCGGTGCGCAGGACGGCCTTGGTGTCGGCGAGGCGGACGACGCGGCCCTTCTCTTGGGTGAGCACGACGAGCTCACCGCCGCCGGGCTCCAGGCGCATGGAGAAGATCGCGAGGCCTTTCATGTCGTCGCGCAGCTTGGCATAGTCGGCGAGGGGCGCGGGCAAGGCCCGGACGAAGGCCGGGGTCTCTTTGGCTTTGGCCTCTTGGGCGTCGACGGCCTTCTTCGCCTCGATGGGCTCGGCGCCGGAGCCGGCGAGCCAGGCCAAGGTCTCGGCGCGGAGGGTCTGGTGGGCCTGGAGGTAGGCGGCGCGGACGGCGGGCTCAAGGCCCAGGGTGGGGTCGTCGCCAACGGCCCAGGCGCGGTTCATCATGCCGACGCTGTGGTGCCAGTCGAGGAGGAGCACCCCGGCGAGGCCGGCCTCAACGCCGGTCTTGCCATGGAGCAGGGCGAGGTCGGCGCGCACCCCGGCGCCTTGGCCCCCGGCGAGCACGGAGATCGGCGTGAGCGGCCCGCGCAGGTGGGTGGGGGTGCTGGCGTAGCCCTTCGCCCAGTCGGCGTAGGCCCCGTTGAGGTCTCCGGCGGCGGCTTTGCCCCGGGCGCGGGCGACGAGCGCGATGGGGTGCTCGGCGAGGGCCTCGGGGGCGGTGTTGTTGGGATCGGCGAGCACCGCCCAGGCCGGGGCCTCAGCGGCGGCGGCCGTCTCGGAGAAGGTCTGGGCGCCGCCCGAGGTGAGCGTGCGGGCCTGGGCCTCGGCGCGAAGGGGGGCGCCGGGCTCACCGAGGCTCTGCCCGAGGCTCAACAGCTCCGCCTGAAGCTCCGCCGGGCGGGCCCCAGACTCCCGAACGAGGCGCTCCCACTCCAGCCGGGACTCCAGCCGGGCGGTCATGGCGCCCAAGGAGTCGGCGGCGTTCACCCAGTCTTTGGCGGCCTGGGTGATCTGGGCCTGATCGCCGCTGTACTCCGCGGCGCGAAGCCGGGCGCGGTGCAGGTGCTGCCGGGCGAAGGCCTCGCCCAAGGCGGCGTCGGCGGCGAGCGGCGTGAGGCTGAACCCGGGGTGCGCCAGAGCTTTGTTTGGTTGACCAACCAACACAAGGCGCAGGGCCTCGGCGGCGTCGGACCAGGGGGCGGCGAGGGCGGCGGCGGCGGCGCTCAGCTCGTCCTCTTGGCCGAGCGCGAAGGCGGCCAGAGCCCGTGTGCGACCAGCCTCGGCGGCGAGATCGGCGCGCTGGCCTTCAGCGGCGAAGGCGGCGACCTCTTGGGTGAGGGTGAGCGCCGTCGTGGCGTCCCCACGCTCCAAGGCGGCCAGGGCCAAGGTCGCGCCGAGCTCAGCGGCGCCGACCTTGTCTTTGGCGGTGACCAGGGCCTCCCGCAGGGCCGTCGCGCCTTCAGCGGCCTCTTTGGCCCGACCGGACTTCAGCCGCCGCAGGGCCGCCTCATGGCCCAGGCGCGCGGCGAGGGGCGTGGCGCCGAGCTCGATGGCGGCCTTGGCGGCGGCGTCTAGGCGGCGCGTCGAGGAGGCTCTGGAGATCCGCCTGGGCGAGGGCGGCCTGGCCCCCGGCGGCCAAGATCGGCGCGCGGACCACCTTGGCCACCCAGTCCGTCGGGCTGAGCGCGGCCAGCGCCGTGGCGGCGGCGACGGGGTCGGGGTTGGTTCCGGCGACGACGAAGGGATCCTCAGCGGCGGTCGGGGCCTCGGGGGGGATCGCCCCGGCGCGGCGCGCCTGGAGGATCAACGCGGCGGCGGTCTCGGGGCTCGTCGCGGCGATCTTGGCGGCGATCCCAGCCACCAGCTCCGGCTGCCCAGCGGCCAAGGCCAGCTCCGCGCGCAGGCGGTGGTAGGCGGCCTCTTGACCGGCGGGGGCGCCCTCGTCGGTGAGCCGACCCAACACGTCGCCCGGGGCGCCCGACTCGATGGCCACGAGGCCATACAAGGGCAGGGCCAGGGGCTCGGTGGCGAAGAGCGCCTCCAGCTCGGTGAGCGCGGCGGCGTGGTCCCGGGCGGCCACGGCGACCTTGGCCTTGGCGAGGCCGGTGAGCGGCGCCTCCTTCGGCGCGGTCGGCGCGAGCGCGGTGGGGGCCGCGGCGGGGGTCGGCGCGGAGTCATCTCCGCAGGCGGTGGCGCAGAGCGCGAGCAGCAGAAGAGATCGTCGCACGTCCTATGCTCCGATGAGGTGCTGGCCCGAGCCTACCACGGTTTGTGGCCCGGGTGGACCTCAGCGGCAGTCGCTCCCGCCGCCCGCGAAGCAGGTGTAGGAGCCGCCCTCGGAGAGCACGAGGCGGGCCGAGCGGCTTGTGCCGTCGGCGGCGGTGCCGGTGATCTTGCAGGGGCCAGGGCCGGGCATCTTCACGAGCACGGGGCCGTCGCCGGTGGGGGTGCCGTTGTGGCACTTCGCGGTGAGGCGGGTGAGGGCGGGATCGCCGCTCACGAAGGTGGCGGTAATCGGCGCGGCGGCCGCCGCGGGCTCAGGCTCGGGCTTGTTGGGTTTCCGTGGGCCCGTCGTCGCCAGGGGGCGAGCGGGGGTCTCGGCGGGCGCGACGGCCTCGGCGGGGGCCTTGGGGCGGCTCGGGGGCCTCGTGGCCTTGACCGGGGCGGGGGCCTCCTCAGGCGCCTCGACCTCGACGGCGTCGGCCTCCTCGGGGGCGACCGTGGCCGGGGCCTCGATGATCGTCTCGGGGGCGGGCGCCTCGCTGAGCAGCTCGTCGAAGGCGCCGAGCTTCCAGGCCACGCCGCCCAGAAGCGCGAGACCGCCAAAAGCGCCGAAGCAGGCGATGATGATGGCGATCAGCACGCCGCTCACGCCGGAGGAGGACGGCGGCGCGGGCGGAGGCGCGGCGGGGCGCGCGGCCTTGGGAGCGCGGGCTGGGCGCGCGGCGGGCGGCGGAGACGAGGGGGGATCGGCGCTGGGATCGGCGACGGGCGGGCGCGTCGGCGGGCTGGGCGCTTGGGGCGTCGGCGGCGCGACGGCGGCCTGGGGCGCGGCGGCGGGGGCGCCATAACGCCCGCCGGGGCCGAGCTTCGCGACGGGGGCGGGCTCGTCGCGCTCGTCGTCGTCGGGGATGAGCGTCATGCCCGAGTTGTGGTCGGACATGCGCGGCTCTAAGGCGGCGGGCCTGGCGGGCGCAGGCGCCAGGGCCGGGGCGGGCGAGACCACCGGCGGCAGCGGCGGCGGCAGGTCGTCTTCTGGCGGGTTCGTGAGCTCTTCGCCGGGGCTCGGCGGCGCGGGGCTCCAGGCCTGCTGGCCCAAGGGCACGGTCGCGAACGACACGCTGGGCAGGCCGAGCTGGGTGGGCTCCTCGTCGTGATCCGCGCTGACCGAAGACGGCACGGGGCTCAGCGACGAGGGCGCGGCGGGGGCGGGCGGGTGATCGTGGCGGGTCTGGGCGCGGCGTGGGTCGGGGGCGGCGAAGCGCACCTCCGAGGGCCACGAGAGCTCGTCATCGACGGACTCGCCTTGTTCGGCGAGGTTACGCGCCTCGGGCAGCTCGACGACCATGATCACGGCGGTGTCTTCAGACTTGTTCTTGCCGAGGATCTTGGGCAGGGCCGCCGGGGCCCAGGCGGAGACGCTCGGGCCACGCAGGGACTTCGCGAGGGCGTCGATCTGCTGGGCGAGGGCCTGGGGCGAGGGGCGCTCGTTGGGGTTGAACGAGAGGCCTAGGCGCAAGAGCTGGGCGGCGGGCGGGGGCACCTGCTCACCGGGCCGGGCGCCGAGGCGGGCCAAGGCCACGCGGAGCTGCTCGCCGTGTTTGGCCGGGGAGACCTCGGCGGGGAAGGCGGGCTCGCCGGTGAACAGCTCCAGCAAGAGCGCGGCGAGGCCGTAGGTGAGCGCGGTGGGGGAGCGGTCGCCGTCGGGGGGGACGTAGCCGGGCATCGCCTGGTCGAAGGGGTGCTCGGTGGGGGCGAGGATCCACAGCCCGGCGACCTTCACCCGGCCTGTTGGGTCTACGAGCACATCTTCAGGGCAAGGACCGCTGGAGGAGAGCCGGGCGCCTTTGCCCCGGCGCTCGACGTCATCCAGGGCCCAGGACACCGCACGACCCACTTCAGCGGCCAGCTCAAGGCAGAGCTTGATCGGCAGCCAAGCGCGGCGCTGGCGCTGAAACTCCAAGATCCGGGCCAAAGAGATGCCGTCGCACAGCTCGTAGACCAAGGCCGCCTGGGCGCCCAAGGCCGAGACGTGCATCAGCCGCAAGAGGTTGTCGTTGCGGGCCTTGGCCATTCGCCGGGCGCGGCGCTGGAGCGCGACGAGGGCGTCACGGTCGGAGCCGACGTCACGGAGGACACGGATGAGCACCTGCTCGTCCGGACCCTCCCCAGAGGACAAGGCGCCTCGGCGCACATCGGGGCCCCACGCGAGGAAGGGGCCCGTGATCTTCAGCTTGCTCTTCTCCACAACCTCACCGACTTGGCGCTCAGCATAACACAGCCTTCTAAACCCGAGACGCTGAGCTTTGCCAGGACCGCCCAGAGTCGCCGCCGGTCGCGCGCTGGGCGTGCTAAGGGGTGGAGGATCGCCGTGGAGCCCGCCCGTTGTCCCAGCCATCACCGTCTGCGCCGCCTCCTGAGCATGACCTCCTCCGCGCGGCGCTGCGTGAGGCCGGAGACGCCGCGACGGTGCGTTTCCGGCGCGCAGAGGTCTCCGCGAAGGACGACGACACCTTCGTCACCGACGCCGACCACGCCGCCGAGCGCATCCTCTCGGCGCGGCTGCGCGAGAGCTGGCCCAACGATGGCCTCGTCGGCGAAGAGGGCGCGGCGATGAGCGGGGATCGCACCTGGTTCATCGACCCCATCGACGGCACCCACGCCTTCTTGGAGGGCCTCGCCCACTGGGGCCCCACGGTGGGCCTCGTCGGGCAGACCGCCGCGGGCGACGCCGAGATCACCCTGGGCGCGACGTATTTTCCGCGCATCGACGAGTTCTGGTTCGGCGCCCGGGGCGGCGGGGCCTGGCGTGATGGCCGCCGTCTTCCGCCCCTCGACGAGCCCGTCTACGACCGGCGCTCCGTGCTGTTCATCCCCTCGCGCTTTCACCGCTGGTTTGAGAGTGACCACGTCGGCAAGTGCCGCAGCCTCGGCTCCACCGCCGCGCACCTCTGCCTCGTCGCGGGCGGCGCGGCCTGGGCGGCGTTTGTGCCCGGCGGCTGGGGCGTCTGGGATGTCGCGGGCGGGCTCTGCCTGTTAGAAGAGGTGGGCGGGGTCGCGCGGGCCTTTGATGGCTCCTCCCTCGACCCCCTCCGTGACCGTGGCCTGCCGTTTTTGGCGGGTCACCCAGCGGCGGTGGAGCGGGCGATTCAGTCCATCCGCCTCCGCGCCCCCTGAGATCCTCCCCCCTGATGCTCCCCCTGCGCTTGAGGTGCTGATGACCGAACCCGGAGACGACGTGGAGGTTCTGGACGCAGACGGCCTCCCTCTGGATCCATTGGGGTCGGAGAACGCCGCGCGCGCGCTCCCGCCAGGGATGAACGCCCTCGTCGTGCCGACGCCCCGGGCCCCCCGGTCCACCGGCGGCGATCTCCTGAGCCACTACCTCACCGAGGTGCGGCGTTACCCCCTGCTCAGCCCCGAAGAAGAGAAGGTCACGGCCATCGCTTGGCACGAGACCGGCGACAAAGAGGCCGCGGAGCGCCTCGTCACCGCCAACCTCCGCCTCGTCGTGAAGCTCGCCTTCCAGTACCACCGCCAGTGGTCCAACGTGCTCGACCTCATCCAAGAGGGCAACGTCGGCCTCGTCGAGGCGCTCTCCCGTTTTGATCCTTACCGGGGCATTCGTTTCTCAAGCTACGCCCAGTACTGGATCCGGGCGATGATCCTGCGCTTTCTGATGGACAACTTCCGCATGGTGCGCCTCGGCAGCACCCGCAGCGGCCGAAAGCTGTTCTTTCAGCTCCAGAAAGAGAAAGAGCGCCTGGTGAAAGAGGGCCTGCGCCCCTCCACCCGCCTGCTCGCCGAGCGCCTAGACGTCACCGAGAGCGAGGTGATCTCCGTCGATCAGCACCTGCGCGCCCCGGCGATGTCGCTGCACGCGCCCATGGGCAACGACGATGAGGGCCGCAGCCTCGCCGACGTGGTCTACGACGCCAGCAGCCCCAGCCCTGATGAGAACGTCGCCCGCAGCGAGCTCGGCGCCATGGTCCGCGAGAAGCTGGAGGCCTTCGCCGAGACCCTCACCGACGTGCGAGAGCGCGCCATCTGGACCGAGCGCCTCACGGCGATGGACCCGGTGCCGCTCTCGGTGATCGGCAAACGTTTCGACGTGTCCAAAGAGCGCATCCGGCAGGTCGAGTCTCGGCTTCGTAAACGTCTGAAGGCGTTCTTGCAGGCCGAGATGGGCGACGAGATCGACTTCGAGTTCCAGGTCCCAGAGGGCGACTGAGGTGATCGTGGGCCTGTTGGAGCGAGCGGCGTTCGGGGTGTGGCGGAAGGCGCGGTCTTTGGCGGGTCGCGGCTTTGTGCCCGCGCAAGAGCCCGTCTCCCCGGTGGACTGCCCTGTCGGTCGGGTGCCGCAGCTCGGGCTCGACCTGCCCACGGAGCCCGCTGAAGGCGCCGACGCGTTGCTCGACTCGCTCCTGCGCGCCGGAGCCCCCACGGCGCTCACCCCCGCCCAGGCCCGGGCGCTTCACCGCCACGTCTGGTGGCCGGGCCTCGCCCGCGCCGCGGCCTTGGGCGGCGGCCCCGAGCGGGTCGAGCCCGCCTTACGCGCGCTCGGAGAGTGGATCGCCGCCGATCGCCCGGGCCAAGGCCCCGCCTGGGAGCACGGCAGCGACGCCGCCCTGCGCCTGTTGAGCTGGGGCCTCGCCTTGGCCTGGCAGCGCGGAGAGCTCCCCGATCCCCTCTGGCGCCGCCTCGCCGGCAGCGCCGAGGCCCACCTTCAGTACACCCTCGCCGTGCCCGCCCTCAGCGAAGGCCCCGCCGATCACCGCCCGGCGCTCCAGGCCGCGGGCCTCGCCGTGGGCGGCCTGTTGTTCCCCGAGCTCCCCTCCGCCCGCCGCGCCCGGGCCGAGGGCCTCTCTCGTCTGGGGCACAGCCTCGACGGGATGACGACGGCGGATGGCGCCCCCCGCTGCGGCAGCCCCAGCGCGCTGTTGTTGGCCGTGGAGGCCGCGCTCCTCGCCCGCGCCTACGCCCGGGCCGCGAGCGTGCCCACCCCGGCGCTCCTCGACGGCGCCTTGCTGCGCGCGGCGTGGTTTTTACGCGCCTTGGGCGATGGATTTGGCGGCCTGCCCAACATCGGCGAGCGCCCGGCGCCGTCGCTCTTCGGCGGATCGAGCCCTTGGGCGACGCCGTGGGTGACCTTGTGCGCCTTGGGCCTCAGCCCCGGCGAAGGCGCCCCGGACCTCGCCGTCGATCCCGTGGTGGGCCTGCTCATCGGCAAGGCGCCCCCCAAGCCCGGGCCCAAGGCCGAGCGCAGCAAGACCTGGAGCCTCGTGAGCTTCCGCGACGCCGGCTGGGTGGTGGCCCAGGCCGAGGTCAAAGGGGGCGCGAGCCGCGCGGTGGTCCTCGCCGCCCAGCACGCGGGCCTCTGGGCCCATCCCGACGCGGGGCAGGTGCTCTGGGACCTCCCCAAAGCGACGGTTTTGGCCGACCCTGGCGCCTGGGGCCAGCACCCCGAGCTCGCCGAGCCCGAGGCCCACGGCGGCGTGTTCGTCGGCGGTCGGCGCCTCGGCGCGGTCTTAGAGACGGCCCGGGTCGATGGCCGCGACGCCACGGTCACTCTGCGCCTGAGCAATGACGGCGGCGGCGGCCCTGGCGCGGGGCTCATCGCCCGCCGGGAGCTCAAGCTCGCCGGGGCGCGGCTCTCGTTCACCGATCGGTTTGAGGGCGAAGGCGCCGCGCCGTTTGAGCTGCGCTGGCCCTTGGGCCCCGGCTGGACGCTCACCCAGGCCGAGAAGGGCTTTGAGGGGGTGCACAGCCAGGCCAAGCTCAGCGTCTCGACCGACGGTGAGGCCGAGTGGGCGGTAGAGTCCGGTGAGGTGGTCGAAGGGGAGAGCCTGGTGAGCGCCCCGGTGCTCGTCGCCCGGGGTCGCGCCGCGCCGGGCCAGCGCCTCAAGACCCGCTTCGAGATCAAGTAGGGTGGGGGAGCCCGCCGCGCCGACCCCAGCTCGTCTCGGCCGGTCGGAGCTCGGCGCCGCCCTCGGCGTGGCCTTGTTGGTCACCTTCCCATGGGTGTTGAGCCCCGGCGCGGTGTTGGGCCACCCCCGAGGCGAGGCCGACAACCACCTGTGGATGCTCTGGCGGGCCCTCCGCCGCCTGATCGGCGATGAGCGCGCGCTGGAGAACCTCCCCGACGGCCTGCCGATCCCGCTGATGGACCCGATCCACCTGCCCGTGGCGCTGGTCGGCTGGCCCCTCGGCCTGCCCTTCGCCTACAACCTCACCATGGTCGTGGACCTCCTCCTCGCCTTTGTCGGCGCCTGGGCCTTGGCCCGGCAGCTCGGCGCGGGGCGGGCCGGGGCCTTGGCGGCGGGGGTGATCGCCGAGTCGGCGCCGTTTCTGGGCGGGGTCATCAGCTTTGGTATCACCGAGTCTCTGCCCATCGGCTGGATCGGCCTACACGCCGCCGCCACCCTGCGGTTCGCCGAGCAGGGTCGCCCCCGTGACCTGGCCTTCGCCGGGCTCACCTTGGGCGCTTTTGGCCTCGCGGGCTGGTACCACGTCGCCTTCGCCGTGCCCGTCGAGCTGGCCTTGTGGGGCTGGGCGCTCCTCCGGGCGCGGATCGCTCGGCCCAAGCTCCTGCTCGCCGCCTTGGCCCAGGGGGTGATCGCCCTGACGCTGTGGGCCTGGCCCCTGATGGAGTTTCTGGAGATCCGCGAGTTCTGGTCGTCGCGCTGGCACCCGCCCTCGCCTTGGCCGAGCGCCACCCGGGCGATGTGGCGGCACACGCCCACCTACGGCACGGATCTGCTGAACCTCTTCTTGCCCGCCGTGGAGCGGGTGCCGATCTCAAAGAGCGTCTACGTCGGCCTCGTGAGCCTCGGCCTGGCCTTGGCGGCGGGGCGCCGGGCCTTGGGGCTGTGGGCGGTGGTGCTGCCGCTGTGGGCCTTGGCGATGGGGCACTGGCTGTCCATCGGCGGCGACACGTCCTGGCTGGGGCGGGTGTGGCGGATGCCCGCCGGGGCGCTCACCCAGCACATCACGGCCCTGGAGGGGCTCTCCCACTGGCACCGGGCGGCGGGACCGGCGGTGATCTTCTTCGCCGTCGCCGCGGGGTTGGGCGTCGAGCGCCTGCTCACACGCTGGCCCCGGGCCCTGCCGTGGCTGCTCGGCGCCGTGCTCCTCGACAGCCTGGCCCTCTCTCAGACCCCGTTCCCGAGGGACGTCTACGACGCCACGCCCCCGGCGGCCTGGGCCTGGATCCGTGCCCAAGGCGGCGAGGGCGGCGTGGTCGTGTTGCCCTTCGACAACGGGCGGCGCGAGTTCAGCGAGGAGGTGCCCCGAATCTACAATCGGTGGCAGCCGGGCCTGAACCTGCCGATCTCCGAGAGCTACGAGGGCCCCGACGCCTTGTTGGCCAAGAGCCGCCTCATCGCCGTCGCCGACCGACTCTGCGGCGTGACCCCGACGACCCCGGCGTCGTGGCGCCCGCCCAAGGCGATGCAGCGGGTGGAGCCCCTCGCCGCGCCCGAGGCCATGGAGGCCGAGCTTCGTGTCTTGCGCGCCCAACACCTGGACTGGATCGCCCTCCACCGCGACCGCGCCCGCACCCCGGACGAGGCGGCGCGCCTGCTCACCCGGGCCTTGGGGCCCCCCGCCCATGAGGCCGGGGACGTGGTGGTGTGGAAGATCCCCTGAAGCAGACACCCCCGCCGGAGGGGCGGGGGTTTGGACTCGAAATCTACGATTGGTAGATTGAGATCTACTGACCGTTGATCTCGCCAGCGGGGGCGCCCTCGGTGGCGGCGCTGGCGCTGACGCCAGCGAACAGCATCGAGGCGACGAGCCAGCCGAACGCGACCAACAAGAAGGCGTTCAGGAGGCCAGAGGTGCCAGGGGCTTCGGTGTGCTTGACGGTGAGTGAGCGGGCCATGGGGTGTTTCCTCAGCAGGAGGCGGCGGCAGCAGGGTTCAGCGGCGGCGTGGTTCGACGTTGGCCTATGCAGGGATCGTGCCAGATTTGTGCAGAAGCTCCGCAGCCCGGCCCGGCCCTCATTCTTTGAGGCGGCCCGATCCTATCAAGGCGACTTGACCTGACAAGATAAAGAATCGAAGTTTGATGAACTTTTCTTGGAAGTCAGGATCCGAGGGTGCTTTCTGGCCTGTGTCAGCCGCGTGACAAGTCCTTGACTTGACCGGGCCAACAACAGAGAGTGAACTGTCGTCGCCCCCCTGCCGACCCACGGAGCCCCCTATGGAGCTTGGCGCCGACGACATTCACTCCTTGCAGCACGCGCTGGTGGAGGAGGACGAGTCCGTGCGCGCCCGCGCCCACTTAGAGCTGGGCCGGATCGCGCTCACCATGGCCCGCACCGAGGCCGCCGCGCGGCATCTGCGCGAGGCGCTGGCCTTGGACGAGCGCCTGCATGAGGCCCGGGCCCTGCTCAATGATCTAGAGCGCCGCGCCGTGGCCGCCGTGCCCGAGACCCGGCTGACCCTGCGGGGCCTCGCCGCGCGCCTGCTCAGCCGCCTGCGCCTGCGCCGCGCCCTGGCGACCCCGCCACCTCAAGCTCCGCCACCTCAAGCTCGGCGCTGAGCGCCGCGTCGGCCTCGGCCCCTGGGCGAAGGGGCGGGCGGCGCTCCACCGGCAGATTCACGATCGCCCGGCGCAAGAGCGCCTCCCCCAGCGCCGCGGCCTTCACGATCGGCCCCGCGTGCAGGTGAACGGGCAAGATGCGCAGCTCCACGGTGTGTTTGTGGGGCAGGGCCAAGATGAGGTTTCGGAGGTTCAGGTCGCGGTATTTGTCGGGTTTGGCCGACATCAGCCGCGCCCGGGCCTCCTCCCAGGGCAGGTTCACGAAGCCCGGGGACTCCGCGGCGGAGACGAGCTCTGGCTGCAGCGGCCCCAGGCGCCGACAGCGGGGGTTCACGCCCAGCCGCGCCCGAAGGGTCTGCCCAAAAGCGACGAAGAGGCGCACGAGGTTCTGCACCGCCCGGGCCGAACGAAGGGGCGCGGCGTCGAAGTGCAGGTGGGTGGCGCCCTCAACGGGGGCGAAGAAGCCCAACGATCGGGCCACGGAGAGCCGGGCCTCCAGCGCCGCGAGGTGATCGGCGTCGATGGGCGGGGTGATGAGCTCGCAGGGCCGCTCCCGCTCGCCGGGCAGAGGCGCGCCCAGGGCCACCGACGCGCCGGTCTCATCGACGACCTTCCACAGGCCGCCGTCGCCGGGCTGCAGGTCGGTGCCGAACAGCGCCGCCGCCGGGGCCAGGGCCTCGGCCAGGGGGCCTTGGGGCTTGATGTGCCGGGCGACGAGGCGCAGGAGCCGGGGGTCATCGCCCACGACACGCCACCAGCCGGGCCGCGCGGGGGCCTGCTTGTTCAGGTCGTCTTGTAGGGTGAGGTCGTCTACACACAGCGCGAAGCGTGCCCCGGCGGCGTCGAGCACCTCAAACGACGGCGTGAGGTTGTAGAACACCGGCTGTCCGGGCACCCGGCTGGGCTCGGACTGGGGGTGTAGGCCCGGCGCGCAGACGCCGCCGATCGTTGTGGCGAGGGCCTGGGCCAAGGTCTCGCGGCTCACGCCGGGCGGGGCCATCAGCTCCACCTCGACGCCGATCCGCCAGGTGAGCTGGGTCAGCGGCAGCCCCGGGACGAGGCTGCCTTGAGCAGCGCCGTGACGTCGTCCGCGCCGCCGAGGGTCACCTTGCGGGCGACGCGGGCCTTGGACTCCTCCAGGCCGACCCCCCAGAAGCAGGCGAGGCGCTCGGCGTCGGCGCCGGTGAAGTTCGTCTCGTACAGCTCACACACCTGGTTGTTGTTCGTGTACTGCTGCCGCGCCGGGGAGAGGTAGGTGGACTGGATGTCGTCCATGCTGTAGCCGGCGTTGATCTTCATCCCCAGGCTGACCTTGGCGTCCCAGGTGTCGATGCCCCAGCTCGCGGCGAGGATCTCGGCGTCGCAGTACGACAGGCCCGCGTTGTAGAAGCTGTTGATCGCCTCCATGTCGGGGTCGCCGGCGTCGCCGCCGCCGGTGTAGCCCATCGAGGCGTACTTGAGCGCGTCGTCCACGGCGTAGCGCCCGCCCCAGGTGAGCTTCTCCTCCAGAGACGCCCGGGCGTCGGCGACGGGGACGTCCCAGCTCTTGGCGATGAGCTCGGCGTCGGCCGCGGAGAAGCCGTTGTCCTCTAAGCCGCACAGGCGGCGGTTGGTGTTCCCTGCGGCTTGGCGCGCGGGGAAGAGGATCTTCTGCTCCAGCTCATAGGACTTCACGCCGGAGCTGAGCATCATCCCGTACTTCGCCTTGGCGTCGGGCACGGTGAGGCCCCACATCATCGCCAGGGCTTCAGCGTCGCAGGGGATGTAGCCGTAGTCCACGAAGGCCGTGCGCCAGGAGTCCATCTGGCCGGGGTCGGCCCAGGAGCGATCCCCGCCGCCCCCGGCGCGTTTGAGGCAGCCGACGACGCCGAGGCTGTTCAGGATGAGGACGACGACGGCGAACGAGACCCGCATGGTGCTGACTCCGGCTCAGGCGCGACAAGTATAGCGCAACGCTCGTTTATCCCTCAGCGCCCTCGGGCTTGGCGCCGGGCGGTGGGCTCAGCAGGCGGCGGCGCAGCAGCTCCAGGTCGTCGGCCAGAGGGGAGTGAAGGTCGATGACCTCCTGCGTGAGCGGGTGCGTGAAGCGCAGGCGGGCGCTGTGCAGCGCGAGGCGCGGCGCGGCGCGGCCGACGGTGCGCGGCGCGTAGAGCATGTCCCCGAGCACCGGCGAGCCGTCTTCGCTCATATGAACGCGGATCTGGTGGGTGCGGCCGGTCTCAAGACGGAGGCCCACGAGCCCCGCCCACCACAGCACCTCAAGGCCCCACACCCAGGTGACCGCCGGGGTCGGCTCCTCATCTTTGGCGCGGCGGGCGCGGGGATACCGCTCTAGGCTGCCGCGTAAGCCGTCGCCGCGGTCACGCACGAAGGTCGAGCGCAGCGCCTGCGGCGTCTTGTTGCGCTGGCCCTTCACGATGGCGAGGTACTCCCGCTCGATCTGCTTCTCGGAGAACATCGGGATGAGCGCCGCCCGGGACTCGGCCCGAAGCGCCACCAACATCAGCCCCGAGGTGTCCTCGTCTAGGCGGTGAACGGGGTGGGCCTCACCAAAATGTTTGGCGCAGATGCCGACCACGTCGGCCTCGCTCCGGCGCTCGGGCGCGGGCACGGAGAGCATCCCCGGCGGCTTGTAGATCACGGCGATCGTCGGGTCACGCCAGACGACGGCGAGGTCTAAGTTTGGCCGCAGGCGCGGGCCCCGCAGGTTGAGCACCACGTCTTCGGGCGCGGCGAGGCGCACCGGATCGCGGGTCGGCGTGGCGTTGACGCGCACCTTGCCGCTGTCTAAGGCGGCGCGGGCCTCACCGCTAGAGAGCCCGAGGGCCTTGAGCTGATCGATGACACGAAGCATCCCGCCGACCTATCGTGTTTGTGTCAGCGGGGCGCGGAGGTTCTGCGCGGCCTCGTCTTCAGCGCGGCCTCAGTCGCAGGCGTAGCCGCTGGCGTAGAACGCCTGCACCAAGGTGCCTTCGCCGGGGATGGACTCCTCCTCGAAGACGATGGCGTTGGCCGTCTCGTCGTAACGCCAGCCGGTGAGCACGTCCTCGCCATCGACCGTCACGCGGATCGTGCCCTCTTGGGGCTCGTCCTCTAGGTAGAAGGTGTTGGGGAGGATCACCTGGGTGGCGAGATCGGCGATCTTGCTGACGTGCTCGCCCCAGTCGTAGTCGCAGATGGAGAGCATGAGGCCCCCCGTCGCGATGGCCGCCTCGTTGTAGCCGTGGCCCGCCTCAGCGGTGGCGCAGCCGTCGGGCACGGGGCCCACGACGGCGTTGATGTAGGCCGTTGGCGCCCGGTAACGGATCGCGGCGACGTTCTCCGACCAGCTCGCGCCAGACGGGCTCTGCTCGGGCTCGTCGGAGATGAGCACGAAGGAGACCATCGAGCCATCACGCATGAAGCCTTCGTTGCAGTCGCCGCCGCCCGTCGAGTTCACCGCGTTGCGGGTGATCATCAGCCCGGCCTCGGTGTAGGTGCCGCCGGGCTGGTCTACGGCCTGGCGGAACTGCGCGGAGATGTCTTCTTTGGCGGTGTCTTTCGTGATGAAGGTGCCGTTTTTGCAGCCGTTGTCTTTGGTGGCCACCATCACGAGATAGTCGGCGTCGATCGCCGAGAGCTTGTCGGTGAACTTCGTGAAGTTTGAGGCGAGGCGCTCTTTGTCGTCCTCCATCGAGCAGCTCTTGTCGATGAAGAACATGATGTCGACCTGGTTCGAGCGGGGCTGGGTCCACTCGTCTACGAACTCGCCCACCGGGGCGCCGTCGCCGGTCTGGGGCACGACGGGGTCGCCGCCGTTGGAGCTCACCCACAGCTCACCGGAGTAAGCCGCGACCTCCAAGGGCGTGAAGGTGACCTTGAGGTCGTAGGTCTCTTCAGGTTCGAGCTTGAGGGGCAGGGTGTAGTCGGCCTCGTTGAGCACGAAGCCGTCGCCGAGCTGCGCGATGCCGTCGATGGTGAGCTCTTCGCGGCCCACGTTCTTGAGGGTGATCGTGTTGTCGCGGGCGCACTCAGGCTCGACGCGGCCAAAGTCGATGGGGTTGGGGAAGACGTAGAGCTGGGGCACGAGGCCGTAGCCGAGCAGGTCCACCGTGGCGCGGGGGACCTTTGGGTCGTCGGAGAGCACGACGAGGCTGCCTTCGTGGTCGACGTTCACCGGGGAGAAGGTGATCGCGACGTCTACGGTGGCGCCGGGCTCGATGGTGGTGGCGCCCATGGCCGTCATGGTGAAGACGGTGTCCCCTTCGATACGCACCGAGCTGACGGAGAGCGCCTTGGTGCCCTCGTTGCTCAAGGTGACGGTGAGCGCGAGGCTCTCGCCGGGGCGAAGCTCACCAAAGTCGAGGCGCTCGGGGCTGATCGAGAGCTCTGGCGCGAGATCCAGGTCTTCGTCAGGCTTCTCAGGGTTGAGGCCAGTCTCGATGCAGCTTGAGCCGAGCAGCGTCCCGAAGAGCAAAGGGAACAGAAGCATGACTGGAGACTCCTGAGCGGGGCCGCGCCCTGACATGCAGAGCCCCACAAGAAGAGGATAGCTTTAGACCATGCCGATCGCTACGGCGCCCATCGGAATATGGTGCGCCTCAAAGGAAAGGTGCGGTTGATTACGCTCCAGACGTGGCTGTGGTTCTTCATCGGCGCTGAGGCGCACGCGGGGTACTCCCTCGACGTGGAGCTTCTGCGCGCCTCTCTCGCCGCAGGCTCCCCGCCTGGGGTCGACTCGCCGCTCATCGCGGGCCAAGGATCGGTCCGTGTCGGCGCGGTCTACCAGTACCAGCGCGACCCGGTCATCCTCTACAAGTTCAACGAGGAGGTCGGCGCCCTCGTCGTCAACCGCCGCGTGCTCCAGGTCGGCGCGAGCTGGGACGCCTCGGATCGCCTCTCGTTGCGCGGCAGCCTGCCGATGGCCGTCGATGGCGGCGCCGAGGTCTCTGAAGAGGACGCCCTGGCGATGGGCCACGAGGGCGCGGGCCTGGGCGATCTCTCCGTGGGCGGCCGGGTGAGGCTCGCCGAGGCCGGGCCTCTGACCTTGGGCTTGCACGCCGACGTGTACGCGCCCACGGGCAAACGAGAGGCGTACCTCGGCGAGGGCACCTTTCGGGTGAAGGCGGGCATCAGCGGCATGGTGGAGGTCGGCCCGGCCTTGATCGTCGCCGATGGCGCCTACGCCGGCCGCCGCACCGACGACACCGGCCTCGACTACAAGATCGAGCCCACCTTCGACTTCAACCTCGGCGCCGTCGTCGGCCTCTGGCCCGATCGCCTCAACCTGACCGCCTCGCTCCTCACCCGCGGCGGCGCGTCGAGCCTCTCCACCCGGGGCGGGCGCAGCGGCGAGGGCCTCATCGGCGCCCAGCTCTTCCCCGGCGACGGCAGCTCCCAGTGGGATCTCGGCGTCGGCAAAGGCATCGCCGACGGCGTCGGGTCCACGGCGTTTCGGTACTACGTCGCCTACACCTGGGTGCGCCCGCCCGACGCGCCGCCTCCGCCTCCGCCCGAGACCCAGATCAAGGTCACCGAGCAGCCCCCTGAAGAGATCGTGCCCGAGCAGATCGAGGTCGAGGAGCTGCCGCCGCCGGAGTGGAAGCCCGACGAGCTCGCCCGCATCCAGCAAGACCAGATCGTCATCCGCGACCCCATCAACTTCGAGTTCGGCACCGACAACATCCTCCCCGAGTCCATGGACACCCTGGAGGCCGTGGCCAAGATCCTCCACGATCACGCCGAGATCGGCCACATCGTCATCGAGGGCCACGCCAGCGAAGAGGGCAGCTACGCCTACAACTACGACCTCTCCAACCTGCGCGCCCGGGCCATCTGGAAGGGCCTGATCCTCGCCGGGGTGCACCCCTCCCGCATGTCGTACCGCGGCATGTCCGAGGTGGTGCCCAAGACGGCGGGCACCGACGAGCTGTCGTTGGCCCAGAACCGCCGCGTCGAGTTCCACATCGTCGAGCGTTTCACCCCTGAAGAGGGCTACCCCGTCTACCCCGCCGAGGTCTTGGCCCCCTGGAGCGGCGAGACGGTGAAGATCATCCAGCCCAAGCAGCCCGAGGTGATCGTCGCCCCGCCGCCGAAGACGACGGAGGAGACCTTAGACGAGCTGCTGAACCCCAACAACTTCCGCGATGATGACGAAGAGGGCGATCCACCCAAGCCAGAGGAGTCCCCGTGATTCTGCTCTTTCTCTCCTCTTTGGCGGCCTGGGCGATCTGCGACCCCGGCACCTGCTGCAATGACGACGTCGATCAAGACTTCAACTGCAACTACATCGACGTCTCCGCCGAGTTCCCGACGGATCTTGAGGACGCCCTCTGCGCCTCCGCCGTCGACGACGCCGGCAACCCCATCGAGAACACCGACTACTTCTACGACTACACCTCGTTCGGCTGCCTCTACCCGGTGTACGGCCCGACCTACGACGAGGACGGCGACCTGCTCTCGGCGGGCACGGTGGTCATCGTCGACGCGAACGGCCTGCCCGACCGCGTCGTGCAGCTCTCCTGCGACAACTGCCCGACGATCCCCAACATCGGCCAAGAAGACAAAGACTGCGACACCATCGGCGACCTCTGCGACAACTGCATCGACGTGCTGAACCCGCTGCAAGAGGACACCGACGTCGACCTCTTGGGCGACTACTGCGACAACTGCCCCTTCGCCTACAACCCCGACCAGGCCGACGACGACAACGACGGCTGGGGGGAGGTCTGCGACGTGTGCCCGGGGCTCTACAACCCGACGCAGTCCGACAGCGACGGCGACCTCATCGGGAACGACTGCGACAACTGCCCGCTCGCCTACAACATCGACCAGCTCGACGGCGACCTCGACCTTAAAGGCGACGAGTGCGACAACTGCCCCGCCATCGAGAACCCCGATCAGAGCGACGGCGACATCGACGCCATCGGTGATCTCTGCGACAACTGCCCCTTCGACCATAACTTAGACCAGGTGGACTACGACGGGGATGGCGCCGGGGACGCCTGCGACAACTGCCTCGTCGAGCCCAACCCCGCCCAGACCGACACCGACTTTGACGAGCTCGGCGACCTCTGCGACAACTGCCCCGAGGCCGCGAACCCCGACCAGCTCGACACCGACCTCGACGGCATCGGCGACGCCTGCGACAACTGCCCGACGCAGGAGAACGCCGACCAGTCCGACGTTGACGGCGACGGCACCGGCGATCTCTGCGACAACTGCCCGGCGGAGTCGAACCTCGATCAGGCGGACTCCGACGGCGACGGCATCGGGGATCGTTGTGACGCGAGCCCCCAGCTTCGGGGCGGCGGCGCGCGCTGCGCCACGGGTCCCGAGGGCGGCCTCGCGCTCGGCGCGCTCATGCTCGCGGCGGCGCTACTTCGCCGCGCGCCGCGACGCTCGGCCTGATCCCTGGGCTTCCGAGGGCTCCCGTTCATTCGCCGAGCGAGGTGATGACCGGCGAGCCCTCCTGAGCGGGTGGGCCGGGTTATCCTGCGCCCATGCGGTACGTCCCTGAGAACCCGCTCATCGTCCAGTCAGACCACACCTTGTTGTTGGAGACCATGGGTCCCCACTTCAGGGAGGTTCGCGACGCCTTGGTGCGCTTCGCGGAGCTGGTGAAGAGCCCTGAGTATGTCTACACCTATCGGGTGACCCCCCTCTCGTTGTGGAACGCCGCGGCGGCGGGCCTCAGCCCCGAGGAGGCCATCGACATCCTCCTCCGCTGGTCGAAGTACGAGGTGCCGCCCAACGTGCCCGTGTCGATCCGCGACACGATGGGGCGCTACGGGCGGCTCAAGCTGCGCCCGGGTCCGGCGGGCTCGTTGTTGTTGGAGGCCTCCGACGAGGCCCTGATGACCGAGATCTGCTCGACCAAGGCGGCGATCCCTCTGCTCGGCGAGCGCGTCAACAAGACGTCGGTGCGTGTGCCCGTCGGCCATCGCGGCGAGCTCAAGCAGGCGCTCACCGCGGTCGGCCACCCCGTCGAGGACCTCGCGGGCTACACCGACGGCGAGGCCTTGGAGATCACCGTCCGCCACCCCACGGTGAACGGCCTCGACTGGCACTTTCGCGACTACCAGATCAACGCCATCGACAGCTTCTACGGCGACGGCCTGGTGAACGGCGGCTCCGGCGTCGTGGTGCTGCCCTGCGGCGCGGGCAAGACCTTGGTGGGCCTGGGCGTGATGGCCCGGCTCAACATGAAGACCTTGATCCTCTGCACGAACGTCACGGCCCTGCGCCAGTGGCGCGAAGAGATCCTCCAGCGCACCACGCTGGAGCCCGAGCAGGTCGCGGAGTACACCGGCGACAGCAAAGACATCGCCGCGGTGACGCTCACGACCTACCAGATGTTGACCTGGCGCCGCTCCCGCACCGACGAGTTTGTTCATTTCGGCCTGTTCAACCGGGCGAACTGGGGGCTCATCCTCTACGACGAGGTGCACCTTCTGCCCGCGCCGGTCTTCCGCTCCGTGGCCCAGCTCCAGGCCCGGCGGCGTCTGGGCCTTACGGCGACCTTGGTGCGTGAGGACGGCAAACAAGGCGACGTGTTCGCCTTGATCGGCCCCAAACGGTTCGACATGCCCTGGAAAGACTTGGAGCACCAAGGCTGGATCGCCTCGGCCTCGTGCACCGAGATCCGCGTCGGGCTCAGCGAAGACGACCGCCTGCGCTACGCCGTGGCCGACGACCGCGAGAAGTACCGCATCGCCTCCACCAACCCCCGCAAGGGCCCGGTGATCGACGAGCTGTTGGAGCGCCACAAGGGCGATCGTGTGCTCATCTTGGGCATGTACATCGAGCAGCTTGAGTGGATGGCGGCGCGCTGGCGCCTGCCGATCATCACCGGCAAGACCCCCCAAGGCCAA
>JAKLKE010000110.1 GCA_023150775.1 Myxococcota bacterium
AGCGAGGCTTAAACAGCCGCCCGCTGCCGGGGTTTTTGCCGCTGCCCGCGCAGTGCTCACACTCGCGGCGGCCGCCGTCGGGGTGGGCGCCGGAGCCCTCACAGCGGCGACAGTTCACCTGCCGGGGCACCTTGAGGTCGTGCTCCCCCCCCTCAGCCACCTGCTCCAGGGTGAGGGTGAGGGTGTAGCGCAGGTCTTCGCCCGCCTGGGCGTCGGCCTTCCGACCGAAGATCCCGCCGAAGACCTCACCCAAGGCCCGGGCGAGGTCTTCAGGCGTCGGCGGGGCGCCGTCAGGCCGGTAGAAGCTGCCGAGCTGGTCGTAACGCGCGCGCTCTTCAGGGCTTGAGAGCACGGCGTAGGCCTCGGCGATCTCCTTAAAACGTCGCTCAGCGTCGAGATCGTCGGGGTTGCGGTCGGGGTGGTACTGGAGCGCGAGCTTGCGGAACGCGCGCTTGATGTCGTCCGCGCTCGCGCCGCGTTCAACGCCGAGGAGTGTGTAGTAGTCGACGCGGGCCACGCGGACTCCCGCTCCGAGGGGGTGGCAGGCGCGCTCCACGCAGAGCGCACGACGTGCCGTTGTAACCCGCGGACGCGGCGGCGCCCTCCCCAAAGCGTCGTGAGGCTCAGCCTGAGCGCGGCGGCCAAGGCACAAAGGCGCTCGTGCGGGCGGTGTAATCTTCGTAGCCGGGCTTCACCCGCTCCAAGCTGCGCTCCAGAAGCGCCACGCCGGAGACCTTCACGATGAGCCAGGTCATCAAGACCGCGCCGAGGGCGGCGACGGGCGTGCCGGCCGCAACACACAACAGCGCGAGGCCCCACCACTGGCAGGCGTCGCCGAAGTAGTTCGGGTGCCGGGTGTAACGCCAGAGCCCCGTGGTGAGGAGCTTGCCTTTGTTCGCCGGATCGGCCTTAAACCGGGCGAGCTGCCAGTCGCCCCCGGCCTCAAAGACGAAGCCGAAGGCCCACACGGCCACGCCCAAGGCGTCGAGCCAGCCCAAGGGCGCATCGCCCATCATCGCCCCCAAGAGCGTGAGCCCGACGAGGCCCGAGAGCCCGCCTTGCAGCCAGAAGACCTGGAACAAGCTCAGCCACCAGTACCGCTCGGGGCCAAAGCGGCGGCGAAACTCTTGGTAGCGGAAGTCTTCGCCGTGGCCTTGGCGACGCCACAGCAGGTAGAGGCCCAGGCGTAGGGCCCAGACCCACACGAGGCCCAAGGCCAGGCTCGCCCGGCCGCCGTCGGCGCCTAGGGTGAACCAGACCGTGCCTTGAACGGCGAAGGTCAGGCCCCAGGCGGGATCGACGATGCTCACGTCTGAGAGCGGGATCGAGACGAGCCACAAGAGGGTGAGCGCGGCGAGCATGACGCCGAGGCCCGAGAGCCAGAGGGGTAAAAACGAAGGTTCCATGAAGCTCCTGGGCCACGGGTCTACTAAGCCACGGCGCGGGGCGAGTCGCGCGGAGATCCTCCGTGATCAAAGCCCTCGCGCCCGATAAGCCGACACGATGCCCAGCCAGCCCCTCATCGACGCCTCGATCGACGCCCTCCTCGGCCCGCCCCGCCATGTGCTCCCCACCGCCTGGCAGACGATGCCTTGGCGCAACGGCGGCGGCCGCACCCATGAGCTGCTCAAGCTCGGCGAGAGCGCGCTGGGCTTCACCTTACGGGTGTCGATCGCCGAGGTCCAGGCGGACGGGCCCTTCTCCCGTTTTGACGGGGTGAATCGGGCGCTCTTGCTGCTCAGCGGCGCGGGCATGACCCTCACCTGGTCGAACGGCGAGCAGACCACGCTCACCCCCGAGGCGCCGCTCGTGGCCTTCCCCGGCGAAGAGGCCCCGGAGAACGTGCTGCTCAGCGGCCCCACGACGGATCTCAACGTGATGACCGATCGCGCCGCGCTCAGCGCCCAGGTGATCTTGTGCCCGCCCGGGCCGATCACCGCGCCCCTCACGCTCCTGCTGCGCCCGGCGGTGGTCGGCGGCGAGGCGCTGCCCGCGCTGACCTTGTTGGTGCGCGCCGCCCCAGCCCTGTGCGACGCGCCGACGGCGGCGATCCTCCTCTCGTCGTGTGTTTGACGAGGATCGATCGTTCAAGATCCTTGAAAACCTCGGCGCTGTCGCAGATCTGAGGCGCCCGGCCAGTTCTTGTCACGGGCGAGCCCAACCTTGACCGCGCTATACTGGCGGACCGGCGGGCCAGCCGGGCACGGAGGCACCATGCGGCGCGCGTCATTCCTTCTCACGGGAGGAGGGCTCCTCGGACTCTGCACGCTGAGCCTCGTCCCGTCGCCTGCGCGCACGGCCTCGGGCTCCTGCCCCGAGGTGGCCGGCGCCGTCGTCATCAACGAGCTGCTTGTCAACCCCACGGGCACCGACGGCGGCCAAGAGTGGGTTGAGCTGTACAACCCCGGCGCCACGGACATCACGCTCACCGGCTGGGCGTTCCAGCGCGGCAAGAGCTCGTCGACGCCGATGAAGACGCGGCACACCTTCGGCGCCAGCGCCGTGATCCCCGCCGGGGGCTACTACATCCTCGGCGACACCGCGCTCACCTCCCCGACGCCCGATGAGGTCACCACCACGGCCTCGACTCTGGATCTGGGCAACGGCAGCACCAACGCCGACGCCGTGCAGCTCTTGGACTGCGACGGGGAGCTCATCGACGTCATCGTCTACGGCAAAGCCCCCAACTCCGATGCCTGGACCGACGAGGCCGGCGCCGTGGTCGCCGACGCGGATCTCGCCCCCGAGCCCGCCGAAGGCGAGGTGCTCGCCCGGGTGAACGACGGCGCCGACACCAACCTCGGCGCCGCCGACCTCTGCGTCGACACCGTCTCCACCCCCGACGCCACAAACCGCGCCGACTGCGACGAGACGGTCCCCCCCGACACCGGCGACACCGGGATCGTAGACACCGGCGACACCAGCCCGCCCGACTCCGGCGACAGCGGCGGCGACAGCGGCGGCGGCGGTGACTCCAGCACGACCACCCTCTGCACCCCCGGCGCCCCGGGCGACCTCGTCATCAACGAGCTGCTCTACGACCCCACCGACGACGCCACCGGGGAGTACATCGAGCTGTACAACAAGGGTGGCAGCCCCATCGGCTTGGGCGGCTGGACGCTGTACGCGGCGAAGAGCAGCTGGGCCAAGCAGCTCACCTTCTCCGAGACCGATGAGATCCCCGCCGGGGGCTTCTTGGTCGTCCACGACGGCGGGGTCACGGTGTCGGCGGGCAGCGCCTCCGCCGTCTCCAACCTGGATCTGGGCAACGCCGGCACCAGCGGCGACGCCGCGCGCCTCGATGACTGCGAGGGCCGGATCATCGACACCGTGGTCTACGGCGCCAACAACAACGACAGCTTCTTGGACGACACCGGCGCCGTGGCCACGAGCTACGCCCCCAAAGCCAGCGAAGGCCAGGCCATCCGCCGCGACACCTTCGGCGCCGACACCGACCAGAGCGGCGCAGACTTCACCGTCGGCGACCCCACCCCCGGCGCGGCCACGCCCAGCGGCGGCGGTGACCCGGACGAGTGTGTGCTGCTCGGCGGCGTCGTCATCAACGAGCTCCTCCCCAACTCCGCGGGCAGCGACAACGCCGACTGGCTTGAGCTCTACAACCCCGGCGCCGAGGCCGTGACGCTCACCGGCTGGACCTTGGAGTACGGCACCAGCACCTACTCCAGCGCCAAGCCCCTCTCCGACGTCGTCATCCCCGCCGGGGGCCTCGTGCTCGTCCACGACGACGGCTACACCCCGCCCGACGGCGTCACCGGCTACAACCTCAGCATCGACCTGGGCACCGGCTCCAACAGCGACGCCGTGCGTGTGGTGAACTGCCTCGGCGAGCCCGTAGACACTGTCGTCTACAGCGACCCCAACGAGAACAGCTGGGTGGACGACTCCGGCGCCGTCGCCACGAGCTTCGCCCCCAAGCCCAACTCTGAAGAGTCCATCGGGCGCCGCATCGACGGCCACGACACCGACCAGAGCGGCGAAGACTTCACGCTCTACCTCGTGAGTGAGGTCACCCCCGGCCAGCCCAACCCCGTGCCCTTCGACTGCGCCGCCGACGGTGAGCTCGACGGCCTGGTGATCAACGAGATCATGACCACCCCGGACACGGCCCTCGCCCCCGGCGAGTGGATCGAGCTCGTGAACGTGAGCGGCCGCGAGCTGACCCTCACCGGCTGGACGCTCAACACCGGAAAGTCGAGCTACGACAAGACCTACGCCCTCGACAGCCTGACCGTGCCCGCCGATGGGTATGTGCTCATCCACGACCCCGACTTCACCACCGATGTCAGCACCTTGGCCCCCGAGGCCCTGACGATGGCGGTCGATCTCGACCTCGGCAACGCCACGTCCAACGCCGACGCCGTGCAGCTCCAGAACTGCGACGGCGAGCCCGTAGACACCCTCGTCTACGGCAAAGACAACACCGACGCCTTCTTAGACGACGCGGGGAACATCGCCGAGTCCATCGCCGCCATCTCCGGCACCGGGGAGTCCATCGGCCGCCGGGTGAACGGCGTCGACAGCGACCTCTCCTTTGAAGACTTCACCGTCTTTGACGTGAGCGAGGTCTCCCCCGGCTTTGAGAACCCCGAGCCGCCGCCCTGTGACGTGAGCGGCAACGGCCTCGTCTTGATCAACGAGGTGCTCGCTGATGCCGCCGGCGCCGACGCCGGGCAGCACTGGGTGGAGCTGGTGAACCTCGGCACCGCCGACATCGACCTCGGCGGCTGGGAGCTGCAGGTCGCGCCGAGCACCTGGCCCGACTTCGGCGAGGGCGTCTCTTTGCCCGGCGGCACCATCCTCCCCGCTGGCGGCTTCTTGGTGATCTACGAGGCCGACGCGGTCTTCACGAACCTGCCCGAGGGCGCGCCCACCCTCGTGCTCGCCGCCGGTGAGCTTGACCTCGGCAACGGCTCCAGCGAAGACGGCCTGCGCCTGATGGACTGCGGCGGCGACGAGGCCGACGCCTTGGCCTATGGCCCCGTCGGCGTCGCGGGGGTCGAGCTCGACTGCGGCAACGCGGCCTTCCCCACCCTGGCCCCCTCCCCCGGCGAGTCCCAGACCTTGGGGCGCGGCGCCGGCGCCGCCGACACCGACCAGTGCACCGACTTCACGCTCTTGCCGACGATGAGCCCCGGCGCGGCGAACGCCAGCGAAGACTGCGTGCCCACCGACGACACCCCCAAGAGCGGCTGCCGAGGCCGCGGCAGCTCCACCGCCGACCCCTGCGGCGGCACCACGGCGTATGAGCCCCCGGGCCGCTGCGCCACGGCCCCCTTCGGCGGTCTGGAGGCCATCGTGCTCGCGCTGGCCCTGCTGCGCCGTCGTCGCCCCTGACCCACCCCGCTCTGGGTTACGCTCAAGAGAGGAGGTGAATGAATGCTCACGCTCTTCTGCATGACCTTCGCGGCGCTCGCCATTGAGCCCCCCCCGCCGAGCACACCGCCCGCCCCCGAGGTCGAGCGAGACCTCGGGATGCGGCTCTACGTCTCGGGCGGCGACGCCGTCGTCGCCACGAGCCACGGCGCCTTCGCCTCCCTGGGCGCCCAGGTCGTTCAGCAAGGTGGCCTGATCGGCGGCGCCTTGGGCGCCGAGCTGAGCGCGTTTCAGCCTTCAGGCTCCCAAGGGGTGCTGCCGGTCATCAACCTCGACGCCTCGCTGCGCTTCACCCCTTGGCCAGACGGTCGGGTGGTCCCCTACGTCACCGGCGGCCTCGGCGTGAGCGTGCTCATCATCATCCCCTTCCCCGACCTCACGCTCTCTTTGGGCGCCGAGCTGCCCATCGGTGAGCTGCGCCTGTACGCCGAGCTGCACGGTCGGTCGATCCTGCCGCTTTATCCAGGCACAGAGCAGGTCAACGTCAGCTCCTTACGCCTCGGCGTCGGCTTCTGAGACGACGACGGCCCCGGGGGTTCTCGCCCCCGAGGCCGCCGAGCCAGGCCACCCGCCGCGCTTAGCGCAGCACGAAGGGGTAGCTGTAGTCCTGGGCGCTGCCCTCAAAGCCGGGGAAGGTGATGCCCTTGATCGCCGTGCCCAGGCAGCCGTCCAAGGAGGTGCCCTTGTACTGCTCGGTCTTCACCGAGGCCGCCGTGGTCTTGCCCGAGGGCTGCACGGTGAGCTTCACGTCTACACGAGAGGGCAGCTCACCCGTCTCTTGTTTGTAGAGCACAAAACACTTCTTCACGTTGGCGTTCGTCTTGAGCATCGTGTCGAGGACCGAGAGCGGCACACCCGAGGAGGCCGGGGCCGCGGGGGGCTTGCTCGCCGTGGAGCTGCCGGAGGACGAGCTGCCTGTAGGTTTGCTCGACGAGGAGCTGCCCGAGGACGAGCTGCCCGTAGGTTTGCTTGAGGCGCTGCCCGAGGACGAGCTGCCCGAGGACGAGCTGCCCGAGGACGAGCCTGAGGACGTCGGCGCCGTGGCCACGGGCTGCGGCGGCGGCGGCGCGGCCTCGACGGGGGCGGTCGGCGGAGCCTCGACGGGCGCGGCCTCCGTGGGCTCGCTCGGCGGCGTCACCGGCCCGCCCACAGGCTCCGTCGCCCCCGTCGCCTCAGCGGGCGGGGCGGCGGCGTCGGCGCCTAAGGTGGCCATGGCCTCGGAGACGTCGCCCTCGGGGGTGGTCGTCTCGGCCACGGCGGGGCCTTTGGGCTGGGCGGCGTAGAACGCCCCGGTGAGCAGGCCGGAGAACACGACCCCCATCACCGTCGCGCCGACGACGCTCGCCTCACGGCGGCCACGGTCGCCGGTCACGAGCACCATGAGCGAGGTGATCGCCGACCACAACGAGATGCCGAGGCCGATGAGCGTCTGGGGCTGAGAGCTCGACGTGGCGAGCACCCCCGCGCCGATGGCCGAGCCGAAGCTCGCGATCATCACCCAAGAGAGGTCTGGGGCCGGGTCGTGGGGCCGAGGGGCCGCGACCATCGGCGCCGCCGGGGGCGGGTAGGCCGGGAGCGGCGCGCCCTGGTGCACAGACGCCCCACCGCCCACCGGGAACGCGCCGGTCATGGCCGGGTTCTGGGGATACTGGGCGTTCATCATCGCGAGCTGCTGTTGCTGCGCGGCGTAGGCGGCCTGCTGCTGTTGGGCGGCGAACACGGCCTGCTGCTGCGCGGCGTAGGCGGCCTGGGCGGCCTGCTGTTGCTGCTGCGCGGCGAGCTGCTGGGGCGTGGGCCCCGACGGCGGCGGGAGCGTCGGCGCGTCGTTGCCTCGGGCGCTCATGCTCGCGGCGAAGGCGGAGTCCCGGGGCACGGTGGCCTCACGGGGCTCGGGCGCCGGGGCGCGGCCCATGGCGGCGGGCACCTCATCGGCGCCTCCAAAGCCCATCGGCGGGCGCATCGGCGCGCGGCCGCCGCCCTCGTTGATGAGCGTGCTCGCGGCGTCCGACGACAAGCTGCCGTCGCCTTGGCCGCCCTGAGCGCTCTGACCGGCCGGGGCGCCGTCACCGACGCCGGGCTCGGTGTTGGGGCCCTCACGACGCGAGATCACGATGCGATGGCCACACTTGCGGCAGGTCGCGTGATTGACCTCCTTGACCAGCTTGCTGTCGGGGATCTTGTAGGAGGCGCCACAGTTGTCGCAGACTACCCGCATTGCTGGACCTCATCGCGTGTTGGACCGGCGATTGCCGGCTCGTCCTGTCGTCGGCGGAATGACCGCGCAACGGAGGGGGCGTCACAGGGTAAAGAATACAGCGGGGGCTGTCAACGCGCTCAACCCGCTGGGTCTTCGTGGAGTCCGTTGAGCACGGCCCAGGCGAAGACGACGAAGACCTCGGGCTGAGGTCTTCGTGTTCGGCGCGCAGCGTTCGGGATCGTCCTGCCAATCGCCGCGCGACGTCATGCTGGGCGACCGTCTGGCCGCCGTGGGATCACTCCGCGGCGTCGTCGGAGTTCTTGGACTCTTGCACGTTCAGGCGGATCTCCTGAGCGAGCGCCTTGATGTCTTGCATGGCCTTACGCACGCGGGTGCCAGCGGCCTTGTTGCCCTTCTCGTAGAACTTGACGGCATCAGCCTCGGTGTTCGCGATGAGGGACTTCAGAGCGGTGAACTTGTCGATGGACATTGGGAACCTCCGAGTGGAGTGGGCTCCTCTCAGGACGACGAGGAGCTGTGGATTCGGGCACGAGCCGAGGGGACTCCCCCCACGGGCGCACAAGCCTATTGGAGCCCCTACGGGCCCGTCAACCGTGAATGCCGCCCTGGAGCGGTTTTTTTTGCAATCTGCCCTACAAAAAGCGCTCGACCGCCCGCTGAAACTCGATCCGATCGGGGATCTGGGTCAAATAATCGAGCTGGCCGGACTCCCAGACGAGCACCGGCGAGAGCTTGTAGCCGCCGATCCACTCCTCGTAGAGCCCGTTCAGGCGGCGTAGGTACGCGAGCGGGATGGCCTGCTCTGAAGGCCGCCCACGCTGCTTGATGCGGCGGCGGATGCCCTTCACGTCGCAGCGCAGGTAGATCAGGAGGTCTGGGGGCTGAAGCGCGGCCTGCATGGAGTTGTAGAGCTCCATGTAGGTCTGGTAGTCCCGCTTCTCCATACACTTGCTGCGGTAGAGGTTGGTCGCGAAGATCTCCGCGTCCTCGTAGATGGTGCGATCGACGACCACGGTGCTCGTGGACGTGTTGAGCCCGTGGTGCAGCCGAAACTTGTGGGTCAAGAAGTAGAGCTGGGAGTGAAAGGCCCAGCGGTTCATGTCGGTGTAGAAGTCGTCGAGGTAAGGGTTGGTGGTGTAGGGCTCGTAGATGGGCTCAAAGCCGTACCGCGCGCAGAGAAACTGCGTCAGGGACGTCTTGCCCGCGCCCATGTTGCCCGCGATGGCCAAGAACTTCTTCACAGCGTCGTCGCCCCCTCGTTCTGGTAGCCGTCGAGCACCTGAACGCTCACGGCCCCCTCAGGAGGGCTCAGGCGCAGGAGCGTGCGGGAGGAGCTCGTCTCCCCGGCGTCGATGGTCTCGTCGAGCTCGGATCCGTCGTCGAGGGTCCAGATCACGGTGATCGGCCCGACGACGGGGTTGTCGCCCCGGGAGGAGCCGTCGAGGTGGATGAGGCGCCAGCCCGTCGAGGGCGCCGCCAGCCACACCTGCAGACCCTCGGCGACGACCGCCACGGAGAGCTCGGCGGGCACCACCTCAAAGGGCTCTGAAGACAAGGTGTAGCCCTCGGATGGCCAGGGCCAGGCGCTCGCCCCGCCGGTGTAGCGCTGGCCGCTCACGCTGAGGCGGTAGGTGCCCAAGGGCAGCCCGGCGCGGTCATGAACGTGGGAGACGGCCTGCCAGCCCGCCCACCAGCGGTGGGCTTGGTCGTCCTCGTAGGGGTAGAGCGGGTCGGGGGTGTGCACGGTGAGGATGTCGCCGAAGGTGTCGGAGACCGGGCGCCCGGCGCGGGTGGTCACGGTTGTCCAGGTGTCGCCCTCAAGGCGCTCCAGCACCACCTGGGGCAGGTCTACGGCGGGGTCGCCGCCCTCCCAGGCGAGCTGCACCACACACTGCACCCGGGGGCAGGTCTCGGGCACGCTGAGGTTGACGGGGAGCTCGCGGGGCGTGAGCAGGTACTCCGGCGGCGCGTCGAGGCGAGTCCCGGCGGTGGGCGTGAGGTCGGGGCTCTGCTCGGGCAGGGCCTTGTCTTCGTAGGTCGTCGGCGCCCACCAGCCCAAGGGGTCGGGATCTTCACGTTTGTCCGTGGTGCCCAGCACGTCGGCGGCCATGGTGAGCACCCCCTCCATGATGTGCTCGGCCTGGAGCGGCCCCCAGACGTTGATGTTCGGCTCGTAGCCGCCCACCAGCCAGTCTTCAGGGATGAGCAGGTAGCCCTCGTGATCTTGGGAGTAGCCGACCGCCATCGCCATGGTCTGCCCGAGCTCGGCCTGGGCACGGCGGCGGAACTGCTCCACAAACATGCCCGTCGTCTCGCCGGGGAAGAAGGCGACGAGCCAGTCGTCCTCAACAGCCTCACCGTCGGGCATCAAGATCGGCAAGGGGCCCATTCGCACCGCCGTGGTGCCGGCCTTGAGGTCTTCAGGCAACGGCAGGGGGAAGGTGTCGAGCTCAAGCTCAAACACCCCGGCGATGAAGCCCTTGAGGAAGTCCACCCGCACGCAGCCGGAGTAGGGGAACACGTCGGTGCCGACCCCCGCGCCGGGCACAAGCGGCACCTCGGAGCCGCAGAACGCCGCGCCCGAGGCCGTGCCGAAGTCGTCGATGGGGCTCAGGATCTCGCCGTCGTCGCCGTAGATGACGCCATCGGCGGCGTAGTCGTTGTAGTCGTAGTTGCCGTCCTCATCGACGGTGTACTCGATGGGGGCGTAGCTCCAGTCCACGGCCCCGTCGCGGGTGACGCGGAGCTGATCCCGGGACTCGTCGATGTGCCGCGAGGCCGTCTCCAGGCGCATGGGCTCGCTGGAGGTGGCCGTGCGATCCCAGAGGCCCATGATGGCATCTACGGCGTACTCACCGAGGCTCTCGGCCCGGGCGAAGTCCTCATCGCTGCCCGCCGGGGAGGCGTCGCCGCCGCCGGTCTGGAGGTGCATGACCACCGCCGGGGTGTCGAGCTGGTCTTGCACCACGGCCTCGACGCCGCCGGTGGAGTCCGTGGAGTACATCCAGTTCTCTTCGCCCAGGAGCGTGCCGTGCATCCCGAAGGCGAAGAGGATGGCGATGGGCTCGCCCGTGGCGGCGTCGTCTACGCGGGTGAGGTGCAGGTAAGGATCTTTGTCGTAGCCCGGCGGAACGTCGTCCCAGACGGCGAGGTTGTCGTTGTCGCCGCGGCGGTCGCGGTAGACGCGGTCGTTCGGGTCCCAGTCCTTCTGCCAGGCCTGGCCGATGGCGGCGGGGCGCAGCTCCGCGTAGGCGAGAAGGGCCGTGTCGGTGGCGATCTTGGCGTAGCGCTGGAAGTTCTCGGGGTTGAACTTGTCGCCGCCCAGGTAGAAGTGGATCTGGTCGGAGAAGTTGGCCGGGCCGTTGTGGGTGTGGCTCGCGCTCATCACCACGCGCCCGTCGAGATCTAAGCCCGTCTCGGCCTCAAGCTGCTCGGAGATGGTCTGCACGAGGCCGTCGAAGCTGTAGATGGTGTCGGACTTGATGAGCACGAGGTGCTCGCCGCCGACCTCCAGCCACACGACCTTCACCTGGGGGCGGGTGTGGATACCGGCGCTGCGCATGAACGAGAGCGCGTAGGCCGAGTCGCGGTTGTCGATCTTCGAGGTGCTGCCCAAGGCCTTGCAGCGTGAAGAGAAGCCGCCGAGCGGGGTGCCGATGGGGAGATCCAGGCTCGCCTCGGCGGCGCCGGCGCGGGGGGCGCCCAAGGTGATCGGCGGAGAGACCTGGGGCTCGGGGATCTCGGGGCCGCAGGCCGAGGCGAAGATCGCGGCGGCAGGGAACAGGAGCGGGATCAGGCGCATGGGGCTCTCCTCGCGGGGTCAAGGACGATAACCGGTCTCTCCCCCAGATCGGTCAGAAGCGTTTGAAGCCTCCGCCGAACTCCCTGCCTCGCTGCGAACGATGCCGTATGCGCCAGCCCTGGTGCTACTGCGCAGAGATCCCCCAGCTCAGCGCCGCGGCGCAGGTGGTCATCCTGCGCCACGTCAAAGAGCGCACCCGGGCGTCGAACAGCGGCCTGCTCACCCACCACGCCTTGCCGGGCTCTCAGCTCTTTGATCTCGGCGCCCCCGACAGCCCGACCCCGCCCGAGCTTGGCCTCCCCGGCGACTGGCTGCTCTTCCCCGGCCCGGTGAACCTGCCGCCGCCCGGCGCGCTCCGCCGCCTGATCGTGCTCGACGGGAGCTGGAGCCAGTGCCGCAGCATGTTTGGTCGTCTGACCAAACTTCACACCATGCCCCGGCTGAGCCTGCCGCCGCCGACGCGCCCCCCGGCGATGCGGATGCGGTCCCAGCAGCGTGAAGACGGCATGGCGACGATGGAGGCCATCGCCGAGGCCCTGGACGCCCTGGGCGACGCGGAGAGCGCCCAAGGCTTACGCGCGCTCTACGACGTCATGGCCCGGCAGCACCTCGCCGCGCGTGGGGGGCCCGCGGCCATCGGGTTAGAATCAGCCCCATCGAGCCCCGACGCTGAACCCGATGATGACCAAGGCGGTTCTTAGGATGAGCCCGCGCCCCTCTCCCCTCCCCGACCCGCGCCCGGTCCTGGTGACCGGCGCCGCGGGGTTCATCGGTTACCACGTCGCCGAGGCCCTCCTCGCCCGAGGGGCGCGGGTGCTGGGCGTCGACAACCTCAACGCCTACTACGACCCAGCCCTCAAGGAGGAGCGCCTCGCGCGCCTCTCGGCCTCGCCGGGCTTCGTCTTTGAGCGTCTGGATCTGGCCGAGCCCGCCGCCACCGCCGCGCTCTTCGCCGCCCACCAGCCCCGCCGGGTCATCCACCTCGCCGCCCAGGCCGGGGTGCGCTGGTCGGTGAGCCACCCTGAAGACTTCGTGACCGCCAACCTCGTGGCGTTCTTGCAGGTCTTGGAGGGCTGCCGCGCCGTCGGCGTAGACCACCTGGTCTATGCCTCCTCCAGCTCCGTCTACGGCGATCAGGCCCGCCAGCCGCTCCAAGAGGCCTCGGGCGCCGATCACCCGCTCTCGCTCTACGCGGCGACCAAACGCTGCAACGAGCTGATGGCGCATAGCTACGCCCACCTCTTCGGCCTGCCCTCGACGGGCCTGCGCTACTTCTCGGTGTATGGGCCCTATGGCCGCCCGGACATGGCGGTGTACCTCTTCGCTGAAGCCATGCGCACGGGTCGGCCGATCCAGCTCTTCAACCACGGCGACATGGTGCGGGACTTCACCTACGTCGATGACGTGGTGGCAGGCACCCTGGCCGCCCTCGATCACCCGCCGAGCCCCGGGCCCCAAGACGACGACCCCGCCCGCTCTGCGGCGCCGTTCCGGGTGTACAACCTCGGCGGCGGCAGCCCCCGGCCCCTGGTGGACCTCGTGGACGCCTTGGAGCGCGCCTTAGGCGTCAAGGCCATCCGAGAGCTCGTCGGCCCCCAGCCCGCCGACGTGCGGGAGACCCGCGCCGACGTCTCCCGCCTCGCCGACGCCGTAGGCTACGCGCCGTCCGTGCCCTTGGAGGAGGGGGTGCGGCGCTTCGCGGCGTGGTATCTGAGCCGCCCCAACCCCTGACCCCGGGCCCCTCGATGGACGACCGCCTCTACCTTCGCCAGCTCCGCGCCGGGCGCGACTTTGGCCGCCAGAACCCCGTCGCCGCCCAGATGGCGAACTTCATCTACCTCGTCGGCGACCGCGTCACGAAGGAGTGTGTGGTCATCGACCCGGCCTGGGACGTGCGCGGCGTGCTCGACCGCGCCGCTGAAGACGACATGAAGGTGGTCGGCGCCATGGTGACCCACTACCACCCCGACCACTGCGGCGGCACCATGTTCGGCTTCACCGTGCAGGGCCTGCCCGAGCTCCTCGCGCTCAACCCCTGCCCCGTGCACGTTCACGAGGCCGAGGCCCACGGCGTGCGCACCGTGACCAAACTCTCGGCGACGGACCTCACGTCCCACAGCTCCGGCGACAAGGTGAAGGTGGGCGAGATCGAGATCGAGTGCCTACACACCCCCGGCCACACCCCCGGCAGCCAATGTTTCCGCTGCAAAGGCGCGCTCATCGCCGGGGACACCCTCTTCTTGCAAGGCTGCGGCCGCGTCGACCTCCCCGGCGGCAACGCCGAAGAGATGCGCCGCACGCTCACCCAGCGCCTCGCTACGTTGCCCGGTGACCTCATCCTCTACCCGGGGCACAGCTATGGGGAGGAGACGTACACCACGCCGGGATCGGCGTCGCTGACGGACGTGCGGCGGCGGAATCAGGCGTTGGGGTGGTTCTGATGTGCGGGTGCGCTAAGATCGGGCCAGGAGCGAGCGGATGTACCTGAAGTCGTTCACGGCGAAGAACCTCAAGTGTTTTCGGGACGTGACGCTCACGATGCCTGAGGAGGATGGGTATGCCGGGTGGCACGTCATCTTGGGTGGGAACGGGGTTGGGAAGTCGACGTTGTTGCAGGGGATCGCGCTCGCGAGCATGGACGTCGTCGCGGCGAGCGTCTTGAACCGGCAAGTTCGGTTCATTCGACAGGGGGGCGGTAATGCAGAGGCGGAGCTGAGCGTACACACGACGGCGCTCAGCTACAACACCCGGCTGCGGTACTCGCCTGTCAGTCGGGCTGAGGAAGTGAGTTCGGTAGGTCGCCAAGTGCCTCTCCCACACAATCCAGATCCAAACTGGTTTCTTGTGGTCTACGGCCCCTTTCGCCGCTTCACCGGCCCCGAGCAGAACGAGCAAGACCTCCACCCGATTGTCGCTCGGCTCGAGACCATGTTCAACGAGGGCGCCGCGCGCACACGCCGTGAGGGTTGGCTCAAAGACCTCTACGCCAGCTCCTTAGATGAGAAACTCGGCGAGGCCCAGGCCAAAGCCAAAGCTGACCTCGCAATCATCAAGCGCACTCTGAACGTGCTCCTCAAGTCCCAGAAGGTTGAGCTTCGCGACATCAGCACGAAAGCCGTCACCTTCATGCGCAGCGGCACAGGCATCGAGGTTCAGCTCCACCAACTCAGCGACGGCTACCGCAGCTTCTTGTCCATGGTGATCGACCTCCTGCGCCGCATCACCGAGACGGGACGCTTGCGTGTGGACGAGCAGCAGCGAATCCGCTGCGAAGGCGTCGTTCTCATCGACGAGGTGGACACGTACCTGCACCCCCGCTGGCAGCGTGAGATCGGCGAGCAGCTGTGCGCGGTCTTCCCCGACCTTCAGTTCATCGTGACCACCCACAGCCCCTTCGTGGCCCAGAGCGCGCGGCCCGGCGGCCTCTTCGTCTTGGAGGCCGAAGGCGAGGCCGTCATCATCACGCAGCCCCTGGACTCAGTGCGGGGGATGCGCGCCGACCAGATCCTCACGAGCCCGCTCTTTGACCTGCTCAGCACCCGCGACTTGGAGACCGAGGAGAAGCTCCAGGCGCGTGAAAAGCTCATGGCGAAGGAGACGCTGAGCGTGGAGGAGCGCGCGGAGCTTAAGAGGCTAGAGGACTGGCTCAGCCAGCGCATGAGCACGCCGGGGGACACGTTTAAGGAGTACCAGCACTACGCCAAGATGCAGCGGCTGTTGGCGAACAAGCTCGACTTCATGGACGAGACATGATCCCCCTGCGTCGCCTCCCTCGGGAGCAGGCGCTGAGCCCCGAGACCTGCGAGGAGCTAGACCGCCTACAGGCGCTCATGGACAGCGGCGAGATGAATGTCTGGAAGAACCGTTTCTCCAGCAAGGACCACTACAAGGCGCTACGAGGCGTGCTGCTCAGCATGTCGTGGGGAAAGTGCGCCTACTGTGAGCACGAGGCGATTGAGTTCCAGATCGACCA
>JAKLKE010000111.1 GCA_023150775.1 Myxococcota bacterium
GGTTACGGCGGCGGCGGTGGCGGCGCGCCTCGCGGCGGCGGCGGCGGCGCCCCCCGGGGTGGCGGCGGTCGCGACTCCGCGCCCCCGGACGACATGCCCTACAGCGACGAAGACATCCCGTTCTAGATCGCCCAGCGGTGTTCGCGGCCCTCCCCCCAAGGAGGGCCGCCTCGCTTCAGGGGGCGCCATCGGCGGCGACTTGTAACCGAGAGGGTGGCCTGTCAGCTTTTCGACGAGTCGATGTGCCCTGGTGTGCCCGTCTGAGGGGTTGAGGGCTTGGCACAGAGCTTGCGAAGGCGAGAGCGCCCGCTGACCTGCCGTCGGCGGTCGGAGCCTCCATGCCGCCCCTCAGCCTCCTGCTCATCCTCTTCGCCTGCGCGCCCGCCCCCATCCCCGACCGCCACGCCGAGACCCGCGCCGCCTGCGACCTCCCCGCCCCGTTTGTGCGTGAGTCGAGCGACCCCGGCGCCCTGCCCCCCATCGACGACCTCTGCGTCGAGCACCTCGCTTACGACCTGAACATCTCCGACGAGGTGCGCCGCTCCGCCTGGGCCCCGTGGGTGTTTGAGTCCCTCGTGCAGCTCTTGGGCAGGCCCGCCGGGGCGCTCACCGAGGGCGTGGCCCTGCGCGCCCCCTTCCTCCAGACCTTGGAGGACGTCGAGGCCCGAGGCGGCGGGGAGGACGTCGGCGCCCGGCTGTACAACTTCACCGCCGACAACGTGCGTCAGGTGCGCCTTGAGGACGGCGCCCTGCGGGTTGAGACCCGGGAAGGCTGGCGTGAGGTGCCCGCGCCCCCCGCCGCCGGGGCCATCGACGGGCCGAGCGGCGCCGGGAGCTGGGTTCACCTCGCCGCCCACGGCTTAGGCCCCGACCATGTGCCCTGCCCTGACGACGGCCGCGAGGCCTGCGACGAGGACTGGGACGGGGCGCTCGGCGCCGAGGTGGGGGCCTTGGAGCTGTGGTCGCGGGCCTGTGACGTCGAGGCCGAGCCCGGCTCCTGCGCGCTCTTGCGTGAGGCGCGGGATCGCCAGATGGACTGGATCCTCACCCCATAAGCCCGTTGACAACTGTAGACCATCAGTCTAGACTGATGGTCTAGACTGATGGTCTACTCACCCGAGGTGCCTATGCTCCCCGACGCCCTGCCGAACCGCTGGTATCCGATCTTCACCTCCGCCCAGCTCCGCGCCGCCCCCGTCGTCATCGAGCGCCTCGGTGAGCGCCTCGTGCTCTGGCGCGACAACGCCGGGGTCGCCCACGCCGCCCTCGACCGCTGCCCGCACCGCGGCGTCTCATTCAAGACCGGCGAGGTCAACAGGGCCGGGGAGCTGGCCTGCCCTTACCACGGCTTCACCTTCGGCCCGAGCGGCGCCTGCGCCCACGCCCCGGTCTTGGGCCGCGACGCCAAGGCCCCGGCGATGTCTCTGGATCTGCGGCAGGTCACCGAGGCCCATGGCCTGCTCTGGGCCTTCACGGGGGTCGTGTCCGCCGACACCCCGCCGCCGCCTTGGTTTGACGGGCTCGGCGAAGACCTGCGCCGCTGCACCGACGTCGCTGAGGAGTGGCCCGTGCACCACGTTCAGCTCACGCAGTCGATGCTCGACGTCTACCACGTCGGGGTCTTGCACCGCCGCAGCGTGCCGGGCACTGGCAAGGTGCTGACCGACTTTAAGCTCACGGCCACGGACGATGAGGTCCACACCGAAGGCCGCCTCGGCCACGACGGCAAACCCGGCGACCCCTTCGTCGCGCACCTGCGCCTGCCGGGCCTCGTGCACCTCGACGTGGGCCTCGGCTTTCATCTGCTCATCGCGGTCACCCCCATCGACACCAAGCGCTCGTGGGTCTGGGCACGTTATGAGCTGAGGCTCACGCCGATCCCCCAGCTCGACGGCCTGATCGCCTGGCTGGGGGCGAAGTATGACTTCTCCGTCCTGCAGCACATGGAAGACCTCCCGTTGCTCACGAGCATCGAGCCCGCCATCCCCGAGCCCGGCTGTGACCGGCTCATCGCGCCTGATGCGGGCGCGGCGGCGTACCTGCGGCTCTACCGCAGACAGCTCAATGATCAGTCGGAGGCCGCCAAATGAAGCCCTCCCTCGCCGCTGATGTGCCCCTCTCCCGGCTGCTCCTGGCCGCGGAGTCCGAGCTCGCCCAGAAGGGCTTTCACGCCGCGTCGCTGAACGACATCCTCAAGGCGGCAGAGGTCTCCAAAGGGAGCTTCTACCATCACTTTGAGGACAAAGAGGCCCTGTTTGTCGCCGTGCTGCGCGCGGGCCTCGCCGATCTGCCCGCCGAGCCCCTGCGCCTCCACGGCAAAGACCTCCGCGCCGCGCTCACCCAGAGCGCTGAGCACCTCATGGCCTGGAGCCTCGGCCACGCGAGCTTCATTCCCCTCTGCGAGACCTTCTATGCCCTGCAAGGCGAGGGGCGCTGGCCCAAGGTCCAGGCGCTCTGGGCCGAGGCTGAAGCCCTCGTCGTCGAGGAGCTCACCCAGGCCCAAGCCCGTGGTCTGGTTCGGGACGACCTCCCCCCGCCGCTCCTCGCGAACCTGTTCGTGAACCTCAGCGCCAGCCTCGACCGCGCCATGCTCAGCCAACCCCCGGAGGTCTGGGCCGATGAGGCCGAGATCCAGCGCTGGGTAGAGCGGATGGTCGACCTCTGGACGCGCCTGCTCGCCCCCTGATCCGCCCCCTGGAGAGCCCCCCTCGTGCTCACGCTCCGCCTCAAGAACGGCCACGACCATCGCGCCCGCCAAGGTCACCTCTGGATCTTCTCCAACGAGCTTGACCACGACGTCGCCAGCCTGCCCCCAGGCGCCGCCGTCGAGCTGCGGGACTCCCGGGGCGGCTTCATCGGCCGGGGCTACGCCAACCCGCGCTCGCTCATCTCGGTGCGGCTCTTGAGCCACAGCCCAGACGCGGATCCCGACGGGGTCACGCTCTACCGCGACGCCTTGATCAAGGCCCGGGCTTACCGCCAGCGGGTGCTGCCCGGTCGCCGGTCGATGCGCTGGATCGCCGCCGAGGCCGACGGGCTGCCGGGCCTGGTGATCGACGGCTACGAGGACGTGCTGGCCGTGCAGGTGAGCACTCTCGGCCTAGAGTTTCGCTTGGAGCTCCTTCAGCAGGCCATCGCCGAGGTCTTCGCGCCCAGAGGTGCGGTCCTACGCAACGACAGCGGCGCCCGAGAGCTGGAGGGCCTAGAGCGTTACCGCCGCCTGTGGTTCGGTGAGGTGCCGCCGCAGACGCCCTTTGAGGAGAACGGCGTCAAGCTCGTCGCCGATGTGCTCGACGGGCAGAAGACGGGCTTCTTTTTTGATCAGGCCGACAACCGGGCCTACGCCACCCGCCTCGCCGCCGGGGCGCGGGTGCTCGACGTGTACGCGAACACCGGGGCCTGGGCCTTGGGGGCGCTGCGCCACGGCGCCGTCTCGGCGACGACGATTGAGGTGAACCGCGAGACCTGCGCGCTGATCGAGGAGTCCGCCCGGCGAAACGACGTGGCCGAGCGCCTCACCGTGGTCTGCCAAGACGCCCGGGAGGCCATGGACGCCCTGCGCGCCAAAGGCGCCCGGTTTGACGCCGTGTACCTCGACCCCCCGGCCTTCGCCAAGACGAAGAAGAAGGCCGCCGTGGCGCTCAAGGCCTACCGCGACGTGAACCAGCAGGCGATGGACCTCCTGCCCCCCGGGGGGCTCTTGTTCACCTCGTCGTGCTCACACCATGTGCAAGAGGATCGCTTCTTAGAGGCCGTCCTCGACGCCGCCCGTCGCGCCCGCCGCACCCTGCGCATGTTCCGCCGGGGCGAACAAGCCCCGGATCACCCGGTCAACCCGCTCTTGCCCGAGACGCGCTACCTCAAGCACCTCGCGTTTGAGGTCTCCTGACCGATGGGCGTCTTGGGCGTGGTGCTGGCCGGGGGGCTCAGCCGACGGTTCGGCGAAGACAAGGCCCTGGCGCTCGTGGATGGGGTGCCCATGGCCCTTCGGGTGGCCGAGGCCATGCGCGCCGCCGGGCTTCACGTGGTCTTGGCGGCGCCAGATGACCGCCTCGCCTGCTTAGGCCTGCCGCTCTTGATCGAGCCCGATGAGGGCCCCCGACACCCGCTGCGGGGCCTCTGGGCGGCGCTTGGGGAGGCTGAAGAGGCGCTCTGCGCGCCCTGTGACCTCCCGTGGCTGCCCGCCGAGGCGATCTTGGCCTTGTTGGAGGGCCCCGCGCCCACCGTCGGTTTTGATGGTGAGCGGGTTCACCCCCTGCTCACCCGGCGCCGGGCCGTCGATCGCCCCGCCGTCGAGGCCCTCTGGCGCCAGGGCGCGCCCGCCCGAGCCTTGGCCCAAGACGCCCGCAGGGTGCTCCTAGACGCCCTCTGGCTACAAAACGTGAACACCCGGGCCGCCCTTGACCCCGAGCGCGGCGGGCTTTGATATCCTTCCGGCATCGGAGGTCTCATGGGTCACACGGATCATCACGCCAAGGCGGGGCAGCGCGCCGCCAAGGTTGAGGTCGTCATCGTCTCCACCAGCCGCCACGCGGGCTCGGACCGCTCGGGCCCGGCGCTTGTTGAGGGGCTCAAGGGCGCGGGGCACCAGGTCAGCGGCCCGTCGATCCTGCCGGACGACGGCGGAAAGATCGCCGCGAAGGTGAAAGAGCTCGCCGCCGGGGGCCAGGCCGAGGTGGTCATCCTCAGCGGCGGCACCGGGCTCTCTCGCCGCGACGGCACCTTTGAGGCCGTCTCCGCCTTGTTCACCCGGGTGATCCCCGGCTTTGGTGAGCTGTTCCGGATGTTGTCGTTCCAAGAGATCGGCGCGGCGGCGATGTTGAGCCGGGCGACGGCGGGCCTCGTCGGTGAGCTGCTCGTCTTCGTGATCCCCGGCTCCCCCGCGGCCTGCGAGCTGGCGCTCAAGAAGCTCATCCTCCCCGAGCTCTCACACCTCTTGTGGGAGCTGGGCAAAGAGCCCGCCGCGGACGCCGTCGTGGCGAGCGGCGGAGAGTCCACCGCGCTGCAGAGCGCTGATGTGGCCGAGGCCGAGCCCGCCGCCGAGGCCCCCGAGGGCCGGGTGAGCGCGCGGCAGATCCTCGCCGAGAAGCCTGAAGAGGACGACACGCCCCCGGTCGGCTGGCTCAAGACCCTCGTGGACTGGGGCGTGGCGCTGCGGTTTGACCTGCGCGAGGAGCTCCCCGAGGGCCTCGCCCGCCTAGCCCCGGCCTTAGACGTGCTGCAGTCCGCCGGAGAGCAGGCCACCTTAGAGCTCAACGGCGAGCGCTACACGGCCTTTGGGTTCCCCGACCTGCGCCGGGCGACGTCTAAGGTGCTGCTCGTCGGCCAAGGCGCGCCGTATGGTGAGATCATCGCCCTGCACCGCCAGCCCAAGCCTGTGGGGGCTCACCGCGACGGCGGCGGCAAGCTCGTCTCGACGGGCCGCCTGAGCCGCACCTCCATCGAGGTCACCGGCCAAGATTACCCCGGCGACGGCCGCCTCTTCGCCACCGACGCCGAGACGCTCTACGTTCGTGAAGGCGACACCGTCTGGGCCTGGGACGGCCGCCAGCGCCGCCGCGAGGGCAGCGTCGGCAGCGCCTTGGCGAGCCTGCTGCTGCGCTGGTCGCAGCGTTAAGCGGTCGGCGGGCTCCAGGCCGCGACGGCGTCATGGAGGCTCCGCCACTCGGGGAGCCAGTCGATGACGGCGGGGCCTGCCCGGTCCATGCCTTCGATCACCGCATCCTCGATGGATGCGCGTGACTTCAAGCGTTTGTCGATGCTGGAGATCCCAGGAAGCTGCTGGAGCGACGCGAGCAGATCCTTGCCCGCGAATCGCTCAGCAGCTCGCTGAAACAGGTCGCCCCCAGGCTTGCAGCGCGGCAGCAGGCGATCGAAGGTCTCGCCAAGCCTCACCGAGTCTATTGTTGCCTCATCATTATAGTTGGAAGCGCGCTCCAAGAGTTGGCCTCGGAGGTTCGCCTCCTCAAGCCCCAGAGGGAGGCTGGTCTCCAGCCGTCGTTTTCGAGGGGCGCAAATTGTGAGCGCCATTCGCCCAGCGGTACACCCACTCAGCCGCTCAAACGCCGCTTGTAGGACGGCCTCATACCGGGCACGTTTGTCCGCTGACCACCGGAGGGCTGCGGAGAGCACCTCTACGTCCAAGAGATAGTTCTCGATCTCCTTTCTGCGCCAGATCCAGCCGATGTCGTGCTCGACACTGCCCATCTTTGTTCGCCAAACCATGACCCCGGCCGGTGGTGTGACCATGTGCTCCGTCCTGGAGAAGTCCCCATCACAGATCGCGGCGCTGGCGAGCCCACGTCGACGATCGCTGATGACCGCCTTCGGCAAACTCTCTTTTCCGCCCCACGGCTCTACAACAAGCCCCGGTTGAGCGCCACGAAGCACGTAGGAGAGCATCCGAACGTCGAAGCCTTGATCCTCTCCCTCGCAGTAAAGCTTGCTCAGAGACACAACGAGCCCCCGTCAAGGCGGCGGGTCTGCCGCGGGCTCATCACAGACGAGATGGTGCGGGAGTGGCTGGTGAAGATGAACTGGTTCTCGGTCCCTAAGGACGAGAGCGCCCGCAGGAGCCGCTGTGCGAGGGGCGGGTGCAGGTTGAGATCGAGCTCGTCGACGAGCACGACGGAGCGGTGGATCTGCTGGCGCACAAAATCGAACAGGATCGGAAAGATGGACTGCTCGCCTGCGGACATCTCGGCGAGACTGTATGTGCTGCGGCCGTCAAAGAGCGTGAACTCTGTGCTGATCGGCGTCGGCTCCGCTCCATAGACGCCCTCCAAGGGGCCGAAGCTGCGGCCGGGGAACAGCCCGGAATACAGCCGCTCTAGCTCACCCAGGTAGTCTGCGCGGAGCCGATCTCCATATCGCTGCCGCTGAACCGCCCAGCTCACGAGGCGTTCGTTAAGCTTTGCGGCACCGCCAATATAGCCCAACGCCCCCCGCGGCCCCTCATCCGCCTCACCAGGCACGGCGATGTTGCGATATTGGTCGTACCAGAACACGCCTGGCAGGCGCAAGAAGAGGGCCCGAGCCGCCGGGTTGCTGGCGAGCGCAGCGGCGTAGCCTCGGCCTCGGAGCTGAAACAAGGCAGGGGCGCCCTCCGAGGCCCAGACCCGCGCGCCACGAAGCCGCAAGGTGATCCGCTCAGCATCTCCCGGCTCGATGAGCTTCTCACGCGCGTGAGGTGGGGATTGGTCGTACCAGAGCTGAAACGCCTCATGCGTCGCCGCGATCTCATCCGGCTCAAACTGTACGTCGACCTCAACCTCGGGCTCCCCTCGCGCGAACAGGCGATGGGACGCCCACCCCGTCCAACGGAAGGTCTCGAAGGTCTCCTGGTTCCGCATCGCGAGGTTCAGCGTGAGGCCGATGGCCTGCAGCGCCGTGGTCTTGCCCGATCCGTTGTCACCCAAGAGGAGCACCCGGTTCAGCACTTCTCCGTCGTCCTGGAAAGAGAGGGTGAGGCCGGGCTCTTCAAACCGCTTAAACCGCTTGATTCGGGCTTCGAGGATCTTCATGGCGACCCTCTAACGCGCAGAATCCGCTTAGGCCCGCGCCGCCGCCTCCTCCACCAAGGCCTGCACGCGGCTGGGGTTCGCCCGGCCGCCGCTGCGTTTGAGCACCTGGCCGACGAGGAAGCCCAAGAGGCGCACGTTGCCGGCGCGAAGCTCGATGAGCTTGTCTTGGTGCTCGGCGAGCACGGCGTCTACCAGGGGCTTGAGGCTGGCGTCGTCGCTGAGCTGGCTCAGGCCGAGGCGCTTGACCACCGCCGCCGGGGACTCGCCGCCACGAAGGCACTCGGCGAGCACCTCTTTGGCCTGCTTCGTGCTGATCTCGCCGCCCGTGACGAGGCCCACCAAGGCCGCGAGGCCCGCGGGGTTGAGGCTCAGGGTGGCGAGGGGGGCGCCCTTCGCCGCCGGGAGCAGCTCGTTCACGACCATGTTCACGATCATCGCTGGCGTGATTGCAGGATCAGGCTCGGACCAGATGGCACCGTCAACATAGTCACGAACTTCTTGGTTTTCCAAGACAATTTTCGCGACCAACATGGGAACGCCGTACGTCGGATGGAGCGTAGAGCCTGTCTTCCCAACAGAAAGCATGGTCTTGATTCCAGTCATTTTATCCTTGTGCGTCGTAGTCACCCTAAGGAGCGGCGCAGGCGCCGCGGCGGGCTGGGCCTTCGCCCAGGAGTCCTTCAACGAGATGATGCGGTTGAAGACCAAGGCCCCGGGCTTGGAGTCTTTGGGATCGGCCCAGAAGTAGCCCTGGCGCTCGAACTGCAGGCGGGCGTCTTGGGGCATGGTCGCCGCGGCGGGCTCGACAAAGGCGCCGCGCACGATCTCTAAGGAGTCGGGGTTGAGCGCCTCGGCGTAGCTCTCGGCGGCGTCGGGGTCCTCCACACGGAAGAGGCGGCTGTAGAGGCGAAGCTCGGCGGGCACGGCGTGGGCGGCGCTCACCCAGTGGATCGTGCCTTTGACCTTACGGTCGGCGGCGGCGCTGCCCGAGCGGGTGTCGAGATCCACGGAGCAGCGCAGCTCGACCACCTCGCCGGAGTCGTCCTGCACCACCTCGTCGCAGCGGATGATGTAGGCGTGGCGCAGGCGCACCTCACCGCCCGGGGCGAGGCGGTGCCAGCCTTTTGGCGGGGTGAGGGCGAAGTCGTCGCGCTCGATGAAGAGGGATCCCGAGAACGGCAGGGCCCGGCTGCCCTCTTTGGGCACGTCGTGGGGCCAGAGCGCCGCGTCGAGCTCCTCCACCTGGCCCTCGGGCCAGTTGGTGAGGGTGACCTTGAGGGGCCGCGCCACGGCGAGCAGGCGGGGGGCGCGGCTGTTGAGGTCGTCGCGGATGCAGGACTCAAAGAGCTCCACGGACACCGTCGAGTTGGCCTTGGCCACGCCGATGCGCTCGGCGAACTCGCGGATCGACTCGGCGGTGACGCCGCGACGGCGTAGACCGGCGATGGTGGGCATCCGGGGATCGTCCCAGCCCGAGACCTGGCCGTCCTTCACCAAGGCGAGCAGCTTTCGTTTGCTCATCACGGTGTAGCTCAGGCGCAGACGGGCGAACTCGATCTGCTGGGGGTGGTGCACCCCGTCGAGGTTGTCCAAGAACCAGTCGTAGAGCTCGCGGTTGTTCTCAAACTCTAAGGTGCAGATCGAGTGGGTGATGCCCTCGACGCTGTCCGAGAGGCAATGCGCGAAGTCGTAGAGCGGGTAGACGCAGAAGCGGTCGCCGGTGCGGTGGTGGTGGGCGTGGCGGATACGCACCATGGGCAGGTCACGCATCTTCATGTTGGCGTGGCCCATGTGAATCTTCGCCCGCAGGGTGCAGTGGCCGTCGGGCAGCTCACCGGCGCACATCTGGCGGAAGAGGCGGAGGTTGTCCTCGGGCGCGGTGTCGCGCCAGGGCGAGGGGGTGCCGGGCTCGGTCACCGTGCCGCGGGTGGCGCGCATCTCCTCTTCAGTCTGGAAGCAGACATACGCTTTGCCCTTGAGGATGAGCTCCTCGGCGTAGCTGAACATGCGGCCGAAGTAGTCCGAGGCGAAGTAGAAGTGTTCGCCCCAGTCGAAGCCAAGCCAGCGCACGTCCTCCTGGATGGACTCGACATACTCCACGTCCTCTTTGGTGGGGTTGGTGTCGTCCATGCGCAGGTGACAGCGGCCGCCGTACTCTCTCGCGAGGCCGAAGTTGAGGCAGATCGACTTCGCGTGGCCGATGTGCAGGTAGCCGTTGGGCTCGGGAGGAAAGCGGGTGACGACCTGGCCGCCCCACTTCCCGCTGCGGTTGTCCTGGTCGATGATGGCGCGGATGAAGTGGACGCTCTCGGGGGCGGCGGGGCGATCGGTGGACACAGGAGCCTCATGTTGCGGGACAGCAGCGCTAGGAGACGCGCCGCAGAGCCCTAGCTGAGGCGAGGACCGCGCGCAAGCGCGACAGGCACGGGCGGTGGGTTATTTCGGGCGGATGCAGTGGACCCCCGCCCGCGCTTTGACGGCCACCATGTTCGGCCTGAGCGCCTCGCTTCTCCTCTTCGAGCTCGCGCTGACCCGCGTGTTCGGCGTCGTGCTCTTCGCCTCCTTCGCCCATCTGGCGCTCAGCCTCGCGATGCTGGGCATCAGCCTCGGCGCGGTCGTGCAGCAGCTTCGCCCCCAGTGGATGCCCGAGGAGGGCTTAGAGCGCCGCCTGGGCTGGGTGAGCCTCGCCCAGGGCCTCGCCTGCGCCTTGGGCGCGGTCTGCGCGCTTCACTTTCCCGTCGTGGGCCAGTTCGCTGAGCCCCCGGGCGACTTCGCCGAGCGCAGCCAGGTCGCCTGGGAGCTCGTGAGCGGGCCGTGGCTCGCCGCCCTGATGGTGCCGCTCACCCTGCCCTTCGCCTTCGCGGGCTTGGCCTTCGCCGCCGCCTTTCACCGTCGCCGCGAGCGCATCGGCGCCTTGTACGGCGCGGATCTCATCGGCGGGGCCGTGGGCGCCTTGGCCTTCATCCCGCTGCTGGAGCGCCTGAGCGCCCCGGATCTCGCGTTCGTGTCCATGGCCATCGCCTCGGCGAGCGCCTTGGGCCTGTTCATCGCCACGTCCACCCGCCCCGGCGTGTGGGTGAGCGGGGTGAGCCTGCTCGCGGCGGTGGGCCTGAGCGTCGCGGCCACCCGCGGCGACGTGCTCAAGGTGGTCTACGCCGCGGGCTACAGCGAAGAGAACGTGCGCTGGGTTCGCTGGACGCCGCTCACCCGCATCGCGATCCATGAGGACGCCCGAGGCACCTACGCGCTCCTCGACAACACCTCGGCCTCTCAGGTGGTGCGCACCCTTGATGAGCGGGAGCGCCTCACCCGAGAGGTCAACCGGGCGCTCGTCTACCGCCTCAAGTCGCCGCCGGGCAAGGTGGCGATCCTCGCGGCGAGCGCCGGGCCAGAGGTCGCCGTCGCCCAGCGCTACGGCTTCACCGACATCGACGCCATCGACATCGCCGCCATCGGCGACGCCGTCTACGAGCTCTTCCCCGACGATCGCGCCAACCCCTACCGCCAAGAGGGCACCCGCCGCGTCGTCGCCGATGGCCGCTCGGCGATCCTGCACGCGCCGGGGCAGTACGACATCATCCAGATGGTGCACGCGAACCTGCACTCCTCCGCCGGGCTCATGTCCAACGCCTGGTCGCCCTCGCTCTTGGAGTCCAAAGAGGCCTTCGGCACCTACCTCGACCACCTCAGCCCCGACGGCGTCCTCTCTTTTGGCCGCGGCGCCCGCACCAAAGAGATCGCCCGCGCCGCCGCCGAGGCCCTGCGTGAGCGCGGCGCCGAGCGCGCCAGCGACCACATCCTGCTCATCAAGGGTGAGGCCACGGTGATGTTGGTGCGCAAGTCGCCGTGGACGGTGGAGCAGCGCGACGCCGTGCGGTCGATGTTGGCCGCCCATTACCCCAAGCAGGCGATCTGGCTCGACCCCATCGACCGCAACCGCGGCCGCATTCACGACACCTTGGCCTCGGGTGTGGTCATCACCGACGATCGCCCCTACACCGAGGGCCGCGAGGAGGCCTGGGAGGCGCTGAAGCTCGGCTTCAAGCGCGCGCTCGGCCAAGGTGAGGGTGAGGTTGAGCCCATGGCCGTCGTCTACCACGCCCTGGCCGTACAAGCCTTGATGACCTTGGCCTTCGGCCTCGTGCTCTTGGGGGCGCCGCTCCTCTTGAGCCGCGAGCCCCTGCCCGGCCCCCGCAGCGACCGCGTGGCCACGCTGCTCTACGTCGCGGGCCTGGGCTACGGTTACCTCGCCATCGAGATCGCCCTGATTCATGAGCTGGCCTTGTTTGTAGGCCACCCGACCTACGCCGTGACCGTCGTGCTGCTCACGATGTTGCTCAGCTCTGGCGTGGGCAGCGTGCTCGCCGGGCGCCTTCCCGAGGCCCGCCGCCAGCCCGCCCTGCAGCTCGCGCTCATCGTCATCCTGCTCCTCGGCGCCGTTCAAGCCTGGCTCGTCCCCGAGCTGCTGCACAGCTACGCCTTGGGCCGCCCCTTGGACGAGCGTGTGGCCCTGGTCGCCTTGGCCTTGACCCCCCTGGGCCTCGTGATGGGCATGCCCTGGAGCCTCGGCATGTCGCTCCTGCGCGCCGAGGCCGGGGCGATTGTGCCTTGGGCCTGGGCGCTGAACGGCTGGATGAGCGTGGTCGCCGGCTTGGGCACCATCTTCGCCTCCCGCTTGGTGGGCTACGACCTCGCCTTCGGCATCGCGCTCGGCGCCTACGCCATCTCGGCGATCACCGCCCACCGCCTGCCCCGGCTGGGGGCCCCGTGATCCTGGGGCTGATCCTCTGGGCGTGTAAGGGCGAGGCCCCCGTAGACGACAGCGGCCCGCCGTCTGGCGACAGCGCCCCCGACGTGGACTGCGGCGCCGCGCACCGCCGAGGCGGCCTCGACGTGGTGCGCTTCTGCGAGGGCAGCTTTGAGATGGGCACGGCGTCCGGCGGCGAGATCCACGAGCGCCCCGTGCGAGACGTGCTCGTCTACGCCTTCGACCTCGCCGTTCACGAGACGACCGTGGCCGAGTACGCCCTCTGTGTGGACTCCGGCGTCTGCTCCCCCGTGGCCAACCCCGACGACATCCCCGCCCGCTGCAACTGGGACAAGCCCGACCGCGACGATCACCCGATGAACTGCGTGAACTTCGAGATGGCCTCCACCTTCTGCGCCTTCGTCGGCGGTCGCCTGCCGAGCGAGGCCGAGTGGGAGTACGCCGCCCGCAGCGAAGGCCAGCCGCCGCTCTACCCCTGGGGCGACGAGGAGCCGAGCTGCGACCGCGCCGTGATGCCCGACACCTGCGGCGCTGAGGGCACCTGGCCCGTGTGCTCCAAGCCGCTGGGCAACACCGCCCAAGGGTTGTGTGACTTTAGCGGCAACGCCTTCGAGTGGACGCAGGACTGGTTCCACGAGGACTACACCGGCGCCCCCGCCACCTCCATCGCTTGGGAGGAGCCCGTGGGGACGTTTCGGGTGCTGCGGGGTGGTGGGATCGGGAGTGATGAGGATTATCGGAATCGGAACCGCACCTTTCATGAGCCGGATTTTTCGTACTCGGGGATGGGGTTTCGGTGTGGGTTTTGGGGCTAGGCCTTCGCACCTCGGGTGGCCCACAAACCCGGGCACGCTCCCCAAGCCCTCATCACCTCCGCGCCTCCAGACGACGCCACCCCCAGACGATCGCCCAGACGCTCACGCTGAGCGCGACGAGGGCCGTCCCCGCCAGGGCGCGCAGCTCGGCGATCCGCTCGGCGAGGCTCCAGGCCGCCGCATCGGGCTGAAGCAGCGTGATCCCCGCGGCGATCACCCGCTGGTGGGCCATCGCCACGACGGCGAGGACGACGGCGCGGCGAGCCCCCTCGCCCAAACGCTCCGCCTGGGCGCGCGACTGGGTGACCCGGGCGCCCCACGCGGCGCAGGCCGCCGCCCAGCCCGAGACGACGGCGCCGAGGACGTAGAGCGCCGCCATGTGGCTCAGCACCACGACGAGCCCCACCCGCGTCGCCCACGCAGGCTCATCCTGCTCACGCACGACCGGCTCCACGAGCTGCTGGAGCTCCAGCGCCGCAGTCGCCCACACCAGCAGCAGCAGGCTCAGCCCCGGCGCCGCCCAAGCGCCCGGCGGAACCTTCACCCCAGCGAGCGCCCGGCGCGTGAGCCACTGCACGATGAGAGACCCCCAGATGAGCACGCCGACGGCGAGGGCCCACAGCGCGCCCAGGCTGAGAAGGGACTCGATGAGGGCGTCAACCACGCGGGCTCCGAGGGGTTGTTGGCGTCCTGACCACGGCGGTGGGTGGGCGGTGGCTCTGGGAAGGGCAAGCGCGACAATAAAACACAGTTGTTCCGCTCACGGTGTCGGTCCCCGGGCGCAGCGAAGGCCCGTGAGATGACCTGCGGCGGCCCCGAAGGCGTAATGGAGCTCTAGGCGGTGTAGGTCCATGTCCAACGACGCGCGAAAATCACCGCCCTCTACGCTCGTCTCACGGCTCAGCGGGGTGACGTCCAGAACAGCGTCTTGGCTGTGTCCGCCGCGACTGATCCGTCTGGGATGGATGGGGGTCACCTCCGGGCTGGCCGCTGGCGACGCGTAGGGGATGAGCTCGCTCCACGGCCACGTTTGGCTGCGCTCCACATCCCGGCGGGGCGGCTGGAGCGGCGACGACGCGCTCCCTGGCGGATCAGGCGTCCACACCCACTCGTCCACGTTCCCCGCCATGTCGTAGAGCCCCCAGGCGTTCGGCGCGAGGCTCCGAACAGGGGCGGGATGGTGGTTGGCGTTGTTTTTGCTCCAGGCGAACCCATCGGCCAGGGCGGGATCGTCGCCCCAGGCCCAGCGCGTCGTGGTGCCCGCCCGGGCGGCGGCCTCCCACTCGTCCTCGGTGGGCAGGCGATACCCCGTGCAGCCCGTCACAAGAAATATGTCGTGGTCGCGCTGGACATAACACAGACTGAGGCCCGGCTCGCCCTGGGCCTCCAGCGCCTCGCTCTCTAAGATCGTCAGGCGGTTGAGGTAGAGGAGCGCGCCCACCCAGCCCACGTTCCAGACCGGCTTGTCTGGCGCGCAGTCGGGCCCACAGTGGCCGGGCGTCGTCCCCACGACGGCCTGAAACTGCGCCTGGGTCACCTCAGTCTCACACATCCACAGACCCGACACAGTGACCTGGCGCTGCGGCAGCTCATGGGGGTTGGCCCGGCGAGCGCCCTCCCAGGTGAGCGCCTCTTTGGGGCTGCCCACCATGTAGGTGCCGTCGGGGATCTGGATCAGCGCGGGCCGCAGCGACACACCGGGCGCTGGGGGCGGCGGAGCCAGGAAGGGCGGCGCCGTGTCCTCGGCGAACAGCGCCCAGGCGGCGAGCACCCCGACCAGGGCGGCGAGAAAGCTCAAGCGCCAGGGGAGCGACCGCATGGCGTCGAGTATACCCCCGCTCCAGGCCCCCAGGCGCAGGGCAGGCGCTAGCTCGGGCAAGTGCCGAGGTTGCCGGTGTTGGTGAGTGTGCCCGTGAACGAGGTGAGCTGGGCGATGAGCGCGTCTACGTCGTCCTCGCACAGGTTGTTGTTTTTGCTGAACACCAGCTCCCCGCTCACGGAGCTGAGGCTCGTGAGGCCGTCGAGGCTCGTCAGCGCGCCGTTGTTGTGGACATAGAGCTTCCCCGCCACGGAGGAGAGGCCCTCAAGGCCGGAGAGGCTCGTCAGCGCGCCGTTGTCGGCGACGTAAAGGGTGCCTTCCACCGAGGAGAGGCCCTCAAGGCCGGAGAGGCTCGTCAGCGCGCCGTTGTCGCGGAACGCCAGGTCCCCGCTCACGGAGCTGAGGTTCGTGAGGCCGTCCAGGCTCGTCAAC
>JAKLKE010000112.1 GCA_023150775.1 Myxococcota bacterium
CCGTCTCGATGACGATGCCCTTGACCGGCGCCCAGCCGGGGTTTGGGGAGTCGGAGGGGCAGACCACCTTGATCTGGTAGGTGCCCGCAGACACCTCCTCCCGGTAGCGGCCCGCGCGCTTCTCGACGCCGCCGACGAAGATCGGCGGGGAGGTGTCGCCGCCGCTGGTCGCGATGACGGAGAGGTACCCTTTGCCTGTGGCCACCACCACCGGATCAGGCTCCCGCTCGCCAGGCATGAGGGTTCCTGAGCTGCCACGATCGGGGTCGCGGTCGCGGTCGCGGTCGCGGTCGCGGTCGCGAGAGGAGCCGCCTGGGTCTCGCCCGCCGCTGCCCTCGTCGGGGCCGGTCTTCACCGTGGCGCCGCCGTCGGTTGGGTTTGGCGGAGCGGTGGTCGTCCCGGCGCCGTCCACGGGCACCGGCGGCGTGGTCGTCCCGGCGCCGTCTACGGGCACCGGTGGTGTGGTGACGCCGCTGCCATCGGGGGGCACGAGGGGGTCCACGAGGGTCTCCTCGGTGACCGGGCCGTTGATCTCCAGGTGGCGCATCGCCAGCTTCGCGAAGACGAAGGTCAACACGAGCACGGCGAGGCCGATCATCGCCAACATGCCCGTGGAGATGCCCTCCTCTTGGGGAGGGAGCGCCTGGTGCTGGGCGTAGTCGTGGGGGTACGGCGCGTACTGGCCGCCCACGGCCACGGGCAGGCCGCCGCGGGGGTCGATCACCACCTGGGAGGCCAGGGGTGAGTTCATCATGCCGCGCAGGGGCGGGGCGACGACGGCGGGGTTGAACGTGGGCTGGGACTGGCTGACGTTGCTCACGTTCGAGTGGTACTGCCCGGCGAAGCCGCTGGGCTCGCTGACGCCGGAGACCTCGGAGACGTCGAGGCCCTGCTCGGCGGACATGCTCACGGCCTGGGGCGGCGGCCCGCCGCGCGGCTGGGCGGGGCCGATGCCGATCACCACGGCGGCGACGTCCCGGCCGGGGCGCTCTTTGCGCAGGCGATCGAGGGCGAGCAGCGAGGACTGGAACTGGAGCACCTGGTCTCGGGCGAGCACCGGATCGGGCACGAGGCGCGCGAGATCCTGGGCCAAGGTCATCGCCGTCTCGTGCCGGGCGTAGGGGTCGCGCTGGAGCGCGCGCACGAGCACCGGGGCCAAGGCGCCATGCGCTCCCATGAGCCGGTTGGCGCGGCGGGCGCCCTCGTCTTGCTCCATCATCGCCCGCAGCACGCGGGGCTCTTTCTCGGGGAAGAGCGGCTGCAGCATCGCCAGCTCATAGAGCACGGCGGCGACGCCGTATTGATCCGCCCGGGCGCTCACCTCAGCGCCGCTGGCTTGCTCGGGGGACATGTAACCCCAGGTGCCCTTCACCGCGCCGCGGGTCTCGTCGGCGTTGAGCGCCTTGGAGATGCCGAAGTCGAGCACCTTCACCACACCCTGCGGGTTGAGGATGAGGTTTGAGGGCTTCACGTCGCGGTGCACGAGGTGCAGGGCCGTGCCGCGCTCGTCCCGGATCGTGTGGGCGTAGTGCAGGCCCTCGCAGATCTGGCGGCCGAGCTCGGCGATGACGGCGAGGGGGATCTGCAGGCCGTTTCGTTTGCAGTGGGAGATGGCGCGACGGAAGGTGAGGCCCTCGACGAAGTCCATCACGATGTAGAAGACGTCCCCTTCGCGGTCGAAGTCTTGAATCTGCACCACGTTCTGGTGCTGGAGCATCGACCCGATGCGCGCCTCGTTCAAGAAGAGCTGCTGGAACTTGGCGTCGTTCGCGTGCTCGGGGAGGATGACCTTGATCGCCACCTTGGGGGCGACGCCCGCGAGGCTCTCACGCCGGGCCTCGTACACCCGCGCCATGCCGCCCGTCGAGACGCAGCGGATCAGGCGGTAGCGCCCCAGCCGATCCGTGACGATGGACTCACCGCCAGGGGATTGGGCGCCAGGGGCTTGGGTGCTGGGCGTGGTGTTGGGCGCGCTCATCTCCATCCTCAAGAACGTTCAGCGGGCGTACAGCAGGAGACGCGGACGCGAAAGGCGTATCCACCAACTCTCTCACAACCCAGCCGGAGAGTCAACATCCACCCACCCTCACATCCGATCCAGAGGCTGAATCCCGAGGAGCTTGAGCCCTTGGCCGAGCACCCGGGCGCTGGCCTCGATGACGTGCAGGCGGCGGTCACGATCGTCGGGGGCGGCGGTGAGCACGGGCAGGTCGTGGTAGTAGCGGTTGATGAGCCCGGCGAGGGTGAAGAGGTAGTCGCACAAGGCGTTTGGGCGGCTGCCGTCGATGGCGCTCACCACGATCTCGTTGAGCCGGGTCAGGGCGATCGTCAGCTCACGCTCGACGGGCTCTACGGGGGTGAAGGGCGCGAGCGTCCAGGCCGTGATCCCGCCTTTGGCCTGCAGGCTCCGGCAGCGCGCGTAGCTGTACATCAAGAACGGCGCGGTGTTGCCGTCCAGCGTCAGCATCTTCTCCCAGCGGAAGGTGACGTCGGACTGGGGGTTCTGGGAGAGATCGGCGTAACGCACGGCGGCCACGCCCACGGCCTCGGCGATCTTCGCGCGCTCATCATCGCTGAGGTTCGGCGACTTCTGATCCACCAAGGCCCGGGCGTGGCGCGCGGCCTCATCGAGCAGATCCTTGAGGTTGATCACGTTGCCCTTGCGGGACGACATCGTGCCCTCAGGCATACTCAACAGGCCAAACCAGCAGTGAACCAGCTCGGCTTGGGTCCAGCCGAGCTTCTTGCAGGCCGCGAAGAGCTGCTGGAAATGAAATTGCTGGCGGGTGTCGGTGACGTAGATGATCCGGCTGGGAGACCAGCGGTCGAGGCGGTAACGGGCGGTGGCGAGGTCGGTGGTGCCGTAGAGCGCCGCGCCGTCGCGCTTGCGGATGAGCATCGGCGCCTTGGCGAGGCCGGGGCCGTCGGCGTCCTCAAAGGGGATCACCACGGCGCCGTCGCTCACCTGGGCCACGCCCGAGGCCAGGAGCGACTCGACCAGGGGCTGGAGCATGTCGTTGTAGGCGCTCTCTCCGAGCACCTCATCAAACTGGATGCCGAGCCGGGCGTAGAGCTGGTTGAACTCTTGTAAGGAGACCTCGATGAACTGGCGCCACAGGGCACGATTGTCGGGATCCCCGGCCTGGAGCTTGGCCGTCTCGTGGCGCGCTTGGTCGGCGAGGCTTGGATCGGCCTCGGCCCGCACCTCAAAGTCCGCGTAGATGCGCTGCAGCTCACCGATGGGGTCGGCCTCGTAAGCCTCCGCGTCGAGCCAGCCGCGCCAGGCGACGATGAGCTTGCCAAACTGCGTGCCCCAGTCGCCGATGTGGTTGTCGGCGATGACCTCGTAGCCAGCGAAGCGGGTCATGTTGTGCAGCGCCGCGCCGATCACCGTCGAGCGCAGGTGCCCGACGTGCATCCGTTTGGCGACGTTGGGGCTGGAGTAGTCGATGACCACCCGGCCCTGGCGCTGGTCGAGGCCGAGGTGGGGGTCTTCGCACTGGGCGACGAGCTGGGCGCCTAACCAGGCGTCGTTCAAGGTGAAGTTGATGAAGCCCGGCCCGGCGATGGACACGGCGCGTACGGCGGCGTGGGCGGGCAGGCGCTCGACGATGGCCTGGGCCACGGCGCGGGGGTTCTGCTTGTTGGCTTTGGCGATGCGGAAGGCGCTGTTGGACTGGTAGTCGCCGTGGGCGGCGTCCCGGGTGGGGGCGGCGGGCTCAAGCTCTTCGGCGGTGAAGCCCGCGGCGAGGGCGGCCTCACGGACGAGCTGGGTGATCAGCGACGGCGCGCTCTGCGGGCCTGGGGGCGACGACGACATGGCGACTCTCAGCGGTTGGTCAAGGCGCCTCCCTATCGGGGCCGCAGCCCCCTCGCCAGCCGTCGCCCCTCAGCGCACGCCGCTCAGGGTGAGGTCGGGGCCGGGCAGGCCTTGAGCAAGGCCGCGAGGGTCTCTGGGGCGGGCACGAAGCTGGGCTCGCCGTTGCCCATGGTCAGCAAGGGGTTGCCCAAGCGCAGCCGGGCGCAGGCCTGCTCTGGGCTCACGGCCTGCACGGCGCGATCCCACATCGAGGTGAAGGCCTCGCGGCAAGGCGCGGCGTCGCTGAGGCCCGCGCAGACCGCCACGTCGGCGGGGCGCCCCAAGAGCTGCGTGGAGCGAAATCGTTCTCCCCAGAACAGCCGCGCGGCGTCCGGGGCGATGCTCACCTCGGAGAACAAGGCGATGCGGGCCTCGGCGACGGCGGGGGCCTCATCGACGGAGAGCCGGGCTTGTTCACGGACGAGGTGAAAGTTGCAGGGCCGCGAAAAACGGATGCGATCACAGATCTCCGCGGCGACGGCGACCTCTCCTTGGGCGGCGAGGCGCTCGGCGACGTTAAACCGGCACTCGTCGAGCCACACGCCTTGGCCCAAGGCCACGCAGTCGCCCTCGCCGAGATCTTCCTTACGGTCGAGCACCTGCACCCCACACTGGCCGAGCTGGGTGGGGTCGGTGAGGGTGCGGCACAAGGCGAGGCCCTCTTTGATCGGCGTCGCCGGGTCGAGGGCCTGGGTGAGCCGCGCGGCCTCGCTGGGATCGGCGCAGGCGCCCAGGAAGGGGAGGAGGAGCCCGAGGGCGAGGGCGCTCAGCTTTGACATGAGCCCGGCGCGTCGCCGCAGGTGCCGCAGGCCTGAGCGCGGTCTTGGGCCGCCTCGGCGTTGGACCGCGCCCGGGCGGTGGCGCCGTTGATGAGCCCGCCGAAGGTCGAGACGCGCCGGGTGAGCGCGCCGTCGCCGTCGTAGCCCAAGGCGCAGTCGTCGCCGCAGCGCGCCACGTCGGCCTGACCGTGGCGCTGAATCACCTCGATCACCTCGCCGCAGCGCGCGCAGGAGTACTCTACGAGAGGCATGGCGGTCTCCTCCTCAGAACTCCGACAGTTTACCCCGCGCCGCCTCGGCGTGGCGGGCCGCCTCGTGCTCCTCCCCCTCGTGATGGGGGGCTGCGCCGTGGGCACGAACGCGCCGCCGAGCCCAGGCAGCCCCGCCGCCGAGGCCGTCGAGGCCCTGCCTGAGCTGATCGCCGCCAGCGAGGCCACGGCCCGCGCCGCCGCCGAGGCCGAGGGGGTGGCCGCGCGCCTACGCGCTGGGGAGCTCAGCGAGGCCGAGGCCCAGGCCGAGCTTGAGCGCCTCACCGCCGAGGCCGAGGCCGAGACCGCCCGCGCCCGCGCGGCCCTGGAGGCGGTGAAGGCGCCCCTGCGGCGAGGCGATGGCGCTGCGATCCCGGTCCGTCCTTGACTTCAGTTTGACGGAGCGCTTGCGACCCCCAACCCGCTGAGACTAAGGTGGTGCGGCCTACCCCTGAGGAGACCACATGACCTCGACCCTTCGCCTGTTCATGCTCACCACGATGTCTCTCACGCTCAGCCTCGGCTGCGGCGACAAAGACACCACCGACTCCGGCACCACGGACGACTCCGCGACGGACGACTCCGCCGCCGATGACTCCGAGACCGAAGGCGACGCCGACGCCGACTCCGACGCCGACTCCGACACCGACGCGGACTCTGACGCTGACAGCGACGCGGACTCCGACGCGGACTCCGACGCCGACAGCGACGCTGACAGCGACGCCGACGCCGACTCGGACACCGACTCCGACTCCGACGCCGACCCCGAGAAGTCCCACGCCACGGACATCCAGCCCATCTGGGACGCGAGCTGCAAGGGCTGCCACACCGGCGGCGGCTCCAGCGGGATGCTGAAGCTCGACAGCGGCTACTCGGCGACGGTGAACAAGCCCTCGTCCCAGGTCAGCAAGCTGGACCTCATCGAGCCCGGCGACCCGAACAGCAGCTACCTCTGGCTCAAGCTCAAGGGCACCCACACCGCCGCGGGCGGCACCGGCGTGTCGATGCCCAAGGGCGGCTCGATGTCGGCGACGGACCTCTCCACCATCGAGACCTGGATCACCGAGGGCGCCAACCCCTGACGAGGCCGTGAGCCGGGGCGCCCAGCGCCCCCGTCGCCGTCCCTCGCCCGCACCCCCTGGAGCTTCATGATGACCCGCCTGACCCTTCGTTCGATCCTCGCCCTCGCCTTCGTCATGCTCACGCCGCTCGGCTGTGGTGACAAAGAACCCTCTGGAGACGACTCCGTCCCGACGGACGACTCCTCGCCCACCGACGACACCGGCGAGCCCGCGAGCGACGTTGACGGCGACGGCTTCACCGCCGAGGCGGGCGACTGCGACGACAACGACGCCGCCGTGAACCCCGGCGCCGCCGAGACGCCCTACAACGGCGTCGATGACGACTGCGACGCGGCCAGCCCCGACGACGACCTCGACGGCGACGGCTACGCCAAAGGCGCGGACTGCAACGACGGCGACGGCGCGGTGAACCCCGGGGCCGACGAGGTCTGTGACGGCTCCGACAACGACTGCGACGGCCTCGTAGACCCCGACGGCAGCGCGGGCGGCGGCACCTTCTTCGCCGACGAAGACGGCGACGGCTACGGTGATGACGGCGTGACGGTGGAGGCCTGCGCCGCCCCCGAGGGCTACGTCGAGCTGGCCGGGGACTGTGACGACGGCGACGCCAGCTTCAACCCCCTCGCCACCGAGGACGACTGCACCGACCCCACGGACTACAACTGCGACGGCTCCACGGGCTTCGCCGACGCTGACGGCGACGGCTTCGCGGCCTGTGAAGAGTGCGACGACACGGACAAGTCCGTCTACCCCGACGCGAAAGAGACCTGCGACTTCCTCGACAACAACTGCGACGGCGACGTCGATGAGGGCGTCACCTCCACGTTCTACGCCGATGGTGACAGCGACGGCTACGGCGACCGCAAGAACTCCACGGAGTCCTGCTCCGCGCCCCGGGGCTACGTCTCCGACGCCACGGACTGCGACGACGGCGACCGCGCGGTCAACCCCAAGGCCACCGAGGTCTGCGACACCAAAGACACCGACGAAGACTGCGACGGCCTCGTGAACGACGCCGACTCCAGCGTCACCGGCACCAGCACCTTCTACACCGACAGCGACGGCGACGGCTACGGCGCCAGCAGCTCCAGCTCCAGCAGCACGAAGAAGGCCTGTGACCAGCCGTCGGGCTACTCCGCCACCTCGGACGACTGCGACGACACCGACGCCAAGATCAACCCCGCCGCCACCGAGGTCGAAGATCGCGAAGACAACGACTGCGACGGCGACATCGACGAGGTGAGCTACACCTACACCCACGACGCGGACATCCAGCCGATCTGGAGCGCGAGCTGCAAGGGCTGCCACACCGGCGGTGGGTCCAGCGGCAAGCTCAAGCTCGACAGCGGCTACTCCGCCATCGTGAGCGTGAAGTCTACCCAGGCCACGAGCTACAACCTCGTCGAGCCCGGCGACACCTCCAAGAGTTACCTCTGGCACAAGCTCCAAGGCACCCACGCCAGCGTGGGCGGCTCGGGCGCCACGATGCCGAAGAGCGGCACGATGACCAAGGCCGACCTCGCCATCATCGAGACCTGGATCAACGAGGGCGCCCCGAACTAGTTCATCAGCTCCAAAATCACAATACTTAAAACTAGACAATCCCCTCCCGGCGTGCTACCTACCTCTCCCCTGGAGGTGCCATGTCGAGAAGAGCCGCCAAAGTCACGCTGAGTCCTGCCCAACACCGCATCCTGGAGCGGTTCTCGCGCTCAAGGACCCTCAACGCCTCTCTCGTGGAGCGCTCCCGCGTGCTGCTCCTGGCGTCCGAGGGGCGCGAGACCCTGAGCATCGCCCAGACCCTGGGTGTGGACCGTCAGCGGGTGCGGCGTTGGCGTAACCGGTGGTCTGAGACGCTCTCTGGGCGTCTGACGCAGCTTGAGGAGCAGGAGGGTGTGGATGAGGATGTGCTCACAGCGGCCATCGAGGAGGCGCTCTCGGACGAGCCACGCAGCGGCGCCCCGCCGGTGTTCACGGCCGAGCAGGAGGAGCGCGTGCGGGCGCTGGCTTGCCGTAACCCGTCCGAGTTCGGGCGGCCGCAGAGCCATTGGACACGCGCGTTGCTGGTGCAAGAGGCCATCCAACAGGGCATCGTGGAGTCTGTGTCAGTCGCCGAGGTTGGTCGGTGGCTAAAAAAGGGGGCCTCCAGCCGCACCGCATCCGGTACTGGATGAATCCTGTCATTGAGGACGAGGCCAAGTTCGTCGAGCAACTGTCCGAGATCGTTGATCTGAATAGATCCGCCCCCGATCTGGCGAAGCAGGGTGTCCGTGTGGTGTCCTGCGACGAGAAGACCGGGATGCAGGCCATCGAGCGCCTGGACATCCATCCCTTGAGCGCCGATCACCCCGAGCGCCAAGAGGCTTGGTATCGTCGCCATGGCGTCTTGTGTTTGATCGCCAGCTTGGACCTCGCCACTGGACAACTCCTTGTGCCCACCGTGCGCGAGACGCGCGGCAACGCCGACTTTGTCCAGCATGTGCAGCAGACTGTAGACACTGACCCAGCGGCGGCCTGGGTCTTCATCGTGGACAACCTCAACACACACACCTCCGAGAGCCTGGTTCAGTGGGTCGCGAAACAGTGCGGGCTCCATGAGGAGCTGGGCTGTGCAGGAAAGTCCGGCGTGCTCCACAACGCCGCCAGCCGAGCCCGATTCCTCAGCGAGCCCACCCACAGGATTCGTTTTGCCTACACCCCACGACACTGCTCTTGGCTCAACGAGATCGAGCGTTGGTTCAGCAAGCTCGCGCGCGCCGTGCTACGCCGCGGCTCCTTCACGAGCAAAGAGGCGCTCCAAACCCGGATCCTCGACTATGTCCGCTACTACAACGTCGTCAGCGCGAGGCCCGCCCGGTGGGTCGCCACAGCGGAGAGCATCCTGCGCAAGCTGAGGATCGGGACTTGAGGTTTGGTGAACTAGCCAAGGCGCGGCTCACTGGGCCCGGGCGCTGACCTGGGCCTCAACGTGGGCCCGGACGGCGAGCAGGCTCGTCACCAGGCCCACATAGTCCAGGCGCTCCATGCGGTCTTCAGGGCCGTCGTGGAGCGCCTTTTTGCCGCTGCTGGCGAGCACGCCGCGAAGCGCGCCGCCTGGGGCCTCAAGCTGGGTCTCGGTCAAGGTGAAGCCCTCGTTCTCGCCGAGGGGCCCGAGCACGACGAGGGTCTTCACGTTGCCTTGAGGGACGGGCGGCGTGGCCCACAAGGTCTCCCAGCCGCCCTGGGCGCTCACGGCGCAGAAGATCAAGGTCTCCGGCGGGGGCTGGTTGAGGTCGTAAGACTTCGCGAGGCTGATCAAGGCGGCCGAGGGCGCGGCGCTGTCGGCGGCGCCGTCTCCGGCGTCTTGGGCGACGATGAGCACGGCGCGGTCGCTGCGGCCGTCCTTCTGGCCACACACCGCCCAGCCCGTCGCCTGCTGCTGGATGTAGCCGCTGCCAAAGGCGGGCAAGGTCTTCATCTCGCCCAGGCGGCGCTGGAGGATCTCAAGCCCGGGGCGCGCCCCCGCCGCGCCGGGGCGCCGGTCGCCGAGCTTCACCAAGGCGTGAACGTCCCGGGTGAGGTCCTCGTGGCTCATGGCGTCGGGGCCCCCCTCGGGGATGTGTACGCCGAGCTGCTCCGCGGGGCAGCCGAGCAGGGTGAGGAGCAGGAGCGGCGAGAGGCGCGTAGGGAGAGACATGCTCAGAGACCATAGGCCCGGGCGGCCTCGGCGTCTACCCCGGCCTGATCCCCCGCCCGAGCGGCCTCGGCGAGCATGGCGAGATCCCCCGCCGGCCAAGGCAGGCCGTGCAGCTCGACGGCCTTCACCCGGGCCCCGGTGAAGCGCGCGCCGTACCAGAGGTTCACCGGCGCCGAGTTCAACAGCCCACACAGCGCCCAAGGATCCCCGGGGCCCTCCGAGACGTAGCAGGAGTCGAGCGGGAAGCGCCTCGCGGTGTCTACGGCGGCGCGCAGCGTGGCCCCCGAGGCCCCAGAGAGCACGACCTTCTCCGGCACATCAAACAGCCCGGCGTGTTTTGGCGCGGCGTAGGGGGTGCGCTTGAGGATCGCCGCCGCGTCGTAGCGCAGGCGCTCGCCCTGGTCATGAATCACGAAGCGGGCGATGTCTTTGCCCCGGATCGTCGGCTGATCCCCCGGCTCCGGCGGCCCGGGGTGAACCCAATGGGCATAATCCCCGCAGACCACGCCCATCCGCAGGCGCCAGCGGTCGCCGAGCACCCCGTCGCCGGGCAGGTGAATCGCCGGGGCCGCGCCCAAGGTCACCACCCCTTCAGAGCGGGTGAGGGGGCCATGAATGATCAGGCCCTCGGGGCTGAGCTGCCCCCGACGCGCCTGACCGTCGGGGTGAATCACCAGCGCGACGGTGCCCACCCGGGCGCCGAAGCTCCCCGGGGGCAGGCGGGCGAGGAGGTCCACGGGCTCGGCGAAGACCAGCTCCCGCAAGGCCGCGAAGCTCACCATGCTCAGCCAGGTGTCGGCGACGACCAAAGCCACCCGCCCTCGGCTGAGCTGAATCATTCGCTCCATGAACGGGGCGTAGAGGTCGGCCTTGTCGGTGGCGGCCTTGTACCGCGCCCAGATGCGCGCCCGGTCGGCGGCCGGGAGGTTCTGAGGCCGCACATAGGGCGGGTTGCCGAGGATCACGTCGGCGACGCCGTGTTCATCACCCACGAGCGCGTCGCGTCGGCAGAGCTGCACGCTGAGCCCGGCGAGCTTGGCGACCTCGGCGGCGGCGGTGAGCGCGTCGGCGTCGATGTCCCAGCCGATGAGCGTGGCGTCGGGGCGTAGGGTTCCCGCGGCCAGAAGCCAGCGCCCGTCGCCGCAGGCCGGATCCAGGATCACCGGGTTTGGGCCCAGGCCCCGCAGAGCCTCGGCGGTGACGGCCTCCACCGCCCACCACGGCGTCAACCACTGGCCCAGGCGTTTGCGGCGATCGGCGGGGATCTGCGCCTCCCAGCGGCGCCCCGGGGCCAAGGCCTCGGGCTCAGGCGACGACCTCACGGGATCATGCCCTGCCCACGGAACCAGGCGACGGCGGCCTCTACGGCGTCCCGAATCGGCGAGACGGGCACGCCGAGCTCGTCCTCAGCCCGGCGCCCGCTGCGGTAGCGGGTCTGGGCCATCGCCCGCAGCACGTAGCGGTCGAGGCCGGCAAAACGGTGGGCGTCGTAGCGGCTGCCCAAGGCGCCGACCAGCCCGGCGAGCTCCCCCAGACGCCGAGGCATCGGCAGAACCGGCGGCCGCACCCCCAGAACCTCGGCGACGACGCCCATAAACTCCCGATAGCTGAGGTTGTGCGCGCCGAGCAGGTAACGCCGCCCAGGCTGGCCATGTTTGGCGGCGAGCAGGTGGCCCAAGGCGCAGTCCTCAGCGCTCTGAAAACATTTGCCGCCCCGGGGGTAGACCGGCAGCCAGCCCTTCGCCATGGTCACGATCAAGGCGCCGGAGGTGGGCTTGATGTCCCAGGGCCCGATGATGTAGTCCGGGTTCACGATGACCGCGCCCAGGCCCCGCCCGGCGAGCTGGACGGCGAGGGCCTCGGCCTCGGCTTTGGTGTCGTGGTAGGCCCGCAGAGGGCCGGTCTTGCCATACACGGCGTCGAGATCGGCGATGGGCGTGTCTTCGTCGCCGGGGTTCTCACGGTCGCCAAAGCCGACGGTGATCGACGACGAGCAGACGACAAAACGCCCTACGCCCGCCGCCAAGGCCGCCTCCCCCAAGGCCGCCGTGGCCTTGACGTGTACCTCAGCCATCAAGGCCGCGCCTTGGGGGGAGGGGTCAAACACTCCGGCGAGGTGGTAGACCTCGTCCGCGCCGTGAAGCACGCGGCGCAGGCCTTCAGCGTCGGTGAGCTTCGTGTTGTTCAGCGTGACGGGCAGGCCCTCCAGGCACAGGCCCGGAGAGCTCGACCGCACGAGGCAGGTCACCTCGTCCCCACGCTTGAGGAGCAGCCGCACGACGTTCGCGCCGATGAACCCGGTCCCGCCGGTGACGACGACCTTCATGGCCTGCTGCTCCTCTCGGGGGTGGCCCGGGGCTCACTTGTTGCGCAGGAAGATCTCCTTGGAGATGATCAGGCGCTGAATCTGGGAGGTGCCCTCGTAGATCTGGAAGATCTTCGCGTCACGCATGAGCTTCTCGACGGGGTACTCCCGGCTGTAGCCGTAGCCGCCGAACACCTGCACGGCGTCCGTGGCCACCTTCATCGCCATGTCGGCGCAGAAGGCCTTGGCGTAGGCGGCCTCGCGGGTGTTGCGTTTCCCGGCGTCCTTCAAGGCGGCGGCCTTGTAGCACAGTAGACGCCCGGCCTCGATGTTCATGGCCATGTCAGCGATCATGAACGCGATGGACTGGTGCGAGGCGATGGGCACGCCAAAGGTCTTGCGCTCGGTGGCGTACTGCACGGCGTACTCCATGGCGGCGCGGGAGAGGCCCACGGCGGCGGAGGCCACAGAGGGGCGGGTGTAGTCAAACGCCGCCATGGCCAAGGACCAGCCGTCGCCTTCGCGGCCGACGAGGTTCTCTGCGGGCACCTCGACGTCCTCAAACGAGATGGCCCGGGTGTCCGACGCGCGCTGGCCCATGTTGGGCTCTTTTTTGCCGACGCTGATGCCGGGGCTGTTGCGCTCGACGATGAACGCCGTCATGCCGCCGCGGGCCTTCTTCTCGGGGTCGGTCAGGGCGACGACGAAGTACCAATCGGCCACGCCGCCGTTGGTGATCCACATCTTGCTGCCGTTGAGGATGTACTTGTCGCCCTTCTTGACGGCGGTGGTCTTGAGGCCCTGCACGTCGCTGCCCGCGCCGGGCTCGGTGACACAGTAGGCGCAGAGGCTGTACTCATCGACCATGGGCGAGAGGTACTTCTTCTTCAAGAAGTCGGACGCGCCGAGAATCACCGGCTGCTGGGCGAGGCCGTTCGCCTCCATGGCCGTGCCGATGCCGGTGCAGCCCCAGGCGAGCTCTTCAGCGATGAGGATCCCGTCCATGGCGCCGAGGCCGAGGCCGCCGTACTCGCTGGGGATGTGGGTGTTCATCAGGCCGAGCTTGTGGGCCTCCTTGAGCACGGCGTGGGGGTACTCCCCGGTCTCGTCGTGGTGGGGGGCGGCCGGGCGGATCACGTCTTGCGCGAACTGGGCGGCGAGCTCACGCAGGGACTCCTGCTCTTCGCTGAGGCTGAAATCGATGGACATCACGGCTCCGAGGCACGGGGGAAGGCGATGGGGACGACGGAGATCGTCGGGAGGGGAGGGGAAGTTGCGCCAGTGTAACCCGCCGGGCCCACACGCCACCGCGTGAGGCCCCCCGAGGGGATTCACCCCGCGCCCGTCTCGGTGTATGCTTCGCGCCTGAGCTGAGGCGCCCCCATGACCTCGTCGTCCCCCTCTCGCCCCTGGCCCATCGTCGGGCTCTCCTTGGCGCTCGGCCTGAGCGTCGCCGAGACCGGCCTCGTCTTCAAGGCCGGGGGTGTGCTGGGCCACGTCGCCGTCGCCGCCTGCGTCTACGCCCTGATCTTGGGCACCTTAGACACCCTCGCCGCCCGCCGCGGCCTCAGCCCCGTCGAGCGCCTCCTGTTGGGCCTGCTCAACGTGGGGGCCTTTGGTTGGATGTCCAATCAACCGCTGTTCTCGCTGAGCCTGGTGATGTTGGCGGCGGGCCTGTTCTCCCTCATCGCGCAGAGCCGCGCCTGGCCCCTGGCGATGATCCTCTGGGGCCTGGCGTGGTGGCCGGCGCGCCCCCAGGCCGAGCCGCCGCGTCCGCCGATGGTGACCCCGGCGGCGCAGGGCCCGAACCTCGCGGTGATCGTGCTCGACACCCTGGTGCGTGACCGCTGCGCCACCTACGGCTACGAGCGGCCCACGAGCCCCAACCTCGACGCCTTGGCCCGGCGGGGCGTGCTCATGGAGCGCGCCTGGAGCACGGCGAACTGGTCCCTGCCGGCCCACGCCTCGCTGTTCTCCGCGCGCCTGCCCCACGATCACGGCACCAACCAGCGCGAGGGCTACACCCTGCCCGCCGACACCCTGCTCGCCGAGCGCCTGCGCCTCGCGGGCTACGAGACGGCGGGCCTCTCGGCGAACCCCTTCGCGGGCATCGGCTCGGGCCTCGCCCAAGGCTTCACCCACTTTGAGCCCTTCTGGCGCGACTTCACCGCCGGGGAGACGCTCTTCGCCGCCCGGGTGCTCAACGGCCTCACCGGCCGCGACCGCGACAAAGGCGGCGCCGCCATCGTGAGCGCCTTGGACGACTGGCTCACCCAACGTGACCCAGCGCGCAGCTTCTTCCTCTTCGTGAACCTGATGGAGGCCCACGGCCCCTACCAAGAGGTGCCCCTGGCCCAGCGCGCCGCGTTCATCGACGCCCCGCGCCGCGACCTGGAGGCCGCCGGAGAGGCCGGTCACATGGCCCAGATCTTCGGCGTTGGGGTGCCCGAGGCCCTCGCCCCGGTGAACGACGCCCTGCTCGACGGCTGCACCTTGGCCGCGGACCACCTGCTCGGGGAGATCATGCGCCGCCTGCCCGAGAACACGGTGATCATCGCGCTCTCCGACCACGGCGACATGATGGGTGAGCAGGGCTTCTACGGCCACAACACCGGCCTGTACGAGCCCATCGTGAACATCGCCTGGGTGATGGCGGGCCCCGGCCTGCCCGTAGGGCGTCGCCTTGACGCGCCGGTCTCCATCGCCGACGTGGCGCCGACGGCCTTGGCGCTCTTGGGCCTGCCGCCGTTTGAGGGGGTGTTTGGCCTCGATCTGGGGCCGGCGATTCGTGGCGAGCTGGCCCTTGACGGCCGCCTGGTCTACGCCGAGCACCCCAGCCCGGTCTACACCACCTCCGGCTGGCGCACCCGGCGGCCCTGGCACGACTGGAGCGACGTGCTGGCGGCGCGCTCGGCGGTGACCGACGGAGCGCAGAAGCGGGTGGTCCACGCCGACGGGCGAGACTGGGCGTTTGACCTCGGGGCCGATCCGGGGGAGCGGAGGCCGGGGGACGGCGCCACGTCGGGGTTGCCGAGGCCGGAGGTGTTGGAGTGAGGGTGGGGCCAGGAGGACACCACACCTCATACCGAAGCGCGCTGGACCGGATGTCAGTATGCTCCGGTGTTATGATTGACCTTGACATGCCCAACTCTCTCCTCCAGCATCAGCTATACACCACGCGGCCATAGCGGTACATCATCCACCTGACTTCGAGGAAAACATGAGCACATCTAATGAAAGCAGCGATTCAAAAAAACGGATGCTCCACCTTGATCAGATGCGCAATGCGAGTGTGCTACAGCGGTGACCGTCGAGATTGATACGCTCAGCCCACGGCATAACCGCATCCTCTCGCCCAAGACTGGCATAGTT
>JAKLKE010000113.1:0-14948 GCA_023150775.1 Myxococcota bacterium
TGCGTCGGCTCGGCGGGCCCAACCGGGCGCCGTCATTCGGCGCGATCTTGGGTCAATCTCGACGGTCACCGCTGTACAGCTTAGGCGCAAGGGCTGTGCCGTCCGCGCCTAACGCTTGTCATTGGGCCGAGCCGGTGCGATCCTGAGTCTTCCCCGGCAACGCCCCCTCGGAGCCCGCCCCCATGATCCTCACCCTCGCCCTGCTCGCCGCCTGTAAGGACGCTGACACGCCCTCCGAGTCAGGCCTGGACTCCGGCGGCGCCATCGACACCGAGGTGCCCCTGGCCGAGAGCTGCCCGGTGACCTTCACCGCCACGGCCCAGTCCGCCGCCGCCGGGATGGCCGTCGCCGGGGCCTTTAACGCCTGGAGCGCCGACGCCACGCCGATGGTGGAGGGCCCCGACGGCGTGTGGTCGGTCACGGTGAACTTGGCGCCGGGGAGCTACCCCTACAAGCTCGTCGAGAAGACCGGCGCCGATGGCCGCAACGAGGAGTGGTCCTGCGACCCAAACGCCAGCGAGACCCAATGTGACGCGGGCTACGCCTGGAACACCTCCTGCGGGCTGGGGGAGGGGAGCTGCAACTCGATGATCACCGTCGGCAACTGTGATCGGCCTGCGCTCAGCCTCCAGAGCCTCGACATCGACCGCGCCGCGGGCTCTGTGCGCCTCACCCCCAATTTCTCCCCGGCGCGCTCCGGCGCCGCTCTGCGCTCCATTCGTGTGGAGTTAGACGGCGTCGAACAGTCCCCGCTCACCAACACAGACGAGCTGACCCTCTCTGGGCTCGGCGAGGGCCGTCACACGCTGCGTCTCACCGCCGTGGATGAGGACGGGATCGGCAGCGAGGAGGTCTACGTCCCGTTCTGGACCGACGACCGCCAGTGGGCCACGGGCCTGATGTATTTTGTCTTCGTGGACCGTTTTGAGGACGGCGACACCAGCCGCAACACCAGCGAAGGCACCAACTACACGAGCACCGACTATCTGGGCGGCGACTGGCAAGGGGTGATTGATCGCCTCGATTACCTCGACTCGTTGGGCGTCACGGCCCTGTGGCTCACCGCCCCGCAGAACAACCCCAAAGGCGCCTGGGGCGACAAATGTGGGGCCAACTTCGCGGGTTACCACGGCTATTGGCCCGCGAGCGCCTTTGGCCTAGAGGAGCACTTCGGCGACGAGGCGCTCCTGCGTCAGCTCATCGACGAGGCCCACGCCCGGGGGATGCGGGTGCTCGTGGACTGGGTGGCGAACCACGTCCACGAGGAGCACGCTTACGCGGCGAACACCGACTGGTTCAACAGCGAGCTGATCTGCCAAGGCGACGTGTGGAACACCGCGCCCGAGGTCTGCTGGTTCGACAGCTTCTTGCCCGACATCCGGTATTACGACGAAGACCCTCTGGTGCAGATGGTGGACGACGCCGTCGCCTTCGCCAAAGAGTATGAGATCGACGGGTATCGTGTAGACGCGGTCAAACATATGCCCCACTCGGTGTACTTCAACCTGCAGTCCAAGGTGGTCGCCGAGATCGAGCACCGTGCGGCCGGGGGTGACGAGGAGTTTTACACCGTCGGCGAGACCTTCTCCGGCGAGCGTGGCCTCATCGGCTCCTATGTGAACGAGCAGGAGCTTGACGCACAGTTCGACTTCTCGATGTACTGGGCGATCCTCTCGGCCTTCGCCCGGGGCGAGAGCAGCTTGCCCCAGCTTGAGGCCGAGCGTGAGGCCAGCGCCTCGGCGTATAGCGGCTACTTGATGAGCACATTTCTGGGCAACCACGACGTCGATCGGTTCATCACCCACGCCGCCGGTCAGGTCGGCAGCCTGTACGGCGACGGCATCTGCGGGTCAGACGGTCGCCTGCGCAGCCCCGCCACGCCGCCGGGCTGGGGCGAGCCCTACGAACGTCTCATGTTGGCCTGGACGTACCTGCTCACGAACGAGGGCCTGCCGCTCATCTACTACGGTGACGAGATCGGCCTAGAGGGCTTCGGCGACCCCGACAACCGCCACATGATGCGATTTGACGGTGAGCTGGGCGCCGATGAGCAGCGTGTCCACCGCCACGTCTCCGCCTTGGGCCAGGCCCGCCGAGATCACCCCGCCATGGCCATCGGCCAGCGCACGGGCTGGTGGTCTGAAGACGACGTGTTGGGCTGGGCGCGGGTCTATGAGGGCGACGAGCTGCTGGTGATCGTGAACCGCTCCGGGAGCGAGCGCACGCTCACGAACGGCCTGAGCTTCGCGGGCCTGAGCCCGGGCGCGACGTTTGAGGACGTGCTGACCGGCGCCACGGTGACCGCGAGCGGGGACTCGATCTCGGTGACGGTCCCGGCGCGGGGGTCGGTGGTGTTGGTGAAGCGGTAGCGCGCCCCTCCCTGCCCCTCAAGATCGCCTCATTCTCTCCACCAGGCCCGCGATTGAGCCTCAAGAAGACGATTTTCCAGAAAAAATCGTCTTCTTGAGCCTCATCCTCGCGATGTTCTCTCCACCAGCCGCCTTCTTGAGCCTCAACCTGACCGATCTCCCTCCCGAGGCCAAAACCCGATAAACTCCCCGGTCCCCACCTCGGAGCCCCGATGCGCAGCTCGCCCCTCCTCTTCGTCCTCGCGGCCTGCGGGCCGAAGGCCCCGGCGCCGACGCCCCTGGACAGCGTCGCCGTCACCGAGACCCGGGCGCTCCAGGGCCTTCGTTGTGAGGTGCAGGTCCTGCGCACTGAAGGTGACCGGCCCCACATCTACGCCTATGACCGCGCTGATTTGGCCCGGGCCTTGGGCTTTGTCATGGCGAAGGACCGCTTCTTTGAGATGGACCTCGCCCGGCGCCTGGGCTTAGGCACGGTCTCCGCGCTCTTGGGGGACGCGGCGCTGGAGACCGACATGGAGAGCCGCGTCATGGGCATGACCTTTGTGGCCGACTCCTTGTTGGCCCGGCTCACCCCGGAGCAGGTCGTGGAGTTTGACGCCTTCGCCGAGGGCGTCAACGCCTACATCCTCGCGGTGAAGGCCGGTGAGCTGGACCCGCCGAGCGAGCTGGAGCTCGCGGGCAAGCTCTTGGGCGCTGAAGAGCCCTGGATGTTGATGGCGCCCTTTGACCGGCGCTCCGTGGCCGGGGTCGGCGCCACCTTGATCTATGAGCTGGGCTTTGAGACCGGCGACATCGGCCGGGCCAACACGGCGGCCGCCCTGCCGAGCCTCTACGCCGACGCGCCCCTCGGGGATCTGCGCCGGGCCGGCGTCGTGGACGACATCTGGCTGCGCGTCGAGCCGGTTCACGCTGTCGGCGCCGCCGAGGGCTGGCCCGCCGCCGCCACCTCGGGGCCGCCCGCGCCGCCCCAACACCGGGGCCTCACCGCCGATCCGCGCGTGCCCCAAGCGGTGCTCAGCCGCCTCAACGATCGCCTCGATCGTCTGCAGCGCCGCCTGGGCCACGACTGGGAGAACGGCTTCGGCTCAAACGCCTGGGCGGTGACCGCCGAGGCCTCGGGCGGCGGGGCGATCCTGGCCGGGGACGGGCACCTGAGCCTCACCGTGCCGTCGCTGTTTTATCAGCTCGGCTTAGACACCCAGCTCTTGGGTGGCGGCGACACCCACCAGGCGGGCTTGGGGGTGCCCGGGATGCCCTTGATGGCCGTGGGCACCAACGGCCTCGTCGCCTGGAACCAGACCCAGCTCATGGGCGACATCACCGACTGGTACCGGGAGGAGCTGATCTTAGACAGCCAGGGATGGCCTGCCGCCACGGTGTTTCAGGGCCGTGAGGAGCCCCTTGTGGTCGAGATCGAGACCTGGGCGGTCGCCGACGTGCCGCTGTTGGGCAGCGAGGGCGGCCTTGAGACCTGGGCGCGCTACACCACCTTTGATGGCCGCTGGATCGCCGAGATCGAGGGCCGGTCGGTGCGCCCCGACGAGGTCCTGGCGCCGGGGGAGGGCCTGGTCAACCTTGGCGGCAGCTACGTCGTGCCCGGCGATCTCGACGGCGACGGGGTGATCACCGCCTTGTCCTTTGACTACGTCGGCTTAGACGGCGGCAACCCCTTGGCGGCGCTCAACGCCATGGGCCACGCGGGGAGTGTTGAGGAGCTCGCCGAGGCCACCCGGGGCCTCGTCGCGTACTCCCAGAACATCGTCGCCGCCGACATCCACGGCGACGTGCTGTACACGCCGTATCAGGCCGTGCCCTGCCGCGATCAGCTCCCCCGCGGGGCCGATGGCGGCTGGCAAGACGGCGCCAACCCCAGCCAGCTCCTCGACGGCACGATCTACGGCGGGTTCACCATCAAGCTCGACGGCTGGAAGGTCGTTGAGGGGGATCCGGCCGCCTGCGTCGTGCCATTTGATGAGATGCCCCGGGCCCTGAGCCCCGCCGCGGGCTTCGTCGTGACGGCGAACAACGACCCGGCGGGCATCACCTTTGACGGCGACCTGCTCAACGAGCCCTGGTACATCGGCGGGCCGTGGATGGAGGGCTATCGCGCCGAGATCATCACCCGGCGCCTGAATGAGCAGGTCGCCGCCGGAGGGGTCACCGTCGAGAGCACCGCCGCGCTGCAAGGCGAGAGCCAGTCCCCGCTCGGCATCCAGTTCACGGCGGACCTGCTCGCCGCCATCGACGCCGCCCGGGCCGCCACCACCACCGCCGAGGAGGGCAGCGCTGAGGCCCGCCTCGCGGCCCTCTACGCGGCGGATCCCGACCGCCTCGACGAGGCCCAAGCCCGCCTTGAGGCCTGGCTGGCCGCCGGGGCGCCCACCCCCTCGGGTGTCGAGACCTTCTACCACCAACCCGCCGAGGGCGACGACGCCCACGCCGTCGCCACGACCCTGTTCAACGGCTGGTTCTCGCGGTTTCAGAGCGCCGTGCTCGACGATGAGGGCCTGCCCGACGTGTGGGAGCCCACGGGCGGCACCGGGCGCTCCCGGGCGATGACGCTGTTTATGCGGGGTCGTGGCCCGGGCAACCCCGAGGGCCTGAGCAGCTACAACCCCGAGACCGAAGAGAGCGCGTTCTTTGATGTGCTCTCTACCCCGGAGATCGAGACCAGCGACGAGCTCGCCGTGAAGGCGCTCCTCGACGCCTTGGCCTTCTTTGAGAGCGCGGACGGCTTCGGGAGCCCAGACATGGCGGGCTGGCTCTGGGGCTACAAACACACGGTCACGTTCGACAGCGTGCTCAAAGACTTCTTGGGCGACGACCCCACCTACGCCGCCTTGATCACGCCCTTCTCCATCACCACGGAGCAGCTCCCCTTGGCGGCGGAGATCCCGTCAGACGACCCCCGCGCCGACCTCACGGGTTTCCCCCGGCCCGGCGATCAGTACGGCGTCGACGCGGCGAACCCCGGCTGGTCGGGCACCTCGTTCAGCTACGGCAGCGGCCCGGTGTTCCGGATGGTGGTGGAGCTGCGTGAAGACGGCGTGAGCGGCCTCAACATCTTGCCCGGCGGCCAGTCGGCGCTCTTGGAGAGCCCCTTCTTTGATGATCAGGCGGCCTTGTGGTTGGGCAACCAGGCCCACCCGCTGCGGTTCTCGCCCGAAGACGTCGCGGCGGGCGCCACGGGCCGAGAGCGTTATGTGCCGCTCACTGGAGGCGGCGCGTGCCTGTGACCCACTCCCTGCCCGTGCAGGTCTACTACGAAGACACCGACTTCACCGGGGTCGTGTACCACGCGAACTATCTCAAGTACTTCGAGCGGGCGCGTGAGCACCTGCTCGGGGTCGAGGCCCTGGTCAAGCTCTACCAAGAGCGCGGCGTCGGTTTTGTCGTGTACAAGGCCGAGCTGACCTACCGCGAAGGCGCCGTTCATGGGGACTTGTTGGAGGTGCGCACCACCGCCAACGCGCCGAGCGAGTACCGGGCGATGTTTAACCAGTCGATCTGGCGCGGCGGCAAGGGCCCCTTGGTCGAGGGGCTCATCACCCTGTGCTGCGTAGACCCCCAGCGGCGGCTGGTGCCGCTGCCGGACGAGGTCTACGCGGCGCTCAAGGGCTGATCGGCGGGCTTGGCTCAGCCTTTGTTCTCGTCGTCCTTGAAGCCGTCCTCACGGTAGGCCCGGGCCAGCACGCTCATCGGGTGCATCGGCTTCACCCCGGCGTGCTGCTGGAACTGCACCGCGGCGAGCGGGCAGTCCGTGGCCCAGATCTTCGCGCCCGGCGCCGCCATGCCGTCAAAGGCACGTTTTCCGATGCGTTGGCTGGGCTCAAAGCCCTCGACGGTCATGGCGTAGGTGCCGTCGTGGCCGCAGCACTCCTGCACCGCGTCCACCTTCACGCCGGGGATCTTGGCGATGAGCTGTTTTCCCCGAAAGCCGATGGCCTGGGCGCGCAGGTGGCAAGGCGCGTGGTAGGCGACCGCGTCCTGGGGCGGCGTTGACTTAAAGTCGGTGTTGAACCGGGGCTCCGAGCGGATCGACCACAGGTGCTCGCTCGGATCTCGCACGGCGGCGGCGAGCTTCTCGGCGCGGGCTTTGTCTTCAGGCGCGACGAGGGTGGGGTACTCCCGGCGCAACATCATCGAGCAGGTGGGGTTGATGGCGATGACCTTGGCCCCGGCCTCGACCCACGGCGTGAGCAGGTCCAGGTTGGCCTTCGCCTGGGCCCGCAGACCGTCTAAGTCGCCATGCTCCCACTTGGGCATCCCGCAGCACTGGAGGCCCTTCACGCAGGCCGTCTTCACCTGGTTCTTCTCCAAGACCTCCAGGGTGTCTTGGCCGATCTGGGGCTCGTTGTTCTGCACGTAGCAGGTCTGGAAGAGCACGGCCTCGGGGGCCTCGCCGGGCTTGGGCGCCTGGGTGATCTTGCCGTTGGCGGCGGCCCAGGCCTCAAAGGTGTCCGGGGCGAAGTCGGGCAGGAGCTTGTCGTGGTGGATGCCCAGCACCTTCTCCATCATCCAGCGGTGGGCGGAGACACGGTTCATCGTGTTCGCCAGGCCGAAGCTCGCCCGGGCGAGCTTGCCGGTGAGGTCTGGGTCGCCGAGCACGCGGTCGCGTAGGGTGAGGCCCTCGGTCTTGGCCTTCACGGCGTCGTAGCGGTGCACCAGCTTGGGGAAGTCGAGCTGAAACTGGTGGTTGTCCCGAGGGGTGTAGGGGCACTGCACGTCGCAGAGCTTGCACTGGAAGCAGGCGTCCATGACCCCCTCGACCTCCGCCGCGCTGAGCTTGCGCACGTCGCCGTCGTGGGTCTTGTCGATCAGATCGAAGAGCTTGGGGAAGCTGTCGCAAAATTTAAAGCACATGCGACAGCCATGACAGATCTCAAAGACGCGGGTGATCTCTTTGTCTAAGGCCGCTTTGTCCCAGAACTTTGGCTCGTTCGGGTCGTAGCTGAGACCGTCGGTGGGGAGATACGAGATGTTGCCTTCGCTCATGGCGCGCTCACTGGGGCGAGGGGTGGGTCTTGGGAAAATCTATAGCCTGTTGAGGCCGCGGCGCTGCGTAAGGAAGGCCATGACGCCGATCGTGCGCTGGGTGTAGAGTAGGCGGGAGAGGGCCAAGATGGCGCCGCCGCACCCCAACGTTGAGCCCTCGTCGCCAGGCGTCTGGCGTCTGGGCGTGTGTGTGGCCCTGGTCGCCCACGCCCTGGCCTGGGGCCTGCTGGTGAGCCCCGGCGCGCTCTTGTTGGATGAGGGCACAAACCAGCTCGCCGCCCGGGCGATGGCGACGGGGGGCGGCTTTGATCTGGGAAACGGCTACGCCGAGCGACCAGCGGCGGCCTTGACGATGTTGGCGCCGGGCTTCTCGGCCCAGGTGACGCCCCAGCTCGGGCGGCTGGTGAGCCAATATCCGCCGGGCTTCGCCGCGCTCAGCGCCCCGCTCACCGCGGCCTTCGGCGTGCTCGGCGTGAACCTCGTGAGCGGGGTGGCCGTGGTGTTCGCCGCGGGGCTCACCGCGGCCCTCGCGCCGACGGGGCAGCGCCTCATTCCTTTGGGGATCCTGCTCTTCGGGACCTTCTTCTGGGAGTATGGCCTCGCCGCGACCCCTCACGCCTCGGCCTTGGCCTTTGGCCTCGGCGCCCTCGTCACGGCGGCGCGGCGACCGGCGCTGGCGGGACTCTTGTTTGGTCTCGGGGTGACCCAGCGCCTCGACGGCGTGCTGTTTCTCCCGGCCTTGGCGGCGGCGATGGTCGTGGCGGGCCCGGGCTGGGCGCGACGATGGAGCTTCGGGATCTTGGGCGCCTCGCCGCCGCTGCTGGCCTTGGCCTGGAGCAACCAGACGCGCTTCGGGGCGTGGTCGCTGTTGAGCTATGGCGTCTCCGAGACGAGCCCGGCGTCACACGTCGCGCGCACGGCCGGGGTGAGCGCACACCTGGGCTCCGTGGGTCTGGGGCTGGCGTTTTTGTCGCTCTGGGGGGCGGCTCGGGGTGCTTCAGGGAGGGGCAGGGGAGCCCTCGTCGCGGTGGGCCTGGGGCTCCTGGGCCTCATCGGGGTCGAGCCCACCCTTCGCCTCCTCCGAGGGGTCTACGCCTTGGTCGTGGACCTTCGTGTGTTGGAGATCCCCGCCTTAGAGCCCGCGATGGCCCGAGGTCCGGGCGGCGGCGTCATCTACTTGGCCTGCTACAAGCGGGCCTTGCTGCAGAGCTGCCCCTGGCTCGTCCTGCTCCTCGGGCCGTTGGTCTCACTGCTGCGACAAGGTCCGCTCGTGCTTCTGCGCTCGCCGCTGTGGCTCGTGATCTTCGTCTGGGTGGGGCTCTACGGCGCCTTGGGCTGGCACGGCGGGCTGGGGCTCAACCAGCGGTATCTGCTGCCGGTGCTGCCCGCGGCGGCGATCCTCGTGAGCCCCCTCGTGAAGGAGATCACGGCCGGTCGCGCCGCCGCCGTGGCCTTTGGGTTTGCTGTCACCGCGCCGGGGGTGCTCGCCGCGACGCGCCTCACCCAGCCGCCGTCCGCCCTCGCTGAGCAGGTGTTTTATGGCCTGCCGCTCGTGTTGGCGGCGGTCTTGGGGCTCTTGACCTGGGCGCGCTCCGGGGCGGCGGCGCTGGCCTTGGGACTCAGCTTGGGCTGGTCGGCGGGGCAAGCGGTGGTGCTCGACCTCAACCGCCATCGGCATCAACGCCAGGTCAACCAAAACATCGCCGAGGCCGTGGGTCGTGTGGTGCCCGATCACGCCTTAGTGCTCGCCGAGGTGCCCGACCCCCTCTTCGGCCTGCACGACCGCCCGGGGGTGATCCTCGCCTCACGCTCGCCTGATGGCGGGGCCTCGGCGCCGGGGCTCATCCGGCATCACCTCGATCGGGGCCGCCCCTGTTTTGCGTTGTTCACCGAGCGTAAGTGGCGAGCGGTCGGGGCCCAGCTCGGCGAGGCCGGGGTGCGGGGCGAGGCGGCGGCGGAGCTGGGGGAGCTGCGGGTGTACGCCCTCACGACGGCGACGGGGCCATGAAGCTCATCGTCCAGGTCCCCTGTCACAACGAGGCCACGACCTTGGCCGGGGTCTTGGCCTCGGTGCCCCGGGAGATCCCCGGCGTTCAGGCCGTCGAGCTGCTGGTCATCGACGACGGCAGCGACGACGGCACCGCAGACGTGGCCCTGGCAGCGGGGGCTCACCACCTCCTGCGCCTGCCCCAACGCCAGGGGCTCGCCCGGGCCTTCGCCTTGGGCCTTGACCGCGCCTTGGACTTAGGCGCGGACGTGATCGTGAACCTCGACGGAGACCACCAGTACGACGGCGCCGACATCCCCGCCTTGTTGGCGCCGATTCAGCGGGGCGAGGCGGACCTCACCCTCGGCGACCGTCGCACGGCCAGCTTGTCGCATTTTTCGCCCGGCAAAAAGATGCTACAGCGGTGGGGGAGCCGGGTCGTGGTGTGGCTCTCGGGCGTTTATGCGACAGATGTGACAACGGGCTTTCGGGCGCACAGCCGCGCCTTGGCCGCGTCGCTCTTGGTCGTCGGCGACTACACCTACACCTTAGAGACCTTGGTGCAGGCCGGTCAGCGCGGGGCCCGGGTGGTGTCGGTGCCGGTGACGGCGCGGCCGCCGACGCGGCCCTCGCGGCTGATGCGCTCGGTGCCAGAGTATGTCCTGCGGGCGGGGCTCACGGCGCTTCGGGCCACGGCGATGCACCGGCCCTTGACGCTCTTCGGGGCCTTGGCCGGGGCGGCGCTCTTGCCAGGGCTGCTGTTGGGCCTTCGGGGCTCGTTTTACCACCTGCAAGGGGTCAACGGACACGTTCAGTCCTTGGTCTTGGCGGCCTGCCTGCTCACCGTCGCGGCGGTGCTGGCGGTGACCGGGGTGATCGCGGAGCTGCTCCGGGCCCAGCGCCGGGTGACCGAGGACCTGCGGGCGGAGCTGAGGCGGCGCAGCTTTGGCCCCGCCACGACCGCTGAGGAGAGAGACGCCCCGCCACGCCGTGGTTAGGCTGTGTGCGCCTGAATCATCCATCGAGGTCATCATGCTTCTCACCCTCGTCCTCATCGCCTGCGGCGCGTCCGAGCCCACCCCCGTCGCCGAGGCCCCCGCCGCCCCCGAGGCCGTCGCCGCCCCCGAGGCCGCTGCCCCGGGCGCCGCCGCCGCCACCGCCACCCCGGATGGCTGGTCGTCCTTCGGCTCGGCCTTCACCGCCGACGACGTGATCCCCGCCGCCCAGCTCTTGAAAGACTCGGCGAGCTTCACCGGCAAGACCGTGCGTGTTGAGGGCCGCGTCGCCGATGTGTGCTCCAAGAAGGGCTGCTGGATGGTGCTCACGGCCCCCGAGGGCGGCCAAGAGATGATGCGCGTGACGATGAAAGACCACGCCTGGGGCCTGCCGCTTGACTGCACCGGCCAGGCGATTCAGCTTGAGGGGGAGGTGGTCGCCAAGGCCGTCGATCCCGAGACGGTGGAGCACTACAAGTCCGAGTCGCGTAAGCCTGAGATGACGCCGGAGACCCAGGCCACGGCGGGCACGAGCTACGAGCTCGTGGCCAGCGGCGCGCGGCTGAAGCCCGTCTCTCCGGGCTAAACCCCCGAGAGTTGGCTACGCTGGTGAGCCCGCCGCGTGTGGGCCCACCCGCTCAGGAGATCCGACGTGCCTCTCCTCGCCGCGCAGAGCGCGGTCCATGTCCCCGCCATCGGCGAGCCCAAAGGTCCGCCAGTCTTGCTGTTGCACGGTCTGGGGCTGGGCGGCTGGATGTGGGCGCGCACCCAGGCGCTCCTCGCCGCCACGGTGCTCGCCACGCGCCTGCCGCTCAAAGGCGCGGCGCTCATCTCGCCCCTGCCCGTGGCCCCGGTGCGGGTGCTGCCGACGCCGCCTTTTGTGCGGGTCGCCGCCACGCGGCTGCCCCAGGTGATGCTGGGCAAGCGGGTGGGCCTCAGCGAGCACGCCAAGGCGCTCATCGGCCTCAACACCGTGTCCGCTGATGACGTGGCCCGGGTCGGCGCGCTCCCGGGGCCGCTCACCCGCGAGCTGTACCTGCGCCGCCCCGTCGTCACCCGGGATCAGCTCCGCTGCCCCCTGCTCATCACCCACGGCTTTCAGGATCCGATCCTGCGCCTGTGGACGTCAAAGCTCCTCGCCGACCACCTCGACGCGGTGCTCTGGCGTTTTGACGACGTCGGCCACTACGCGCCCTTGGAGCCCGCCGGTGAGCGGGCGCTCAACGCGATGGCGGGCTGGCTCCTGCGCCCCACACGCCGCAAGATCGTCGAGATCGACCCCCTCGCGCCCCACCAAGGCGTCGGTCTTGAGGAGCGTGAGGGGCGCCGTCCGCTCAAGTCGCGCTCCAACTCCCGCTTCGGTGAGCGGGTGGTCAAAGGCCCCCGCTGAAGATCCAGGCGGGGCTGCCGCCGGGCGGACGCTGCGGGTTTTGCGTCAAAAAAGTGTCGTGAAGTCAGTCATTTGACGGGCTGGTGAAGCGCGGGGTTGGGTGTGAGCCTCTCGCCGAGGCGCCCTCCGCCAGGCCGCATTCGCGGCGGGATCGGCGGGGAAATGTGAGCGCGCCTTGACCAAACGGAGCGCGCCTCCGCTATACTAGGGGCTTCCCTGACCTGCGGAGCCCCCCGATGCCGCACCCCCGCGCCGTCCTCCCCCTCGTGTTGATCACCCTCGCCGCCTGCACCGACACCACGGTGAAGGTGTACAACACCGCGCCCACGGTGAGCATCACCTCCCCCGAAGACGGCTCGATCTACCAGCCCGGCACCTTGGTGGAGGTCTACGGCCTCGCCCGTGACTCCCAACAAGACCCCGCCACGCTGCTCGTCTCCTTGAGCTCGTCCTTGGACGGTGAGCTGGGCACGATCACCCCCGACAGCGAAGGCATCACCTACACCGCGCTCTCGACCTTGTCCGCGGGCCTCCACGCCCTCACGATGACGGCCTTTGACGACGCCGGGGAGAGCGGGCAGGCCACGGTGTCCGTCGAGATGTCTTACGGTGGGCAGGTGGTGGGCGCGCCAGAGCTGATCCTCATCGGCCCGGCCAATGACACGAAGTACGGCGCGAGCGACTCGATCATCATGGTCGCGACGGCCACAGACGACGAGCAGCCTTGGGACACGCTCTTCGCGAGTGTCGTAAGCAACCAGAATGGCCTGATCTGGGAAGGTTATCCCGCCTCCAATGGCGCGATCACCGCTGAGCTTCCATTGCCCCTCTTAGAGGGGTACCACGAGCTTGAGATGACGATCGAGGATGATGATGGCAACATTGACAGCGCCCTCGTCGTTGTCGAGATCCTCCCCGACGGTCGCCCCACCGTCGAGATCCTCAGCCCCACCAGCGGCTCCAAGACCCTCACCACGGCGACGACGCTCCTTGAGGGGGTCGTCGTGGACGACGTCTCCGAACCCGACTCCATGACCTGCACCTGGGCCTCCGACCTCATGGGGATACTCTCCAGCGGCTCCCCCGACTCCTCGGGCTACTGCGGCGCTGGCGTCAGCTTCACCGAGGGCACCCACGTCATCACGCTGCTCGCCACAGACGAAGAGGGCAACGCGGGCTCGGCCACGGTGAACCTCATCGTCACCGACCCCCTCAACAACGACGACGACTTCGACGGCCAGACCGAGAACGCCGGCGACTGCAACGACGCCGACGCGGCGATCTACCTCGGCGCCGCCGAGGCCTGCGACGCCAAAGACAACGACTGTGATGGCCTCGTGAACGAGACCTTCACCGACACCTACGACTCGGGCAGCTCCTCCAACAACTCCATCAGCGCCGCGTACAGCCTCGGCGAGTTCTCCAGCGGCGCCTTGTGGAAGTCGGGCAAGGTCTCCCTCGCCGGGCTCACCCTGCACACCAGCGCGGATGAGGACTGGTTCTTCTTTGAGGCCGAGGACGAGCTCTTCCAGAACCTCGACCTGAGCGTGACGCTGAGCGGCGTGCCCTCAGGCGCGAGCTACACCGTCGAGCTCTACGCCACAAACTCCTCACGCTCCTCGCCCTCGCTCAAAGACTCCGCCTCGGGATCCGGCATCCTCAAGGCCGACTTTGAGGGCTCGTCTTGGGACGACGAGGAGGACTGGTGGGCCGTGCGTGTCTACGCCTCGACCTGGGCTGTCACCTCCTGCGCGGGCACCTACACCATCGAGCTCTCGGCGAGCCAGTCCTTCTGATCCGCCGAGCGCGCTCGCGTCCCGCTCAATACAGCTCAAGCCGGTAGAACATGCCGTTGCTGCCGGTGCCGACGTAGAGCCAGCCGTCGCCGGACACGGTGCACGACCCGTTAAATCCGTGGTTCGTAGGCAGGTCCGCGATGGGCGCCCAGGTGTCCTTCGCGACGGTGTACTGGTACATGGTGCTGCCATCGAAGCCGCCCGCGGCGAAGATGTGCCCTGAACGATCCGAGCAGAAGACGTCGTTGAGCTCACCTTCGGGGTGAGGGGCCATCTCCGTGACCGTCTTCGTGCTGAGATCAAACTTGTAGAGGTTGGGCTGGTCAAAGGCGCCGAAGTAGATCGCCCGGCTGATCGGGTCATACCCCAGCCGCGTCTCGTACTGGCTGCCGTAGCCTGTGGTGGTGTACGTGAGGGCGCCGGTGACCGTGTCGTACTCGACGAGCTGCCCGCTCGCGGTGTGGCCGTACACCACACCAAACTGGTCAGACTCGGTCATGTTGAGGTCGTCATCGCCGCTGATCGCCGTCACCGTCGTCCAGGTGTCCGTAGACGGGGTGTACTGGTAGACGTTGTTGTTGCGGACCATGTACAGCTCGTCACCCACCGGCGCCATCGAGGTCCAGGCGCTGGAGTACGGCGCGGCGGCGGACAGCGTCGTCCAGGTGCCGGCGCTCACGTCGTAGCGCTGGCCCGTGGCGTCATACATGTTGAAGAGGTGCTGCGCGCCCGTGATGTGGTAGGTCTGTAACGAGTACAGATACTCGGTTGGGGTGGCGAGGGTCTCCCAGGCTGAGCCGGTGACGCCTGAGAAGCTGGGGAAACAGGTGGCGGTAATTCGGGCGTCTGTGTCGTCGCAGTCGGTGTCGTCTTCGGTGTAGCCCGAGGGCAGCTCGCAGGCGAGGAGGCTCACGTTGGCGTCGCCGAAGCCGTCACCGTCGGCGTCGGCGTACCAGGTGGGCTTGTCGATGGCGTCTTCGTCGATGTCGGCGTCGCAGTCGTTGTCTAGACCATCACAGAGCTCCGCGGCCTCGGGATAAACGCCGCTGTTGTTGTCATCACAGTCCGCGCTGTTGGCGACCGCGCCTGTGGGCGCCTCGCAGGCCAAGAGGGAGGAGTTTAGGTCGCCGAAGGTGTCGTTGTCGGCGTCGGTGTACCAGGTCAAGGCGTCGGTGGCGTCGGTGTCGAGGCCGCCGTCGCAGTCGTTGTCGAGCCCGTCGCAGAGCTCCGTGGCGCTGGGGTTGACCGCCGCGTTGTCGTCGTCGCAGTCTTCAGCGCTCGGGAAGCCGTCACCATCGGCGTCCACCTCAGCCGGGACGCCGCTGTCGTCCGCGGGGGCGTCGTCTTTGCAGGCGGCGAAGAGGATGAGCAGGGGGAGGCAGAGGTTTCGCATCGTGCGGCTCCAGGGCTGGGGAC
>JAKLKE010000113.1:14958-15286 GCA_023150775.1 Myxococcota bacterium
GGGACTTAAGCATACCCTCCGCCGCCTGGGGTCGGCGGGGCCACCCGGGCAGAGACACGAGGGTCTCTGCCCGGGGCGACCCCGAGGACAGGCCTAGTAGAGCTGGAGCCGGTAGAAGGTCAGGTTGCTGCCCGTGCCAACGTAGAGCCAGCCGTCGGCGGACACCGTACACGAGCCGTTGTTGCCGTGGTCCGAGGGCAAGCTGGCGATGGCCTTCCAGGCGCCCGTGGACACGGTGTACTGGTACATCGTCGTGCCGCTCGTGGCGCCGGCGGCGTAGATGTGCCCGGAGCGATCGGAGCAGAAGATGTCGTTGAGCTGGCTCTCG
>JAKLKE010000114.1 GCA_023150775.1 Myxococcota bacterium
AGAAGGGCTCGGGCGCCTTCCCCTGGGCCGCCATCGACGCGGCGCTGGACACCGGCGGGGTGAAGGCCCGGGACGTAGATCGGGTGGTCTTCGGCACGGCGTTCACGCCCTCGACGCTGTTGCGGCGCTTTCCGGCGCTGCACCACAACCGCAAGGCCGAAGGTGGGCAGTTTGACCCGCTGTTGAGCGCCTACATCGTCTATCAGGTGGCGCTGCGCCGCTCGGGCCTGCACGCCGTGGAGGTGGAGGCCAGCCAGCGGCTCCTCGCCCATCGGCTGCGGGAGCGGGGCTTCCCCAAGGCCCAGGTGGTGATGATGGACCACCACGAGGCCCACGCCCACGCCGCTTACCGCGCCCAGCCCCACTCGACGGCGCTGATCTTGACCGTTGACGCCATGGGCGACGGGCTCAGCGCGACGGCGTGGGTGGGTCAGGTCGGCCAGCTCAACCGGCACTGGGCGCAGTCGGGCCTCGCCGCGGTGAACACCTTCTACTCCCGCGTCACCGAGTGGCTGGGCTTCACCGCCTTGCGCCACGAGGGCAAGGTCACCGGACTCGCCGCCTACGCCGAGCCGCCGCCAGAGCTTCTGGAGCACATGGCCGAGCGCCTGCGCTTCGTGAGCCCGGGCTTCAACCGCCTCAGCCCCTTCTTGGTCGAGACCAAAGACAGCCCGTTTTACCAAGCGCTCAGCCAGTTTCGCCGGGAGGAGGTCGCCGCCGCCGCCCAGCGCACCCTGGAGGACGCGGTGACCGCCTTCGTGGCCTATTGGGTCGAGCGCAGCGGCGTGGCGGACGTCGCCGTGGCCGGCGGGGCCTTCGCCAACGTGAAGCTCAACCAGCGGATCGCCGCCTTGCCCCAGGTGAAGAGCCTCTTCGTCACGCCCCACATGGGCGACGGCGGGCTGGCCTTGGGCGCGGCGCTCGGCGCGGCGGGGGCGCCCCCAGAGGCGAGGGTCCGCCTCGACTGGGGCCCCCGCTACACCAAGAGCCAGATCTCCCGAGAGCTGTACATCGCCCGGCTCACCGCCGTGAGCGGCGTGGACGCCGTGGAGCACGCCGCCAGCCTGCTCGCCCGGGGCAAGACCGTCGCCCGCTTCGCCGGGGGCATGGAGTTTGGCCCCAGAGCCCTCGGCAACCGCTCCATCCTCGTGCGGCCCGACCTGCCCGAGGTGAACGACCGCCTCAACGGGCAGCTCAAGCGCACGGAGTTTATGCCTTTTGCGCCGATCTGCGCCGCCGAGAACGCCCCGAGGCTCTTCGTTGGTCTAGAGAAGACGCCGCTCTCGGCCCGGCACATGACCGTGTGCTGCGACTGCACCGACGAGCTCCGCCGCCTCGCTCCGGGGGTCGTGCATGTGGACGGCACAGCGCGACCCCAGCTCGTAGACGCCAACGAGAGCCCCCGACTGCACCGGCTGCTGCGGCGTTTTGAGGAGCTCACCGGCGTTCCCGCCCTGATCAACACCTCGTTCAACATGCACGAGGAGCCCATCGTGTGCTCCCCCTTCGACGCCATCCGGGCGTGGCGGGCGGCGAAGCTGGACGCATTAATGCTCGACGACGTGATCGTGGAGCGAGATCGCTGATCTCGGTTTGAGATGTGGTGCTATTCTACGGGCCCCGGCATCGCAGGAGGCGAACGTGAGCACGCAGAGCACCCAGGTCACCCCCCAGGTCACCGCCCCCGAGCAGGCGACGGCCACCCCCGAGCAAGGGGACAACGCCGTCGGCACCATCGGCTGGGCGATGAACCTCGCGCGCACCGCCGGGAACAACCACATGATGGGCATCTTGGGCGGCCTCACCGGCGGCCCTGTCGGCTCAGCGCTGGGCTGGATGCTTGACCTCGGCGCCTCCCGCCTGCCCGCGAGCAGCCCCACCGCCACCGCCGCCGCGCCCGCCGAGGCCGCCCCCGCCGCCGCGCCCCAGCTCAAGGTGCGGGTGACCGCCTCGAAGCTCAACGTGCGCAGCTCACCGGACTCGGCCTCGTCCTCGAACCTCCTCGGCCAGCTCGCCCAAGGCAACGAGGTCGCCGTCGTCGGCACCCAAGGCGACTGGATCCTCATCGAGTACAACGGCCAGCCCGCCTACATCAGCGCCCGGCACACCACGCCGGTGCAGGCCGCCGGGACGGGCACCCCCAACGTCACCGACGTGACGCCCCCCGCGGCGAACGACACCCCCGTCGCCGGGGCCACGGATCAGGCCACGGGCACCCCCGCCGCCGCCGAGACCGACACCGGCGGCGCCGTCGCCGCGGGCTCCACCACCGCCGCCCAGCGTATCCTCTCCTTGGCGAACGACTTCAACGCCATCCCCGTCTGGGCGCCGGGCGTCGCCGGGGATCAGGCCCCGGCCACCACCTTCCGCACGCCCTATGTGCTCAACACCGTCGCCGAGGCCGATGAGGCGGGCACGATCAAGGGCCAGCGCATCGCTGAAGGCCGCCCCAACGCCGGTCAGACCGTGCGCCAGGCCGCGGGCAACAACCCCTTCGTGGGCAAAGGCACGCCGGAGCAGATGCAGATCGTCGCCCAGGCCTGCGTCGACAACGGCCTCGCCACCGCCGCGACGATTCAGAACTACGTCAACATGGGCCGGATGCGCAACAGCTCCAGCCGCAACGGCAAGTTCGGCGTGGACTGCTCGGGCTTCACGGGCATCGCCATGAACGAGCTGGAGGGTGACGGCCGCGTCGGCAACACCTCCCACAACGCCGCCGCCTACAAACACGACGGCTCCCGGGACTTCACCCCCGTCTCCCCCGACGACGCCGTCGCTGGCGACGTTATCTCCTATGAGTACACCAACCACGTCGTCGTGGTCTACCAGACCCAAGACGTGAACATCCCCATGGTCGGCGCCACGGGCGAAGGCGGCGCCACCCGCCGCGCGGTCAAGCTCTCCGTGGCCGAGTCCACGGGCAGCCAGAACGCCACGAACAACCAGTACATCCGCACCGACCGCGGCTTCTGGTACTTCCCCAACGCCACCCAGGTCTTCGGCCAGGCGAACCCCGCGGGCCCCGAGTGGCTATTGGCCGGGGCCGTCGGGGCGGAGCAGCCCAAGTTCCAGAGCGCGCTCGGCGCGGCGAACTACTCCGGCAACAACGCCTGGACGGGCGGCTTCACGCTCAACTGCGCCAACGACCCCGCCGGGACCAACCTGCGCACCCGGGGCGCCGATGGCCGCTTCACCTCAACGGCGACGGTCGTGGCCAACGGCGCGGCGAACGTCGAGTTCAAGGAGGTCAGCGGCGACATGGTGCGGGTGCGGGTGAACGGCCAAGACACCCTCAACGGCCTGGAGACCTGGGCCCCGCTGCGTTACGTCGCCACCCAAGGGACGGGTTACACCATCCCCACGAACGGCCAACCTCGCGGCATGAGCGCCAAGAAGTACAGCGTCGTTCGGAACCCCGACCTGCCCGCCGCCCAGCAGCCCGCCGCTGAGCAGCCCACGACCGGGCCTCAATAGCCCCGGTTGACAAAACGCTCTTGGAGCCTGAGCCTGAATGCGTGACCTCCCTCTCCGCCGCGTGGTCACACCCCGCGGCGTCTTCGCGGCGCGGGAGGTAGGCCCCGCTGAGGGGCGCCCGCTGTTCTTGGTGCACGGCAACGTCTCCAGCGGCCGGTTCTTCTCCGCCTTCGCGGCCAGCTTGGTCGAGGCCAGCGGCGGGCGCCTGCGGGTGATCGCCCCCGACCTTCGGGGCTACGGCGACACCGAGGCCGGGCCCATCGACGCCACCCGCGGCGTGCGTGACCTCTCCGACGACCTCATCGCCTTGGCCGAGGCCCTGGAGATTCACCGCGCGGCGTGGTTCGGCTGGTCCATGGGCGCCGCCGTGGTGATGCAGCTCACGATGGACCGCCCCGGCCTCGTCACCCACCTGGTCTTGCAGGCCCCGGTGTCGCCTGTGGGCTTCGGCGGCACCCGAGGCGTTCACGGCGGCCCCAACGCTGAAGACTTCGCGGGCTCCGGCGGCGGGGTGGCCTCCCCCGACTTCTGCCGCCTGCTCGCCCAGGGCGACCGCAGCGCCGACGCTCAGCAGTCGCCGCGCAGCGTGCTCCGGGCGTTCTACTTCAAGCCGGGGTTTGCCCTGCCTGAAGACGAAGAGGACGCCCTCGTAGACGCCATGCTCAAGGGCAAGCTCGGCCCGGGCTACTACCCCGGCGACTTCACCCCCTCGAAGAGCTGGCCCGGCGTGGCCCCGGGCGACTCCGGCATCAACAACGCCATCTCCCCCAAACACCTCGACCTGCGCGCCTTCGGGCGGGTGAAGGCTGGGCCGCCGGTCTTGTGGATTCGTGGCGTCGACGACAGCATCGTCTCCGACACCTCGGCCTTTGACCTCGCGTTCTTGGGCTCCTTGGGCTTTGTGCCCGGCTGGCCCGGCGCGGAGACCTGCCCGCCGCAGCCGATGGTGACCCAGATGAAGACCGTGCTCGACGAGTACGCCCAGGCCGGGGGCCAGGTGGACACCCTCGTGCTCAACGACTGCGGGCACTCTCCACACATCGAGCGCCCGGACGAGGTGCGCGCCGAGCTCCTGCGCCTCTTGGGCTGAGCGCGCCGATGCGCCTCATCTGCCTCAGCGCCACGCTGCTCAGCTCAACGGCCTACGCCGAGCCCTCGGAGCGTGTCGTCACCGCGTCCTACTCCTGCGGGACGGCGATGGAGTTCTGGACCTGGACACCGACCGCGTCTGTGGAGCTCGCGGGCCGGGTGCGCTTAGAGCCGGGGGTTGAGCTGAGCCTGAGCGCCCGGCGCCTGCTCGGCGACACCCTCATCTCACCCACAGCCTTTGAGCTGGGCCTCGCCGCCCGGGCCGCCCCCGCCATGGCCCAAGGCCGCCTGGGGGAGCAGCCCTGGCGCTGGTCTCCCGCCGTGGGCCTTGAGGTTGGGGTCAGCGGGGCCCAGCGGCGAGACTGGGATGCCGTCGCCGCCGAGAGCCCCTGGGGCTTGGAGCGTCAGGACGGCTCGGTGAATGACGTGGTCTACGCCGCCGCGCTGCTCGATCCGGTTCATGGGCGTGTCGGCCCCGTGGCGCTGAGCCTGGCCTCGGTCTCTTTGGGCTCGACCTTGCCGAGCTGGGGCCAGCTCGCCCGGGTAGAGCTGACCTTCGCCCGGGTGGGGGTGGTGTTTTGAGCCTGCTCGCCGTGCTCTCTCTGTGGGCCTGCGCCCCGGCCCCGGAACTTCTAACCGACGGTCAGTTAAGCGCGGCCCTCGCCGTGGCGGCGGAGGTGGACACCACACGCCTCACGAACGACGTCGCGCGCATGGTCGAGGCCCACGCCGCCGATCCCGGCGAGGTCCGGGCCCCGTGGGATCGCCCCCACAAACGCCGCGCCGGAGAGGCCACGCTCACCGCCGCGCTCAACGAGCTGGGCCTCACCGTCACCGTCGAGGACGACAGCGGCGACGGCTGGGAGATCCACAACCTGATCGTCGAGTTTCCTGGCGTCAGCCGCCCCGACGAGGTCGTGCTCGTCACCGCGCACTACGACGTCTGGTACCAAGGCGCCGACGACAACTCCTCCGGCGTCGCCGTGCTCTTGGAGCTGGCCCGGGCGCTCATCGGCAAAGAGACCGCGCGCACCGTGCGCATCGTCGCCTTTGACGCTGAAGAGGTCGGGCTCATCGGCAGCGCCCGCTATTTCCGCCGCCACATCAACGACGACGTCCGGCTCGTGATCAACATGGACTCCGTGGGCTTCGCCTCGACCGAGGCCGGCAGCCAGGTCGCCCCGCCGGGCTTCACCTTGCCCGACGTGGGCGACTTCATCGTGCTCATGGCGAACGACGTCGCCGCCCGCGAGGCCCTGGTCTTGGGCCAGCTCGCCGGGGCCTTGCCCGAGCCCCTGGCGCTGCAGGGCGCCGTGGGCAGCGACGATCACCGCAGCCCCGGCACCGGCGACTTTCACCGCTCCGACCACTCCCAGGCCTGGACCCAAGGCACACCCGGGCTGTTCTTGACCGACACCACCAACTTCCGAAACGAGCACTACCACACCGAGACCGACCTCCCCGAGACCTTGGACTACGGCTTCTTGACCCAGGTGGGCCAGCTCGTCGTCGCCGGGGCCTGGGCCATCGCGGATGAGGAGGACGCGGAGTGAGCGTCTTTTTGTGGATGTTGGGGCTCGCCGAGGCCGCCGAGCTGACCTTCGCCGTCGACGCGGGCTACGTCGGCAGCGACGTGGTCATGGGCGGCTTCGGGGCCAGCGCCGGGCTGCGTGTGCCCCTCACCGACCACCTCTCGGCCTATGGCGACGTGGGCGGGCGCCTGTTTTTGCCCGCGAGCGCTGAGCTGGGCCTCGGCCTCCTGGCCTCGGGCTACTTCGGCCATTGGCGCCCCGGCGTCGGCGTCGAGGTCTCGGCCTTTGTGGGCGGCCGGGTGCAGCGTTTTACCCCCGACGCGCTGACCCTACGCGACGGCCCGGTGCTCTCGGTGCGCGGCGTGGCCCGGCCCCTGGCCTTTGACCAAGGAGCGTGGGGCTTCTCCGGCCCGGCCCTCGCCTTAGGCGTCGCCCAAGGCGGCGGGCTGTCGTTTAACGTCGAGCTGGTCCAGGTCGCTTGGCGCTTCGGGCCCTGACCGGGCGCTCAAAGGGCGCGTACACAAACACCTCGTGGCGATTCGACGGGAGCTGAATCGCCCGCACCTCTCGGGCGCCCCAGCCCTGAATCTGCTCCAAGAGCCGGGGCAGCGCCTCCACCGTGGCGTCGTCGTTGAGCTCCAGCGTGAGCAGCAGGCCCTTGAGGTGGTCCCGCACGGGCATCACGAAGCGGCGGACCATGTTCAGCACGAGCACCGGCGACAGATGAATGTCGCAGGCGATCCAGGTGACCTCCTGCAGGGGCAGCTCCTCAAAGCGCAGATCCCCGGCGGCGCGGCGGATCCAGCGCATCGACGGGTTCATCAGCAGGCTGTCATCCATGGGCTGGGTGTCCACGGCGAGCACCCGGGCGCCGCGCTCCAAGAGCGCCAAGGTGCCGCCGCCCGGCGCGCTGCCGAGCTCCAGCACCATGTCTTTGCTGCCGACGGACGCCCCCGACCAGAAGAGCCCCTCCGCCATCTTCGTGTACCCCCGGGAGGGCGCGTCGGGGCGCGGGGCCACGGGCATCCGACCGCCGGGGCCGTGGTGGCGGCCGGGGCCGTGGTCGTGCCAGCCCACCACCAGGGGCTCGCCGGGGCTGGTGACGACGTCGAGCACCCGATCCCCCTTGTTGGGCTCACCCACGGCGAAGCGGCCCGAGGCGCGCAGCTCGGCCTCGACCTCGGCGGCGTGGCGGTTGACCTCGTCGATGCGCAGGGGCGGCACCATGTCGGGGAGGCCTTGTTCGCGGGGGGCGACCCACAGGTGTGTCGCCTGCACCCGCTCGGCGACGGCGAGGGCCTCTTCGATGGACTTCACCGGCCCCGCGGCGCAGGCCCAGACCCGGGCGAACACCGAGGCCGGGGCCTCATCGGGCCGAAAGGGCTCACCGGTGGCCTTGAAGGTGACCACACCCGGGCGCTGGTAGCTGGAGCGTAGGTCGGGGCGAATCCGCGCCAGCTCTTGTTTGAGCCAGGTCTCGGCCCCCGCTTGGCAGAGGACGAGGACGAAGGGGCTGGTGGTCATGGTGTGGGCTCGGGGGAGGTCGGGGCGGGCGCGGCGGGCGGGGGAGGCGCCAGGGCGGCGAGGGCGGCGAGGAGGTCTTGGGGCACGATGCCTTGGGGGGGCGTGAGCACGAAGCTCGTCGGCGCTTCGGCCAAGACCTCCCAGCTCGACAGGGTGAGGGTGAGGCGCATGTCCAGGGGCGGGATCTCCACGGTGACCAGCTCCGGCAGGAGCGCGCCGCCGACGTTGACGTAGGCGCCGTAGGTCGCCGACAAGGCCAGCTCCCCCGACGCGCCGAACGCGCGCACGGCCTGGGTGGTGAGGGTGGCCTCGTCGATCTCCACCTCGGCCTTCGCCCCTTGGGGGCTGGCGAAGGTGAGCCGGGAGACGCCGCCCTCGCGGCTGGAGCCCTGGAGCGTCGCCCCGGCGAAGGGCAGGCGCCCGGCGAGCACGCTCACGACGTCGTTGAGCCCGGCGGCCCCGCCGGTGAGGCTGCGCAGCGCGCCTTCAGCGTCCTCGGCCTGCAAAAACTCCCCTTTGGTGGTGGAGAAGAGGCGCAGGGCCTCCCCGTCCGCCGCCAAGAACAGGAGCGGCGTGCCGATGGGCGAGAAGAGGTCGAGGCGCACATGGCCGGGCTCGTGGAGCAGGAGCCCGCCGCGCGCCGTGCCTTTGACGCCTTGGCGCGGGGCGTCGATGTTCAACGACACCTTGGCCTGGAGCGCGCTCGGCACCGCCCGGGCCCAGGCGGCGTCGCGGACCTGCTCCACGGTGTCGAAGCCGCCGACCGCGGGGAGCGGCGGCTGCTTGGGGCCGCAGCCCAGGATGAAGAGCAGGATCAGCGGGGCGAAGGGGCTTCTCATGGGGTCGCTCCGAAGGAGGCGAAGGACACACGCGCGCTCGGCGGCGCGGCGGGAGACCGGGCCGCACGCTCTAACGCGGCGCGGGCCTCGGCGTGGCGACCCGCGGCGGCGAGGGCCTCGGCGAAGCCCTCCAGCGCCCCGGGCCAGTGGGGTCTCAGGGCCACGGCCTCCCCCAAGCTCACCAGCGCCGCCTCGACGTCCCCTCCCCCGAGCTGGGCCCGCCCCAAGGCCAGAAGCGCCGGGGGCCAGGCCGGGGCCCGGGTCAACAAGGCGGCGCTCGCGGCCTCGGCCTCGGCCCAGGCCTCGCGGTCGAGGAGCGCCTCGACGCCGAGCAGCGCCGCGCTGAGGCTGCCCTCGGGCGGCGTCTGGGCGCGGAGGATCATCACCTCATCGTTGAGCCAGGGCCCGGCGTTCGCGCAGTCCTCTCCGGAGAGGATCCAGCACGGGCGATCTCTCGGCGCCAAGGCCGCCACCCGCCCCACCTCCTCGGGCGAGCGCGCAAACCAACGCCGAAGCTCGGCGGCGAGGGGCTCCGGCGGCTCCTCCAGTCGCCAGAGCGCGATCTGCGCCGCCCGGGCGTCCCCGGCCTCCCAGGCGAGCCGCGCGAGCGCCGTGTTCAGCCCGACGTCCCCGGGCGCGGCCTCGGCGGCGGCCTCGATCACGCCGATGGCCTCCCCTGGGCGCGCGGCGACGAGCTCCACCCACGCCGTGATCAGCGCCGGATCTCGCTCCCCGCCCTGAATCGCCGCCGTGAGGCTCCCCCGCGCCTCGTCCTTTTCCCCCAACGCCAGGGCGAGCCGGGCGCGCTCGGCGTGCTCCACGGCGGGGGCGCTCGGGGTGAGCGTCCATCGGCGGAGCACCCCCCGGGCTTCGTCCTCGGCCCCGACCCTCCACAGCGCCTCGCCCAGCGCCCGGGGCGCGACGACCTCCGCCCCGGCGGCGAGGGCCTCCCCCAGCGCCGTCTTCGCCTCCTCCACCCGCCCCAAGGCGAGGAGCGCCCGCGCATAGCCGACTTTCGGCGTGAGCCCGCCGGGGTCAAACAACAGCGCCCGAGCGAAGGCGCGCTCGGCCTCAGCGTGCTCTCCCAGGGCCAAGGCGCCGAAGCCCCGGATCGTGGCGGCGCGGCTCAGCGGCGTGGCCTCGGACGCCCGCTCCCAAGGCGCGGGCGGCGGCGGGCTCGTGGTCCGAGGCGCACAGGCGAGCGTCAACAACGAGAGGAGCGCGAGGCGAGACATGCGGGGCTCCGACACGCCGACGGGCCTGAGGTGCCCTCGTATCATGGCACCTCACGCCCCAAGAAGCGCCGGACGAACCCGAGATCTTGGGTGCTACGATCCCCAAGATGCGCCCCTCTCTCGCCATGACGGCCCTCTGCGCGCTCTCCGCGGCCTGCCTGCCCCCGCCGATGGGCGCGCCGTCGATGCCTCTGGCCGCGAGCCAGAGCGAGCTCGGCGCGGGCCAGGTCTACCAGCACCACCTCGCCGAGCGCCCCGGCGAGCGCCTCTGCGCCCCGATGACCCTGGGGTGCAGCGGTCCGTCGGGTGTGCTCTGGGCCCGGGCGCGCACCCCGCAGGCGGGCATCGAGCTCGGCGGCGTGATGAACCTGGGCTACTCACCGTCCTGGCCCTTGGCGCGGTCTTCGCCCTCGGTGACCGGCGTGGCGCTGCTGCGCCTGTGGGTGGTGGAGGAGGAGAACCTTCAGCTCGGGTTTGAGGCGCAGCTCATGCCGGGCTGGTTCACCCTCGGCGCGCCGATGAGCGTGCCCCTGACGCCGAACCTCACCGTCTGGGCGCGCCCCTACGCCTCTCCGCTCTCGGCGCACCTCAGCCTTGGCCTCAGCCACATCACCTCGTCGGGCCTGGCGGTGAACATCGACCTCGGCGGCGGCATGGTCTTCGGCGCCCCGCTCTTTGGGCTGCCCGCAGACGATCGGGAAGGCCTCCGCGAGCTGCTCGAACGCGGCCCGCAGCGGGCCTACCCCGTGCACCTTGGGCTGAGCTTCTCCCACGCCTACACGCCGGATCGCCGGGCTTCGCCGCCGCGTTAAACTCCGGCCCTCTCCCCGGAGCCGCCCATGCCCGTGATCCAGTCCTTCGGCGACCTGCTGCTCTCGCTCCCTCGGGGGGCGATGGCCTTGATCGGCCTCATCATCTTGCTCGCCGGGGCGCGCATCTACCCCTTCGTGATCATGGCGCCGGGCTTCGCCCTGGGCGTGGCCTTGGTGCTCTCGTTGCCGCTGCCCTTGGAGCCGACGATGCTCGGCCTCGCCGCCGTGCTCGTCGGCGCCGCGGGCGCGGCCTTGTGCCGCAGCGTCGAACGTTTCGCCATCTGGGGCATCGGCGCGGTGATCACCGGCACCGCCGCCCTCTGGCTCTGGCCGCTCTTCCGCCCTGGCGAGGCCCCCTGGACGGTCTCCCTCATCGGCGGCGTCTTGGGCCTGCTGCTCTTCCCCGCCCTCTTCCGCTGGGCCCTCAAGCCCATCACCGCCACCCTAGGCGCCATGTTGATCACCTGGAGCCTCGGCTGGCAGGAGCGCCCCCTGATCTTCGCCGGGTTGTTGGCCGTGGGCCTGGTGTCGCAGTGGGGGCTGTTTCGGGGGAAGAAGAAGGAGGAGGAGTGAGGGGGCGTCCAGGCCTGTCGAGGTGGGGGGTGCCCTCGGGGTCGTAGGCTTCCGGGGGTTGAGCGTTGTGGCGACACGAACGCGCGGAGGGTGGTCCCTGATCGTGGCGACTCGGGGTGCCTCTCGCGGGACCGCTCGCCCCGGCCCCGTCCAGGGCCGGGGGTCGCTGCGCATCCGGGGTCCTCTCGCCCGTCACGGGCTCCGGGGAGCCTGCTGGACGACGCGGACCGAGCACGTCGAGCCAACGGCCCGCTCAGACGCGTGAGCGATGAGGGAGCCTGCGCTAGCAGGTGACCGAAGAGCGAGGGCGTATCAGCGGGTCGGGGGCCGACGGGCGACGGGAGCGACGCCCAGCAGGCGACAACCTCCTGAGCTCCCGCGAGAGACACCCGCTCGCCACCACGCGGGACCACCCCCCGCGCTGGTTGGTGGGGATTCGGGCTCGGGGAGCGGGAGCGACGGGAGCGACGGCGGCACGCGCAGCGGCGGCGGCGGCACGTTTGATGGGGGCGAAACCGTCAAACGTCGTCGCCACGTGTGTCTCTTGGCCTACCCGCGTTGAGCGACCCGTAGCCGCTGTGATAAACAAGCGACCATGAGCAAGCTCCGCACGCCCTGGATCGATCCCGTCAGCGTTCACCCCAAACACTTCGTGAACCGGACGAAGGATCGCCGCTTTCTCCGTGAGATGTTGGAGGAGTACGTCGATTACAAGCGCCGCAAGGCGACGCTGCTCATCGGTGGTGAGCGGGGCATCGGCAAGTCCATCTTCGGGCGCACGGTCCTTCAGGATCTGGCCGACGGGGAACGCAAGAAGCGCGTGTTGACCCTCGTGGTCGAGGCCCGCACGAAGTCGATCGAGGGCGTGCTGATCGAGTACGCGAAGAAGCTCGCCGAGCGCGCCCAAGCCCTCGCCGCCGAGCATGGCCGCGACGACGCCTGGGCGGCACAATGGCTCGCGCCGCTCTTTGAGCTGGCCACCAACCAGCGGATCAGCCGACGCGCCCACGAGCTCTTAGGGAATGAGCACGGCGCGAGCGGCGAGGTCGCCTCCGGGCTCTGGGGACTGCTCACCGGCAAGTTTGGCGCCCACTGGAAGGAGCGCCGCGAGCAAGGCCAGACCGTCGAGACGAGCCTTGAGGTGACTGAAGAGGTCTTGCTGGTGGCGATCAACGGCGTGCTCACCGAGATGTCCAAGACCGTCACGGTGATCGTGCTCTTGGATGACCTCGACCAAGCCGCGAAGATGGACACCGCAGAGAACGCGAAGCCCGTCTTTGATCTGGTGCTGGGCCTCGCCCCGGCGGTTCACCTCGTTCACCTGCGCAGTGAGGTCACCTTCCCCGACATCCGGCGTGAGCTGGACGAGACGATCGAGCTCGGCCCCCTGGACCCGGATGAGCTGCACCAGATCCTGAAGCGACGCGCGGACGATGCCGAAGAGGCCGACCAACGGCTCCTCACCAAACAAGGCTGGGACCCCCTCCGCCGCCTCTGTCAGAGCACCGGAAACCCCTACGTCCTGCTGCGCTGGGCCACGGCCCTGGTTCGCCTGAACGAGCGCTGGCCACCGCCAAAGGAGTGGATGGACCCCGCCCCCTTACGTCAGGTGGTCGTTCAGACCGGCGCGCTCCCGAGGCTCCCAGATGAAGAGATCCTCTGCCTTGGCACGGTGCTGGACCGTCTCGACAAGGAGGTTCACATCACGGAGTCCGAGCTTCGGGCCGGCCACCGCCAGCACGACAGCTCCAAGGGCGCCCAAGGCCTCAGCGAGGCCCTCATCGGTCAGCTCAAGCGGTTTGAGGTGCTGCTGCCCGTTGACCGCTTTGATTCGAGCCGGGGGCTGCGCATCAACCCCTTGATCAAGCTGATCCGCCCCTCGTGCTCGGTGACGATGAAGAGTCTGCCATGAGGCTCTTTGACCTCTGCACCCTGCCGCCCTTCGTTGACTACGCCGACCAAGAGGCCGCGCCGCTCACGCTGCCCTCGTTCATACCCGCCAAACGCCATGAGTCGATCATTCTGTACTGGATACGGTCGCGTCTCAGCGCCGACTACGCGCGTGTGGAGGTGGATTGGCGCGGCGCTCTGTATAAGAACAGCGCGAAGATGCTCAACCGTGTGGCGATCCGCAGCGGCGTCGACAACATCGCCTTGGTCGTGCGGGTCATTGATCCCGACCTAGACCTTGAGGACATCGGCCGCGAGCCCACGATCATGCAGTTCAATCATGTGCTCGTCTCTTGCCCACTCCCGGCCTCATGCGTTCGTGTCGGCCGCCTCCGGTACATGACCGCCGGGGTCATCGAGCACCTGGAGGACGCCTACGCCGCCTTGGCCCCGGCGCACGGGCTCAACCAAGAGGCCTGGGCCCACGCCGCGACCGTGTGTCGTGACCTGGAGGACCCCGCCGAGTGTGTGGAGGTGGCGAACTCGCTGGTGGCCATGCAGTTAGAGGGCCTCGCCCCTGACCGTGTCCCCGACGCGCTCAAGGCCGGTGTGGTCCTGCGGCAGCTCGACACGATGCCGATGCGGGAGCTGGTGGCGCTCTTGGCGGTGCTGGCGCGGTGGGACGTCGAGAAGACACAAAGCGTCTTCCCCAAGGGCGCGTCGGCGGCGGCCGCCCGGGCGGAGCTGGTGGAGCAGAGCGTTCTGGTCGGCGACCGGCTGAGCGGGTGGGCGGCGTGGCTCTACGACCATGAGCGGATGCGGGGCTTGTTGGGGCCGACCCTTCCATCGCAGAGCCGTCGTGTGCCGCCGTGGGATACGGCGCTCAAGGCGGTGTTTGAAACGCTGGGGGTGGACTACGAGCTGCCCGAACAAGCCCAGGCGGCGCGGCTTCTGTGGAGTGATGCAGGGGTAAGCCGCGTGACCGGGGCGCTGGATCGTACACGGTGGGAGCTTGACCGAGCGGACGAGACGACTCGCACGGCGAGCGGCAAGCTGGCGGCGGAGAAGCTGGTGGCGGTGGCGCGGTTACGGCGTGACGAGAGGCGACATGACGACGCAGAGGCGTTGTATCGGGCGGCGCTGGAGCTGGATCCGGGGTGTGTGGATGCGCTCGCTGGCCTGGGCCGGGTCGTGTGGACGGTGAACAAGGAAGTCGATGAGGGCGAACGACTGCTGCACGAGGCGGTACGGCTCGACCCCAATCACCGTGCTGCGCTGTTCGATCTCGCCATGCTCAAATACGATGAACGAAACGAGAACAATGCCGCTGCTGCCCTGCTCTCGCGACTAGAGTTACTAATGCCCGATAATTCAAACTTAATGACCTTGTCGGGGGCTGCCCATAGAGACAACAATGACATCGACACCGCAGAAAACTATTTCCGTGAGGCGCTGCGGATAGAGCCAGAAAACGCAGCGGCATGGAGTAGCCTCGGAGGTTTGCTTGAGGACGATCGTAAAGCATACTCAGAAGCTGAGAAGTGTTTCCGGGAAGCCATTCGTATTGATCCAAGCTCAATGTATGCACACTACTGCTTAGCCAATTTGCTGCATCTCGAATTAGGCCGCCCTGAGGAAGCCCTCTTCCACTACCACCGCTCGCTCGACTCTGCTAACGACGAGCCTGGGTTTATTATCAACTACATTGGACTCCTCCTCGCGTATAATCAACAAGAGGACACAACAGAGATTGCTGTCCGCCTGCGGTACGCCGAAGCACTCCTGCTCGAGGCTCCGCAAGATGACGAGCACGAGGTACTCCGCTTAGAACTTAGCTTCTACTACTACGCCCACCAGTTCACCCCGTCCAAGCTCCTGCAAGGCCTGGATAGTGAAGACTACCACCGCCTCACCCAAGAGGACCCCGACCGCCTCCTCCCCCCCCTCCAAGCCATCCGCAAGCTGCTAGAGGCCGGCGTCCGCTCCCCCAACTTCAACCTCACCCCCAACGTCGAGGCCGCACGCCGCGCCGGGCACCCTCACGCCGACCGCGTCGCCCTCCTCGCCCAGATCATCACCGAGGACGCCCCACTCTCCCTCATGGACGGTCAGTGGGACGAGCCCGAGCCCGCGACGAGCGCTCCACCGCCGTAACCCCCGACACGCTCACACCGCGCGCCCCCCCGGTGACCGGACTATCCATTCCGCACATCCTCTGAATCGTGGGGTTGGACATTCCCTATGCTGCGATGT
>JAKLKE010000115.1 GCA_023150775.1 Myxococcota bacterium
GCTCAGATGACCGCCGTATGCAGGACTCGTGCCAGCGTCTCTGGGGGCCCGGGGACTTGTCTCCGGGCGCGGGGTGCCTAGTGGACAAGAACCGAGCGGATGAGGCCAGAAACCGCCCCGAGGGGTCGGGCAAGGGACAAGCGCCCGAAGGGCAGCGGCGCCTTTTTGCCCGGGAGATCCCGCGGAGGCCGGCGCCGGGGCGGCTGTGGGGGATGCCACAACGCGTTGTGTGATTTGCCCCAGCTCGGCGAAGAAAGCGCAGTGATGAGGCTGGAACGTGGTGGCACGGGAGTTGCATGACCCTGAACGTCCCACCTCGCCCTGACCCGGGTGAGGGCGTCTCCAGGCCGATGGAGGGAGCTTGCTCCAGTCCGAGTCCAACCTTCCCCAGCTCGATGAGATCCTCCGACGTGTGCTGGCCCTCTGCCGCGCCCGCCAGGGTCGCCTCGCTGCGGTGGTGGTCACCGCGCCCCACGACATCGACGTGAGCGCGCTCGCGCGCCACCTCTCTTGGCGGCTGGAGTCGGCCGGGCGCGTCGGGGTGGAGGTGGAGGTGGTCACCCACCCGGATCGGGTCGGGCTTGAGCTGCTCAGCCTGGAGTTCTCATGGTGACCGGGGCCTTGATGGGCGCGGCCTTGGCCGGGCTCAGCGGCGCGCCGCACTGTCTGGGGATGTGTGGAGGCTTCGCGGTGTCGGCCAGCGGGCGCCCGGCGGAGGCGGCCGCTTGGCACCTCGGTAAGCTCACGACCTACGCGGCCTTGGGCGCGGCGGCGGGGGCGGTGGGCCAAGGGATGCCCGGCCCGGCGTGGACGGGGCAGGGCTTGGCGTTGGCGATGCTCATCTGGTTCTCGGGGCGCCTCGCGGGGGTCTTCCCCGAGCTGAGCTTGCCCCACGGGCCGCTCTCCCGCGTCGGCGGCGCGCTCTTGCGCCGGGGCGGGGTGCTCGCGCGCTTCGGCTTCGGCCTCGTGAACGGCCTCTTGCCCTGCGGGCTCGTCTACGCGGCCTTGGCCATGCCCGTGGCGACCCAGAGCGCCGCCTGGGGCGCGCTCACCATGGTCGTGTTTGGCCTCGGCACCATGCCCGGCCTCTTCGCGGCGAGCTTCGGCCTGCGGCGCATCACCCAAGGATCCCTTCGGGGGCGGCGCGCCTTGGCGCTCATCGTGTTTATGTTGGGCATAGGCTCAATCTGGGCCCGGCCCGCGCCCGTCGCGGCGAGCCCAGAGAGCCCAGAGGTTCAGGGCCCGGCCGCCCCGCCGCCTTGCCCGCTTCACAGCGCGCCGAGCGACGTTCGCTGAGCCCTGTGGGTCCACCCTGGCCGCTCAATCTCTCCAAGTGACTCTCAACAAGGAGCCCCGTGATGCCTTTCCGCAAGATCCTGGTCCCGCTCGACTTCTCCGATTCGAGCGTGCGCGCCCTGCGCCTCGCCGTGGCCTTGGCCCGGCACTCCGGCGCTGAGCTCGGCCTCGTTCATATCGGCATCTTGCCCCACATCTACAGCGCCGAGATCGGCATGAGCGGCGCGGTCGGCCCTCTGTTCACCCAGGCCGGGGAGCAGCTCGCCCGGGAGCAGCGCCACAGCCTGGAGAAGCTCGCGCACGAGGAGATCCCCGAGTCCATCCCCCACAGCGTCGAGGTCCGCGAGGGGTATCCGCCCCAAGAGATCCTCAGCCTCGTGGCCGACGGCGGCTATGATCATGTGGTCATGGGCACCCACGGGCGCACCGGCCTCAAACGCTTCTTGTTGGGCTCCGTGGCCGAGCGTGTGGTGCGTGAGGCGGGGGTCGCGGTCACCGTCGTGCCCTGAGCGCGTCTGGGCGGCCTCGGCGTCCACGAGGCGCCCTTGACGAACAGGTCGTTGTAGAGGACGCTGAGGCTGTGCCTCACCCCGGATCCCGCCGATGAAGGCGCTGCTCCTCGACGCTGGGCTCTGCCTCCTCGCGGTGTCGCCCCCTCCGGGCGACGCCGAGGCCGCCGTGTCCTTCGAGGCGCTGCTCCCAGAGGAGGCCCTGCGCCGCGCGTTACGTCGTGTGCTGCAGGGCGCTGAGCCCAAGCTTGAGGGTTGGCGCACCGTGCTCGTCGAGCGCGGTTTCGCCCGCCGGGTGCGCGTAGACGCCGTGAGGGCAGGGGACGGCCTGCTCGTGCACGTCGCCGAGCTTGATGGCGCCGTGAGCACCCAGGCCGTGAGCGCCCCCGCTGAAGACAGCCTGCCCATCGTGCAGGCCTCCGCGCCGCTCGTGCGCTTCACCCGCCTGCACGACCCCACGATGACCCTGGTGCGGGTGAGCGCCTCGTGTCGGGAGCTCTTCGGGCGGGCGGCGGTGGAGCTCCTCGGCGCCGAGGGCGCCGCCCTGCACCCCTGGGTTCACCCTGACGACCGCGCCCGGCTCTTGGAGCGCGCGTTTCTGGCGCACAGCTCGGGCAAACCGTACCGCGTCACCTTCCGCCTGCAGCACCCCGACGGCGGGAGCCGCTGGGTGTGGGAGATCGGCGCCCGCGACCAGCAGGGCCACCTCTCGGGCTTCTGGATCGGCGTCGATGGGCTGGTGGAGGCCGAGCGTGACCTGGTCGGCAATGAGCAGCTCTTCCGCGACATCGCCGAGAACATCCCTGAGCTTCTGTGGGTGTCGAGCCCCGACGGGCGCCGCCTGCAGTACGTCACGCCGAGCCACGAGGCCTTCTACGGCGTGAGCTTGGCCGAGGTGTACCTGCACCCTCGGGGCTGGCTGGCCCGGGTTCACGAGGACGACCGCGCCCGGGTGCGTGAGGAGCTGCGCGGGGCCTTGGCCCGGGGCGAGGAGCTGCGCAGCGAGTACCGTGTGATCTCCCCAAGCGGCGAAGATCGCTGGATGATGGCTCGGGTGTACCCCGTCCGCGACGGCGCCGGGCGGGTGCGCCGCACCGTGGGGCTCTCCGTAGACATCACCGAGCGCCGCCGCGCCGAGCAGGCCGCCCGTGACCGCGAGACGAGCTACCGGGCGCTCTTAGAGAACGCCAGCGACGCGATCCTGCTCTACGACAAGCAGGGCCAGGTGCTCGTCGCCAACAACCGGGCCTGCGCCTTGACCGGCTACAGCGAGGCCGAGCTCCGCGAGCTGCGCGTGAGCGACCTCACCGCCGCCGACGACCTCATCACCAGCCCCCTGACCGGCGGCCCGCGCCTCATCGAGCACCGCCTCATCACCCGCAGCGGCGAGGAGCTGCCCGTCGAGATCAGCGTCAGCGCCCTGGAGGATGGCCGCGTGCAGGCCATCGTGCGCGACATCCGCCAACGAAAAGACGAGGAGCGCCAGCGCCAGAAGATCGCCGGGCAGCTCCAGCAGGCGCGCACCTTAGAGAGCGTCGGCCGCCTCGCCGGGGGCATCGCGCATGACTTCAACAACATGCTCGCGGTGATCCTGAACCGCGCGGAGATGATCCTCCAAGACCTGGGCCCCGAGTCAGGCCAAGGCGCCGACATGAAGGAGATCTGGGAGGCCGCGTCCCGGGCGGCGGCGCTCACCCGGCAGCTCCTCGTCTTCTCGCGGCGTGATCTGCCCGACGCCCAGCCCCTCGATCTCAACGACGTGCTCAAGAACCTCACCGGGTTGCTGCGACGCAGCGTCGGCGAACACATCGGCCTCACGATTCAGCTCACGCCGGGCCTGCCCGCCGTGCGGATCGGCCTGCCGCAGATCGAGAACATGGTCGTCAACATGGCGATCAACGCCCGAGACGCCATGCCTTCGGGGGGCACGCTCTCCATACAGACCTCAACCGCGCGCATCGACGGCCGAATCGCCCGCCGGGCGAACGATCTCCCCGAAGGAGAGTACGTCGTGCTCAGCGTGCAGGACACCGGCGTGGGCATGAGCGCTGAGGTCGCTGTGCACATCTTTGAGCCGTTCTTCACCACAAAACCCCGGGATCAGGGCACGGGCCTCGGCCTCGCGACGGCCTATGGCACGGTGAAAGGGGCCGGTGGGCGGATCGTGGTGCAGTCCGCGCCCGGCAAAGGCGCGCGGTTTGACGTGTGGTTGCCCGCCACCCAAGACGCGCCCAAAGCGGTGAACGAGCCGACGCCTGCGCCGAGCGCCGCCGAGGCCCCGCCGAGCCGCCCGCTCACGGTCTTGTTGGTCGAGGACGAGCACTCCGTGCGCCAGGTCATCGGGCAGATGTTGTCGCGGCACGGCTACACCGTGATTGAGGCCGAGGCCGGAGACATCGCCTTGGAGCGGGTCGCCGAGCACCCCGAGCCCATCGACGTGCTGGTCACCGACGTGATCATGCCCCGGATGTCGGGCAAAGAGCTCGCCGACGCGCTGACCGCCGCTCGGCCCGAGGTGCGGGTGCTGTTTATGTCGGGCTACACCGACGATCTCATCGCCCGCCACGGCGTCTTAGAGCCAGGGATCGCGTTTCTGCAGAAGCCGTTTCGGCTCTCGGCCCTGGTCGCGGCGCTGCGGAGGCTGTTGGAGGAGCCGCCGACGCGATAAAGAGCTCGGCCCGCTGACGCCGTCGAGGTCCCCATGCTCATCGCCACCTGGAACGTGAACTCCATCAAGGCCCGCCACGAGCACCTGGAGGCCTGGCTCGACCGCCGCCGCCCCGACGTGGTCTGCCTACAAGAGCTCAAGTCCATCGAGGCGAAGCTGCCCGTGGCGCTGTTCACCTCCCGGGGCTACCAGCTTGAGGCCTTGGGCCAGCCCACCTACAACGGCGTCGCCATCGCGTCGCTGCGGCCCATCACCGACGTGGAGCGGGGCCTGCCCGAGGGCGACGAGGGCCAGGCCCGGGTGATCTCCGGGCTCATCGACGGCGTCCGGATCGTCTGCGCGTATTGCCCCCAAGGCTCTGACGTTGAGAGCCCCAAGTTTGCCTACAAGCTCCGCTTTTTTGACGCGCTCATCCCGCACGTCGCCGCGAGGGTCAAGAACGGCCCCCTCGTCCTCGCCGGGGACATCAACATCGCGCCCTTGCCCGATGACGTGTGGGACGACGTCGAGATGAAGGATCAGGTGAGCTATCACCCCCTGGAGCACGAGCGGTTTCGGGCTTTGGAGGGCCTGGGGCTCATCGACGTGGTGAAGCCCCGGTTGGCACCCCGCACGTATAGCTTCTGGGACTACCGTGAGCTCTCGTTCAGGCGCAAGCGGGGGATGCGGATTGATCACCTGCTGGTGACCGCGGACCTCGCCGCCCGGGTGACCGGCGCGGGGGTAGACATCGAGGAGCGCAAGAAGGAGAAGCCGTCTGACCACGCGCCGGTGTGGTTGACCTTGGGCGAGTGAGCCGCGTGCCCTCGGGCGGGCTCGATGAAGGCCCGCTGTAAGGCATCTCTGCGCGCCGCCCCGTTACAATGGCCTCCTCAACGACCAATCGTCTTGATGAGGTGCTCATGCTGCCCGTTCTGCTCGCGCTCAGCCCGATCGTTCTCGCCCAAGATCCTCAGTTTGAGGACTTCGCCAAGGAAGAGGAGCTCAAGGTCGAGAAGCCCGACGCGGATCTCTCGGCGGAGCTCGGCGGCGTCTTGACCACGGGCAACGCCCGCTTCTACAACGTCGGCGGCGGCGTGAAGGCCGGGCGAAAGTGGACCGACAACCGCCTCTCTGGCGCGGCGGGCCTGTCGATCACCCGCGCCGCGCTTGACCTCGACGCCAACGGTGTGCTCGACAGCGCCGAGCGGGAGCAGCCGGTCTCGGACTGGGCGCTCTCGGCGCAGCTCCTCACGACCCAGCTTCGTTACGACCGCTTCTTGGGCGAGCAGACCTCGCTCTACGCCTTGGCCGGCGCCGACTCCAACGTGCTCGCCGGGTTCCGCCTGCGCAGCCATGAGCAGATCGGCGTGTCCCGAAGCCTCGTGAATGAGGCCGATCTCAAGCTGTTCACCGAGCTCGGCGTCGATTTTGCCCAGGAGGAGTACGCCCCGGGCTCGGATCTGGGCAAAGAGGGCCTCGATTATGTGTTCCCCTCGGCCCGCGTGATGGTCGGCGCGGAGTGGGTGGTCAACGAGAACGTGAAGGTGACTGAAGAGATCGAGGTGTTTGAGAACCTGCTCACCGTCGCCGGGCCGGCCGCCGAGAACGACCTGCGCCTCTACAACCGCGCGGCGATGAACGTGAAGCTCAGCGACAAGATGAGCCTGAAGCTCAGCCACAACATCACCTTCGACAACGTGCCCGTGCTGATCAGCGATGGCGGCACCCCCGACGACGCCAGCGATGATGAGCGCTTCGCCAAGCTCGACCAGACGACGATGGTGACGTTTGTGGCGTCGATCTTCTGAGGCGCTTCGCGGGTTACCCTAAGCGCATGTTCACGACGCTCTTGACCTTAGGCCTCGGCCTCGCTCCGGCTTGGGCCCAAGACGCTGAGATGGCCATCTCCGAGACCGCCGCGCTGGTGAGCCTCGGCGAGCGGGCCAGCGCTGAAGGGCAGCTTCGCGCTCGGGAGCATGTGCTGGGGCGGCTCGACGCCCTGGGCCTCAGCCCGCGCTGTCTGGGCCTGGCGCCTGGGCTCGACGCCTGTTTTGTCTGTGTCGGGGCGCTCAAGGCGGGCGCCTTCTGGAGCCTCAGCCACCTCGACGCCGTGCGACAGGCGCCGGGCGCCATCGACAACGCCGCCGCCGTCGGTGTGAACCTCGCCGCCGCGGCCGCGCTCAGCGGCGAAGCTCTGCCCCAGCCCGCCTGTTTCGCGTTCCCCGAGGGCGAAGAGGTGGGGCTTCTGGGCGCGGAGAACCTGCAGGCCGCCCTCGCCGCGAAGGGGCTCACGCCGGGGCTCGTGCTGTCGATGGATCTGGTCGGGCACGGCACGCTCACGGCGAACGGCCTCGGCCCACGCTGGGGCGATGACAGCCTGCGCTGGCTGCTTCACACCCTCGGCGAGCCCCACGTCTCTTCGCCTTTTGTGTATCGGGCGATGTCTCGGGCGTTTCCGGGGATGGAGCGCTCGGATCATCGGCCGTTCACCCAGGCGGGGGTGCGGGCCTTTCACCTCATGGGGCGCGGCCCAGAGGGGATCTACTGGCGTTATCACACGCCCCAAGACGCCATGGATCAGGTCGAGCCCGCGGCCATGGCGCGCACCCTCGACGCCGTGGTCCGCCTCGCGCGGGCGACGCTGCCGGGGGCCGATGGTGGCGAGCCGACCTTCTCTGTGGGCCTCATGGGCTGGGTGGCGCCGGGCGTCTCTGTGTTTGGCGCGCTGGCGCTCGGCGCCGTCGTGGGGCTCGGCGGGATCTGGGGGAGGTGGTGGGTCACGGGCCTGGGCCTGCTTCGCGGGGCGCTTCGTGCCGTCGCGCTTGGGGTGCTCTGGGCCGTCGCCGTGGCGCTCTCGGCCTTTGGGGCGCCGACCTTGGGGGAGCTCGCCGAGCCCTGCGCCGTCGCCGCTCTGGCGCTCGGCGCGCTCTGGCTCACCCGAGGGCGTGTGGCTGGGCCTGCGTTTGAGGGCGGCGGCGCGGCGGCGGGCGGGATCCTCTGTGTGGGGCTCTTGGGCTTCTTGGCCCGTTTTGATCCACTCCTCGCCTTGCCCTATGGCCTCGCCGCCTTGGGCCTCGGCCTCGCCGCCCGAGGCGGGCACCCCGGGCTCACGGCGCTGTTGACGCTGCCGGGGCCGCTCTACCTCACGAGCGGCGACGTCTGGCGTGAGCTGCGGTTTCACCACCTCCTGCACGACACACCCACCCATCTGGCCTTGTTTGTGGCGGCGATCTGGCTGCCCATCGCCTGCTGGAGCGTCGACTGGGCCCCGGCGAGCCGACGCCAGCGCCTCGTGCTCCTGGGGGCCTTCGGGATCGTGCTGGTCTGGGCCTGGTTGACCCCGCCGTTCTCGACGGCGCTGCCCGAGCTCTCCCCACGATGAGGTCCGCGCCGCCGCCGCTCCTCTACGTCTTGGCCTTCGGGTCGGGCCTCGCCGCGTTGGTGTATGAGGGCCTGTGGATGCGCCGCTTCGCGCTCCTCTGCGGCGGCGGCGCCGTGGCGTCGGCGCTCACCGTCGCCGCGCTGTTTGGGGGGCTTGGGCTCGGCGGGCTCTTGGGTGGGCGGATCCGCGCCGCGCGCCCGGCGAGGGCCTGGGCGGTGTTGGAGCTGCTCGCCGCGCTGTGGGCGCTCTCCATGCCCTGGCTGATTCAGCTCGTTGAGCCTTGGGTGCTCGCGACGGGCGGCTTGGGCCCCCGCGCCTTGGCGGTCACGGTGTTGAGCCTGCCCCCGGCCTTGGCCTTGGGGGCCACCTTGCCCGCCCTCGCCCGGGGTCTGCCGGATCGGGCGGCGATCACCACGGTGTACACGGTGAACACCCTGGGCGCCGTCGTCGGCGTGCTGCTGGTGCCTTGGGTGTTGCTGCCGCTCCTGGGGGTGGTCGGCGCCGAGCGGTTGGCGGCGGGGGTCGCCGTCGCCGTCGCTTGGGGCGCCTGGGGGCTGCCCATCGAGGCGTCTGTGGCCGGGTCGGGGGCCGCTCAGCCGGCCAGCCGCCGCGCGCTCTTCGCCGCCGGGCTCGCGGGCCTCATCAGCATGGCCCTGGAGGTGTGCTGGATGCGCCTCGCCGCGGCCTTGGTCGGCCCGTCGATCTACGCGTTCAGCATGGTGCTCGCGGTGTTTTTGGCCGGGGTCGCCGGGGGCGCGGCCTTGGGGCGTCGCCTGCGCCACCCCGCCGTCTTGCCTGGGGCCTTGGGGATGCTCGGGGTGAGCGCCTTGCTCGGTGCGTTTAGTTGGGGGCAGGCGCCGGTCTTGTTGGCGGCGGCCTACCCCGTCGTCGGTCCCGGCGGCATGGGCCTCGTGGAGGGGCTGCTCGCGGTGTTGACCATGGGCGGCGCGCCCGTGGCCTCGGGGGTGGTGTTCGCCCGGGCCCTGGATGAGGCCGGGGGCGACGACGACGCGGCGACGGGCGGTCTGTATGGCGTGAACACGCTCTTGGGGGTGTTTGGATCGGCCGGGGCGGGGCTCTGGCTCATCCCGGCCCTCGGGGTTCAGGGCGCGACGGGCGCGGCGGCGGCCTTGGCGGGCCTCGGCGCGGCGGTCTTGAGCCGTAAGCCCGGCTGGCTCCTGGCGCCGCTGATCCTGTGGGCGCTTCTGCCCGCTTGGGACGGCAAACTGTACGCCGTCGGGGTCTACAGCCGCGTCTCCGACCTCGCCGATCACCGCCCCGAGGCCGTTCGGCGCTTCGCCGAGGAGGGCTGGACCCTCCGCTCGTACAGAGACGGCCTCAGCGCCGCCGTCGCCGTGGGCCAGTCCGACCGCAGCGGCAACCTCTGGCTGTCGATCAACGGCAAGGTGGACGCCTCGACGGGCGACGACATGCCCACCCAGCTCTTGAGCGGCCAGCTCCCGGCGCGGCTCAGCGCGAGGCCCCAGAGCGTCTTCTTGGTCGGCCTCGCCTCCGGGGTGACGGCGGGGGCGGTCCTCGCTGAGCCCGGGGTAGAGGCGCTCACGGTGGTGGAGCTTGAGCCCGAGGTGGTCGCCGCCAGCCGCCTGTTCGACGCCGTGAGCGGCGCGCCCCTGGACGACCCCCGGGTGAGCTTGCTCGTCGAGGACGCCCGGGCCGTGCTCAGCCGGGCGGGCCCCAAGTTTGACGTGATCATCTCCGAGCCCTCAAACCCCTGGATCACCGGGGTCTCGAACCTGTTCACCTTGGAGTATTGGCGCCTGGGCGCGGCGGGGCTGAACGACGGCGGCGTCTTCTGCCAGTGGGTGCAGCTCTACGGCCTCGCCCCCTCGGAGCTGCGGACCTTGGTGCGCACCTTCACCGCGGTGTTCCCCCAGGCCTGGCTCTACGAGACCTTGCCCGGCGCCGACGCCTTGTTGATCGGCCGTCTGGGGGAGGGCCCGCCGCCGCCCCTCGATCCCATCGCCCCGCGCCTCGGCCCAGACGGGCTCAAGCGCCTGTCTCGCGGAGGGCAGCTCAACACCGACGACCGGCCCTGGGTGGAGCTCCGCGCGCCGCGCAGCCAACACTACAACACGGCCCCGGCGAACGAGGCGGCGCTCGCCGCGGCGGAGGATAAAGGGGCGTCCCCCTGAGCCGCCGAGGGCCCATGTCCATCGCCGTTGATCCTCACCCGCTCCTCGACCTGCGCACGCTCCGCGCCCGCTTCCCCCAGGCGCTCTCGACCCTCGCGGGCCCCGACCCCTACGTCGCTCTTCAAGGTGCGCTGCCGGCTTGGGGAGACGCCGAGAAGGAGCTCGTGCGCGCGCTCCTGCGTGTGGGGGGATTTAAGCCCTCGGGTCGGAGCAAACCCTGCTCGGAGTACATGCGCGCCGCCGCCGAGCGTGATGAGCTGCCCCGGGTGAACGCCGGGGTAGACCTGGTGAACGCCGCGGTGCTCGTGGGCGGCCTGCCCATCTCCATCGTAGACGCCGCCAAGCTCCAGGGCGAACAACGGGTCGGCGTCGCCGAGGCCGGCGCGTCTTACATCTTCAACCGAGGCGGGCAAGAGATCAGCCTCGGCGGCCTGCTCTGCCTCTTCGACGGCGAGGGCCCCTGCGCCAACGCCGTGAAAGACGCCCAGCGCACCAAGACCGATGAGCACACCACGGACACCCTGATCCTCATCTGGGGCACCCGGTCATGGCCTGGACGCGCCGAGGCCGTCGCGGACGTGCTTCGAGGGGCGCTGACGGGGCTCGGGGCCACGGTGAGCTGAACGAGGCGGCGCGGGACGAGCGCGGCGCCCAGCACGTCGCCGCCGCCCCGGTCACCCCGCGACTTCGCGTCAGGCCGCGCGGGTGCTATCCTCGCAGGGTATGCCCGATCCCAACGCCCTTCGCGCCGCCGCCGTCACGACCGCGCAGTCTTTGCCTCGCCGGGCGCTCATGCGCGCCTTGGGGGCGCCGCTCACCCAGGAGTCTCTGGAGCTGCGGTCCACGGCGGGCTACCGGCTCTTTGGCCGCCTCTGGCGCCCGGAGCGCGCGGGCCCACACCCGGCGGTGCTGCTCTGCCCCGGCACGAACGACCCCGGCGAGGTGTTTGAGGGCTGGACCCAGCCGGTGAACGCCCGGGAGATCGCCGCCATGGGCCTCGTCGTCGCCCATTTTGACCCCGCCGGTCGCGGTCGAAGCTGGGGCGAAGAGGATTACGGCGGCCCCGAGCACCAAGACAACGTGCGTGTGGCGCTCCGGGCCCTCGCCGAGCACCCCCAGGTCGACCCGGCGCGGCTGCTCGTCGTGAGCATCTCTCTGGGCCTCGCCATGGCCTGCGGCGCCTTGGCGGGCTGGGCGGACGGCCCGGCGGTCTCGGCGCTCATCGACTGGGAGGGCCCCTGCGATCGGGAGATCATCACCGCTGGCGGCGCCCGCCTGGTGCCCGCCATGGGCCACGGCTTAGACGACGAGTTTTATTGGGCGCCCCGAGAGGCGACACGCCATGTCGGACGTCTGCGCTGTGGCTACCTTCGTGTGCAGTCCACCCGTGACCACGCCCAGCCCGGCGAGCTTCGGCACGCCGAGCGCATGATCCAGGCGGCGTCACGGGGCGACCTGCCCTGGTTTCAGCTCAACGATCACCCCGTCGGCGCCGTCCCTCAAACCCCAGACTGGATCCCCCCCGGCCGCGCGCGCGCCAACCGCGCGCTCTTGCGGGCGATCCGAAGGCTCAGCCAATGATCCCGCTCTTGCTCACGCTCAGCGCCGCCTTCGCGGGCGATGAGGGCCGTCGTCTCCAGCTCAAGCTCGTCGGCCCCGGCGACACCGTCGTGGTGGAGGACGTGTGGGTGTTGCCCACCGACACCACGGAGCTTGACGTCTCCTTCGGCGGTCTGCCCCACGTCGTCACCATCGAGGCCGTTGGTCAGCACGACACCATCGTCGTGCAGGCCGGGGTGTACCAGGTGAAGGGCCGCTCCCAGAAGCGTGTGCCCGTCGCGACGCCCCAGCTCATCCTCTACCAGGGTTACCCCAGCCGCTCGTCCGCCACGCCGACGCCGCCCAAAGGTTTTGACGGCGCGGCCTACACCTGGACCTTAGAGGCCCACTGGGTGCCCGATGAGCTGCCGACGCTAAAGCCCGCCGAGGCGCCGAAGCCCGAGGCAGCGCCTGTAGTGGAGCCGACGGCGCCCGTAGCGCCTGCGGTGGAGGAGAAGGCGGCGCCGGTGGAGACGAAGAAGGGGCAGTAAGCACCCCGCCTCCCTCACTCCACCGTCAGCTCCTCGCAGCCCTCGTCCTTGAAGTAGTCGCGCTTCACGCCCCAGACGTAGCAGCGGTCGCCGGTGCCCCGGAGGATGTAGGCGCTGTGTGTGTCCCACGAGCGGCGGAAGAGGGTGTAGCCGGGGCCGACCTGCTCTAGGTTGGTGGTGTATAGGAGCTCGCCGCCGTCGGGGCCGAGCTCGTGGCAGAAGGCGATGCCGACGCAGGACTCGGTGGGGTAGGGGCTCAGGCCGTCTTGGGAGTACATGCCGAAGCGCCATGAAGGCTCGTCGGAGTTGTAGATCTTCACAAGGAGGGACTCGTCGGTCCACTCCAAGGCGACGCCGAAGGTCTGGGGGGCGGTGTCTTGGGGCGGGGAGGTGTCTTCAGGGGGCGCTGTGTCCTCAGGCGCACACTCGGGGGCGCCTTTGCAGCCGGAGTCTTCGCAGTCGAAGAGGCCATCGACGTCGTTGTCGGCGCCATCGCTGCAGTCGCCTGGGGTCTGGCCCTCGACGGGCGGCGGGAGCGTGTCCTCACGACACGCAGAGAGGACGAGCACGAAGGTGAGCGCGCGCATTGGCACCTCAAGCTGGGGGACCGCCAAGTATAGCGGAGGTTCTTGGCGATGCGCCAGTGTGGCCCCTGAGCGCCGGATCTGCGGGGGCGCGGGGTGGGCCCGGCGAAGGGAGGATCGTGCCGCTTGTCATCTTAGTGCGCGGCGCGCAGCTTCGAAGAACAACCCGCCACGACGAGCCCGCATGTTCTTCTTGCCCATCGGCGACGCCCCAAACCCGCGCGGCTTTCGCCCGTGGGTGATGTGGGCCGTGCTCACGCTCAACGTCGCGGTGTACCTGCTCTACACGCTCCCGCTGGGCCAAGTCGCCGTAGACCCCACGGATCCTCGCCTCTGGCAGCTCCACCTGCCCGTGGGCGTCGGCGGGCTGAGCGCCTGGGACCTGCTCGTCTGGGAGCGGGGGTTTCGGCCCTTCGCGCCGTCTTGGTCCGACGCCTTCACGTCGATGTTTATGCACGGCGGCCTCGCCCACCTCGCCGGGAACATGCTGTTCTTGTGGATCTACGGCGACAACGTCGAGCACCGCCTGGGGCGCCTCGGCGCCGTGGTCGTGTACTTGGGCACAGGCCTCGCCGCCGTCGCTGGGCACGCGGCGCTCTCACCGAGCTCACCCCTGCCGATGATCGGCGCCTCGGGGGCGGTCTCGGGGCTCCTCGGCGTGTACTTCGTGCTCTTCCCCAACAACCAGGTGCGGGCGGCGCTGGGGCTCTTCCCGTTCTTCTTCAGGGTGATTCATCTCCCGGCCCGGTGGGTGCTCGGGGCCTACCTCGTGCTCGACAACCTCCTGCCCGTGCTCATCGGCGCCGATGGCCCCGTGGCGTATGGCGCGCACATCGGCGGCTTCGTGAGCGGCGCCGGCGTGGCCTGGCTCGTCGCGCGGCGGGGCGCGGCGATGGCGGTGAAAGAGCAGACGTTTACGCCGATGGAGCGGGTGATTCGGGCTCTACAGAACGGGGAGATCGACGTGGCCGCGGCGGAGGGGAGCGTCGTCTCACCCGAGGCCTTGGGCGCGCTGCCCGTCTCGGCGCTCACCCCGCTGGCGACGGTCTTGGCCAGCCGAGGCGAGGCGGCCCGGGCCCTGGGCGCTCTACGTTTTGCGCTCTTGCGAGGGGGCAACAACGCCGACGCCGCCCGACTGCACCTCACGAGCGGGATGATCCTGCTCAAGGCGGGTGAAGAGAGCGCCGCCACCCAGCAGCTCTTGCGGGTGACGGCCGTTGCGCCGGAGAGCCCCGAGGCCGAGACCGCGCGGCGGCTCCTGCCGGAGCTGCTCGGCGCGCGGGGCGGCCGCTGAGGCGGGCCAAGCCGCCGACGATCAGGCGCGCTTCACGAACACCGTGGCCTCGGAGTTGATGCACCAGCGGCGGCCCGTCGGCTTGGGGCCGTCGTCAAAAACGTGGCCTTGGTGACCTCCGCAGCGGGCGCACTCGGCCTCCTCACGCACCATGCCGTAGCTGGAGTCGAGGTTCACCCGGACGTGCTCGACCCGCACCGGCCGCGTGAAGCTCGGCCAGCCCGTGCCCGACTCAAACTTGTCGGCGCTCGACCAGAGCTGCAGACCGCAGCCCGCGCAGACGTAGACCCCGTCCTCGTGGTTGTCCCAGTGGGCGCCGGTGAATGCGCGCTCGGTGCCCTCCTCCCGCAGGATGTGGTAGGCCGTGGGGCTCAACAGCTTCTTCCACTCGGCGTCCGTGAGCGTGATCGGCGTGATCGTGGCGGGGGAGGCGGCCTCGGTGGTGAGGCCCGGGGCGGCGTTGCCCTTCACGGAGGGCTTGAGCCCCCCAGCGCGGGCGCAGCCGACGAAGGCGAGGGCGGCGGCGACAAAGGAGCGGCGGGTCATGGCGACACCTCGTTGAGCGCGGGTCGGGGCGCTCGGGTTCAGGATGCCGGATCTCCGGGTGGGGTCGCGGACTTGGCTGGATTGGCGGCGGCCCTCGGCTCAGCGCGCCGCGGCGACGGGCGGAGGATCCTCCAGATGCGCCCGATCGTTCTGCACCCACACCCGCAGGCCCTCGGCCTCGGACCAGCCCAGGAGGTTCACGGCGGTGTTGCTCTGGCTGAGCTTTCGTAGGCCGTTGAGGGGCTGGCCCAAGGCGGCGAGCAGGGTGGTGACGATGAGGAGCTGGTGGCTCACGACGATCACCGGCGGGCCTGGGCGGTGGGCCTGGGCGATGCGGGTCAAGGCGGCCACGCCCCGGGACTGGCAGGCGATGAGCGCCTCGCCGCCGGGGATCACCGCGCTGGCGGGGTCGCTCATCCACGCCGCAAAAACCTCGGGGAAACGCGCAAAAGCCGTGGGGCCGTCGAGGCCCTCCAGCTCACCCTGATGAAGCTCCATGAG